>CAMLHL010000015.1 GCA_946479855.1 uncultured Pseudomonadota bacterium
TGGCCGAAATCTGTTCGGATTGCTGACCGAGGGCCTCGACCGCCGCCGCCGACTGATTCACGGTCCGGGCAATGCCTTCGATTTCGCTGACCACAGACTGGACGATCTTCACCCCCTGTGCCGCGACCTCGTCCGATTCCGTGGAATAGCGCTGGGCATCCTGGGCATTTCGCGCAATATGGTCGACACCGACGGTCATCTGCTCGACCGCCGCTGCCATGCTCGACGCGGAATCGCTCTGGGCCGCCGTGCTGGTAGAAATCTGCTGGCTCGACGACGCCAGTTGCTCGGCCGCCTGGCTGAGTTGCCGGACTTCGCCCTGGATGCCGCCCAGCAGCTTGCGGAAAGCCGCTGCCATGCCGTTGAAGTCTTTGGCTGCCGAATGCAGTTCGTCGGCCCCTTCGGCCTCGAATTCAGCCGTCAGATCGCCATCCGCCAGCCGGCGCGCGCCTTGCGAAAAATCGCCGACGCTGTTGAGTACCGAGTAGTAGCTGCCCATGCCGAGATAGCCGACCAACAGCGCGGTCGCCACTGCCAGCCCGATTTCGAAAATCAGAGTGTGCTGCGCCTCGGTCATGCGTTTTTGCAGTTGCAGCTCGAATTGCGGAATCAGGGTTTCGAACATCACCTTGTAGCCGAGGTCGATCAGCTCCGTGGTCGTCGCCAGGTAATCCTGCGGCGTCGTCGCAAACTTTTCCGAGAGGATATCCTCGCGTACCAGGGCAAACACCTTTTCCACGCCTTCCGAGAATGCCTTGGTCGGCCCGGGCAGCGCACCTTGCAGGACAGGGGCGTAACGCATGGCCTTCTCGAGATTGATGTTCTGCTGGCGCAGCGTGTCCGCCATCTGGGCCACTTGCGAGGCAATATCGATCCGCATCTGCGCCGACAGTTCCTTCTTGGCCAGCACGGCAGTGCCGCGCGCCCGGGTAATGCCCAAGGATTCGAGCATTTGCGGCATCTTCGAGACGACGGTATCCATCGCGTAATAAGTATCCATGGCCGGATCGAGCGTCAGCTGCTTCTCGTCCGCCACGTCAGCCATGAACAGCAAGACATTGCTGATCAGCGTCGAATGGCGCTTGATGCTTTCGGGAGCGGTCCAGCCCAGCCCCTGGGTATGTATCGTCTCCCAGTCCTGGCGAATCGACTTCCAGGCCGTTGTGTCACGCAACACGGGCGACAGCGCGGCATCGGTGGCGGCTACCGCCTCGATCACTTCCTTTTCCTTGGCCGCCCGCTTGTCCTTCATGGCCTCGTTGCCGTTCAGGACGCCGGAAGAAAGCCCGCGATGCTGCTGGATGACCTGCACCATGCGGTTCATCGGCTTGATCATCTGCAAGCCGGCCAGTTCATCACGTGCCGTCGCGATATCCCGACTCAGCGACGAAAAAACCGAATACAACAGTACCGAAATCACGGTACCCACTGCCAGCCCCAGCAGCATGAATTTGCTGTGATAGCGAAGGCGATTCATCAAGGCGATGGCCGGCGAAAAAAGGGCTTGCATCAGTTTTACTCCTGGGGAATAAGCGCGTGTCGATTTTATATTTTAAATCAAATTTAACATTTTGACTTGCGTTAAGAATCGGCACGTAGAATGCCATCATCAAGATGAAGCACTCTATCGGCTTTTGCGGCAAGCCGCTGATCGTGGGTTACGACAATCAGGCTGGCCTGCTGCTGGCGGACACGTTCGATCAGCAAACCGAAGACCAATGATGCCGTGTGGCTATCGAGATTGCCGGTTGGTTCATCGGCCAGCAAACACGAGGGATTGCTGACCAGCGCGCGGGCGATTGCCGCCCGCTGGCGCTCGCCGCCGGAAAGCTCGCCCGGACGGTGCTCAAGGCGATGTCCGAGCCCGACCGCCGTGAGGATGTCGGCGGCCTTGCCAAAGGCCGCCGATCGTTCCATGCGCCGGATCAGCAGCGGCATGGCGACATTCTCGAGCGCCGAAAATTCGGCCAGCAGGTGGTGAAACTGATAGACAAAGCCAAGATGCAGATTGCGCCAATCGCCACGGTCGACCTCGCCTAGGGCCGAAAAATCGCGGCCCATCAATGTCACCTCGCCGGCCGACGGGGTGTCCAGGCCACCCAGCAGATGCAGCAAGGTGCTTTTGCCGGAGCCGGAAGCGCCGACGATGGCCACGGTTTCGCCGGGCTGAACGACCAGATCGACACCGGACAACACCGGCACTTCCAGCCCCCCGCCGCGAAACACCTTGGACAGGCTCCGGGCCATCAGGATCGGTTCACTCATAGCGCAGGGCCTCCGCCGGATTGACCCGCGACGCCTTCCAGCTCGGGTACAGCGTCGCCAGCAGGGCGAGCACGAAGGCGATCAATGTCACACCCCAGACGTCGCCCCATTGCAGTTCGGAGGGCAGGTCGGAAATGTAATAGACCTCCTTCGACAGGAAATGCACACCGAGCAGTTTTTCGATGACGGGCACCACGACATCGATGTTCAGCGCCAGCAGCACGCCGCCGACGATGCCCAGGCCGAGCCCGATGAAACCGACCAGCGCCCCCTGAACGACGAAGACCGCCATGATCGAACGCGGCCGGGCGCCGAGGGTGCGCAGGATGGCGATGTCGGCCTGCTTGTCGGTGACCGCCATGACCAGCGTCGACACCAGGTTGAAGGCGGCGACGGCGACGATCAGCGACAGGATGATGAACATCATGTTCTTCTCGATCGCCACGGCGCGAAAGAAATTGGCGTGGCTCTTGGTCCAGTCGCTCAGGTAGGCATCTGCATCGATGTAGCGGACCAGCTCGCGAGCGATGCGCGGCGCCTGGAAGAGATCGTCGACCTTGAGCCGCACGCCGCTGACCCGGTCGTCCATCTGGTAGAGCTTCTGGGCATCCTCGATATTGATCAGCGCCAATCCCGAGTCGTATTCGTACATCCCGACCTCGAAGATGCCGACCACCTTGAACGACTTCAGGCGCGGCACGACGCCGGCCGGGGTCACCGTCCCCTGTGGCGCGATCAGCGTCACCTTGTCGCCGGTGAAAACACGCAGCGAACGGGCCAGGTCGGCACCGAGCACGATACCGAACTCACCCGGCCGCAGGTCGTCGAGGCTGCCGCTCTGGATGGTCTTGCGGAAATCGGCGACGCGGTCTTCCTGCTCGGGCAAGATGCCGCGGATCATCGCCCCCTTGACCACGCCATCGACGCTGAACATCCCCTGCGACTGGACGAAGGGTGCGCTGGCCCGGACTTCCGGATGTTTCATCGCCTGTTCGGCGACCAGCGACCAGTTCGGCAATTCACCGTTGATGCCGGTGATCTGGATATGCGAGGCGACGCCGAGAATGCGCGTCCGCAGCTCCTTCTGAAACCCGTTCATCACCGACAGCACGACAATCAGCGCCGCGACGCCGAGCCCGATGCCGAGCATCGAAATCGCCGAGATGAATGAAATGAAATGATTGCGTCGCTTGGCGCGCGTGTAGCGCAAGCCGATCAACAACTCGTAGGGCAATGCCATGCGGATAACACCGGGCGGGAAAAGTCGCTATGGTACACTTTTTGGCTGCCTACCCCTTGCCCGCCCCCCTGTGCACCTCACCCTACTTGTTCCCGAGCTGATCTGGCCCGAACCGAATGACCAACTGACCCTCGGGAAACTCTCCGTGCCGGGATTCGAATGGCTGGCCAGCCATGCCACCTTCGCCCGCCATCCCAGGCTGCCTTTCGAGACAGCCCTCGCCCGCCTGTTCAGCCTCGACGACGCCCCCTTCGGCGCCCTGCGCCTGCTCGGCGAGGCCGACGGCGAACCCGCCCGCGACGGCCACTGGCTGTGCGCCGATCCGGTGCACCTGCGCTTCCACCATGAACGCATCATTCTCGCCGACGCCGGTGCCTTCGAGCTGGAAGACGACGAAGCGCAAGCCATCGTCGGGGCGCTCAACGCCCAATTCGCCGATGTCGGTGTTTTTTACACCGCCACGGCCCGTCGCTGGTATTTGCGCCTGAATGCTACGGTCGACCACCATGCCGAGCCCATTTCCACCATCGCCGGCCGGCGCCTGGACAACGAGCTGACCGACAAAAACGGCGTCCTGACCCGCTGGCTCAACGAAGTGCAGATGTTCCTGCATGGCCACCCGGTCAACGAACGCCGGCTGGCCGCCGGGAAACCTGCCGTCAATAGCCTGTGGCTGTGGGGCGGCGGCACCCTGCCCAAGATCGCCGCGCCACAATTCGCCGCCGTCTGGAGCGACAACCCGCTGGCCACCGGCCTGGCCTTCGCCGCCGGCGCCAAGGCGGCCCCCTGCCCGGGCAGCCTGAGTGCGCTGCTCGCCGCCGCCGATCCGAAGAGCCGCCACCTGCTGGTTCTCGACAGCCTGCTCCCCCCCGTCCTTTACGAAGACAGCCCCTGCTGGCGCGATGCCTGGCAACGCCTCGACGACCACTGGTTCCTGCCGCTGCGCGCCGCGCTTGGCCGGCAGATCGAAACCCTGAGCATCGTCGCCCCGACCATCTACGGCCAGCTGACCTGGACGCTGCACGGCCAGGACCGCTGGAAATTCTGGCGCCGGGGCCAGCCGCTGGCCGCCCTGGCCAAGGAACTGGCTGACAGGAGCGCCCCGTGACCCAGATCACCACCCGCAGCAGCCCGCCGCGCGTTGCCTGGCAACTCGAACAGCAGGGGCTGCACCCGCTGCTTGCCCGCCTCTACGCCGCCCGCGGCATCACCGACAAGGCCGAACTCGACTACGAACTGAAATCGCTGCTCCCGCCCAGCGCCCTGACCAACGCTGGCGCAGCCGCCCAGTTGCTGGCCGACGCCATCGAGGCCGAGGCCAAGCTGCTGATCATCGGCGACTACGACTGCGATGGCGCCACCGCCACGGCGGTCGGCATGCGCGCCCTGAAGGCGCTCGGGGCAGACGTCGATTTCCTGCTCCCCGACCGCTTCAAGCTCGGCTATGGCCTGTCGCCGGAAATCGTCGATCTCGCCGCCCAGCAGTCGCCCGATCTGATCATCACCGTCGACAACGGCATCGCCAGCCTCGAAGGCGTCGCCCGCGCCCAGCAGCACGGCATCGCAACGCTGATCACCGACCACCACCTGCCGGCGGCAACGCTGCCGGCCGCCGACTGCATCGTCAATCCCAACCAGCCCGGCTGCGAATTCCCGTCCAAATGCATCGCCGGCGTCGGCGTCATGTTCTACGTCATGCTCGCCCTGCGCGCCGAACTGCGTACCCGCGACTGGTTTGCGGAGCGCCCGGAGCCCAACTTCGCCAACCTGCTCGACCTCGTCGCCCTCGGCACGGTGGCCGACGTCGTCAAGCTCGATCGCAACAATCGCATCCTCGTCAGCCAGGGCCTCAAGCGGATGCGCGCCGGCCAGATGCAACCCGGCATCGCCGCCCTGTTCAAGGCCGCCGCCCGCGACCCGAAGCGCGCCACCGCCTTCGACCTCGGCTTCCTGCTCGGTCCCCGCCTGAACGCCGCCGGCCGGCTGGCCGACATGCGCCTCGGCGTCGAATGCCTGCTCACCGACGATCCGGCCCGCGCCCTCTCCATCGCCCAGCAACTCGACACATTGAACCGCGAACGCCGCGAAATCGAAGCCGGCATGCAGGAACAGGCACTGCAACTGCTGCAAACGCTGGACACCGACAGCACTGCGCCGGGCATCGCATTGTTCGACGAAAGCTGGCACGAAGGCGTCGTCGGCATCCTCGCCTCGCGGATCAAGGACAAGCTGCACCGCCCGGTCTTCGCTTTCGCGCCCGGCGAAGGCGGCATCATCAAGGGCTCCGGCCGCTCGATTCCCGGCCTGCACCTGCGCGACGCGCTCGACCTCGTCGCCAAGCGCGCCCCGGGCCTGCTCATCCGCTTCGGCGGCCATGCCATGGCGGCCGGCGCTACGGTCAACGCCGAAAATTTCGAAAAATTCAAAGAATTGTTTGCCCAGGTGGCCGGCGAACTGCTCGCCCCGGCCGACCTGACGCGGACGCTGGAAACCGACGGCAATCTCGAAGGCGGCTACTTCTCGCTGGAAACCGCCCGCCTCTTGGAAAATGAAATCTGGGGCCAGGGCTTTCCGGCGCCGCTGTTCATGGACGAATTCGACGTCGAGCAACAGCGCGTGCTCAAGGAAAAGCACCTCAAACTACGCCTGCGCAAGGGCAACACCCGCATCGACGCCATCCAGTTCAATTTCAGCACCCAGCCCGGCCCCCGCACCCGCGCCGCCTACCGCCTGGCGATCAACGAATACATGGGCGTCGAATCAACCCAGCTACTGGTTGAATATCTCGACACATAAGATGTCGGGGAACTTTACACGCGCCCATACCGCGGAAGACCGACAATTCCTACTCGATTGTTTTCATTTGATTATTTTTTCTGGCACGACGTGTGCTCTGTCTTAAGTGCTAACTAAGTTGTTAGTCTTAAATTCAGCAATAATCTTTGTAGGCAACGGGGAGTATCATCATGAAAAACTCATTATGGTCACTTGGAATCGGAACGGCCTTCAGCCTCGCCATCTCTTCAGTGGGACTGCCTAGCACGGCCTTCGCACAAACAATCAATCTCCCGGAAGCAAATTGTGGTTTTGGATCGTCATCGAACAACTGTCTGGTCTTTGGCGACTTTTCGGTTTATTCGCTAGGGTTGCTGTCCGACCAGCAGAAACAATTTGGTTTGTGGAACAACTATGACTTTACCTACAAACCCAATGAGGCCTTAATCAATGTCATTGATGGTGCTGGGCAAGGGACGACGTTACAAGGTTTGAACACGGCTATCGACGATCCGTTCCGCGCCATGACTGGAACGATCAACAATTCAGTCTATACCGATAACAACCTGTTCCTGATGTCAGCCGCTGCCGCCCAAGGCCAAGGCGGATCCACGATACCGAGCGATCCAGTAGGCGGGCCGGCGACAGACAACTCGCATACATTGGCGGTCAATAACTCAGCCACCTACACGAATCTGCCTGGGTTGAATTTCGCCAACAATACGAACTGTCTGGCCAGCATGAACAATACGGGCTGCATGCAGTCTTGGGATAGTTCGGTGAGCGCCTTGACAGCCGCCCTTAACGGCAAGGCACTGGTCTTCATGTTCGGCAATAACGAAACCGGTGATAGCGGAACGCTCGCTGGCCAGGACCTGCTGGGCTGGGGGCGCGTGACTTTGTACGGTGCAAATGGCGCTGTTACCTTTGATCTGTCGGGTTCCAACAACGTTCTAGCGGCCCAGAGCAACGACCAGACCGCCGGCGTCGATGACATTCTGACGAATGCAACCGACAAGTGGGCGCACGTGCATTCAGAAATCTGCGTGAACGACACGACTGGTGAAGTGCAGTTAAGTGCTTGTGGTCAGGGTCAAACCGGTTGGCATACGGTGAATCAGTCCCTTGGCGTTGATCAGGCAGGGTTCGCACTGTTCAGCAAGGCTTTGAATGATGCGCTCTACTCCGGCAACTATACCGGCATCGCAGTTGATATTCGACTCAGCCATTTGAATGACGGTGCCGATAATGTCTGGATCATGGCCGGGAATATCACAAACCAAGTGCCAGAACCTGGAACTACCGCCCTGTTCGGTTTGGCTTTGCTGTCGCTCGTTGCAGTTCGCCGCCGCCAGACACCCAATAATTGAAATACCGTAACCTGGTTCAATGAAGGCCCATGGCAGCATGGGCCTTTTTTCTGCCCGGTTCACGAACATGTTCAAGTGCGACAGGCATGCGTTTGGAACGGGCTTTCAAGCAATTCAGCATTAACTGACTATTTCTCTGGCCTAGCCGTCCTCAATACCGCACTCCGGGCGGCGGCGTAAACGAATCCAGCACATGCAGATAGGCCGCTCGGGCAAAGGCGCTTGGATTCGGTGAATTCTGCTGGCTCAGCGAGCCTTTCATCTGCGCCACAGAAGTGTATTCCCGCTCCTCCAGCCAGTGCGTCATGCCGCCAAGCACCTCGGTCAGGACCTGCGGTCCGTGCTTGAGGAGTGCGCTGGTCAGATGCACGACATCGGCGCCGGCAAGCAGCATTTTCAGGGCATCTTCCGCCGTGTGTACTCCGCCTGTCGCGGCCAGCGACAGGCTTGTGCTACCGCGCAAGATGGCGATCCAGCGCATGGCGAGCAAGGTATCGGCCGAAGATGACAGTTGCACGCGGTCGACCACGCTCAAGGCATCCAGATCGATGTCCGGTTGGTAGAAACGGTTGAACAGCGAGATGCCAGCAGCACCGGCCATTTCCGCCTGATGGACGAAATGCGGCAGCGACGAGAAAAATGGCGACAGTTTCATGCTGACCGGAATGCTGACCACTGCTTTCAGTTCTTGCAGCAGCGAAATGTGGTGATCTTCGATTGCTTCACCGGACACTCTGGGGTCGCTCGGCATGTACCAGGCGTTAAGTTCGAGGGCATCGGCACCGGCTGCCTGCATTTCCTTGCCCAGCTCGACCCAGCCGCTCAGCGAGGAGCCGTTGAGACTGGCAACAACGGGGATGGCGAGATGCGACTTGAGGCGCTGGATCAGTTCCAGATAAGCATCGAGCCGGCTCTGGTAATCATGCGCAGAAGGAAGATGGCCGGCGGCCTCGCAGAAGATCTCGGGATGCACGAGAAAGCGGTCGATCATCTGCTCGTCGTGGCGGACATCTTCCTCGAACAACGAGTGCATGACGATGGCCGCCGCACCGGCGTCTTCCAGATGCCGGACAGCGTCGAGATCATGGCTGAGCGGCGACGAGGAAGGGACCAGCGGATTCTTCAGCGGCAGGCCGAGATAGTTTGTGGACAGATCAGGCATGGGGTTCTTCCTTCTGGTCTGCGACCGCTTGGGCCTGGGCATCGATCGCTGCTTCCGGCAACAGCATTTCGGACAGTTCGCGATATTCCTGGTGACGCAGGCGGGCATCCTTGCCGGCTTGCGCCAGGAACTGAGCTGACGCCTCCGGGTGCAAGCGTTCAAGCACGGTGAAACGCGCTTCGTTGCCGGCGAATTCAGCGAACGGGATGCTTGGTGCGGCACTATCCACCGACAACGGATTCTTGCCCTGCTCGCGCAGCCGTGGATCGTAGCGGAGCAGCGGCCAGTGACCGGCCTTGACGGCCAGGTCCTGCTGGCGCAGGTTGTTCGAGAGATCCATGCCGTGGGCGATGCACGGGCTGTAGGCAATGATGATCGAGACGCCGGGATAGCTTTCGGCTTCGAGGAAGGCCTTCAAGGTATGGACATCCTTGGCGCCGTAGGCCACCTGTGCGACATAGACGTTTTCGTAATCCATTGCGATGCGCGCCAGATCCTTCTTGCGGTTCGGCTTGCCGCCGGCAGCGAACTTGGCAACGGCGCCACGCGGCGTGGCCTTGGAGTTCTGTCCGCCGGTGTTGGAATAAACCTCGGTATCGAGCACCAGAATATTGACGTCCTCGCCCGACGACAGGACATGGTCGAGGCCGCCGAAGCCGATATCGTAGGCCCAGCCGTCGCCGCCGATAATCCAGACGCTGCGCCGGATCAGGTATTCGGCAACGGCAGCGAGCTGGTCGGCCGCTGGCGTGGCGAGATGCGCCAGTTTTGCCTGCAGTTCGGCGACCCGTTCGCGTTGTTCATGGATGCCGGCCTCACTGCTCTGGTCGGCGGTCAACAGGGCCTGCGCCAGGGCGTCACCGATTTCCAGCCTCATGGCGCGCACCTGCGCGCGTGCCGCCTCGGCCAGTTGCCCGGTAGCCAGGCGCATGCCGAGGCCGAACTCGGCGTTGTCTTCGAACAATGAATTGTTCCACGCCGGGCCGCGACCATTGCTATCGGTCGTGTATGGCGTGGTCGGCAGATTGCCGCCGTAGATTGACGAACAGCCGGTGGCATTGGCAATCAGCATGCGGTCGCCGAATAACTGTGTCGCCAGACGAATGTAGGGGGTTTCGCCGCAGCCGACACAAGCGCCGGAAAACTCGAACAGCGGAGAGAGCAGCATTGAGCCGGGAATGGTGTTGCGCTTGGCCAGCGTGCGGTCATAGTCGGGCAACGTCAGGAAGAAGGCCCAGTTCTCCGCTTCCTGCATCCGTAAAGGTGCCTGTTCGGCCATGTTCAGCGCCTTGCGCGAGGCCTTCGACTTGTCGCGGATCGGGCAAACTTCGACGCACAGCGTGCAGCCGGTGCAATCCTCCGGCGCCACCTGATAGCTCATCCGCCAGCCGGCCGGGTAATCCTTGCTGCGGATGGCCATGCTCTTGAAGGCGGCCGGCGCCCCGTTGGCCAGTTCCGCCGGATAGGCTTTGGCGCGGATCGCTGAATGCGGGCAGACAAAGACGCATTTGCCGCATTGCGTGCACAAATCTGCTTCAAGGGCTGGTATCTGCAAGGCCAGATTGCGCTTTTCGTACTTCGCCGTACCGGTCGGAAAGGTGCCATCGGCCGGAAACAGCGATACCGGCAGGCGGTCGCCCTGGCCGGCGATCATCGGCAGCGTCAATTTGCGGACGAAATCGGAGGCGCCCGGGGCATCCCGTTCAACTACCCGGATTTCAGAGGCCACCAACTCGGCCGGCACGCTTACTTCGTGCAGGCAGGCCAGGGTCTTGTCGATCGCCCGGTAATTCAGCTCGGCGATGCGCCGTCCCTTGCGGCCATAGGACTTTTCCACCGCACGCTTGATCGCCGCAAGAGCCTCGCCCTGCGGCAAAATGCCGGAGATGGCGAAGAAACAGGTCTGCATGATCGTGTTGATGCGCCGTCCCATGTCGGCTTCCTGGGCCACACGATAGGCGTCGATGACGTGGAAGCGGATGCGCTTGGCGACCATTTGCCGCTGCATCGCCACCGGTAAGGTCGCCCACACCCGGTCAGCCGGCAACGGCGTGTTGAGCAGAAAAACGGCTCCCGGCGCCGCATGCGCCAGCAGGTCATGGGTTTCGAGAAAGAGCGGCTGATGGCAGGCGACGAACCTGGCGTCGCCCTCGCCGATCAGGTAGGTCGAACGAATCGGCTGCGGCCCGAAGCGTAGGTGCGAGACGGTCATCGCTCCGGATTTTTTTGAGTCATAGACGAAATACCCTTGGGCAAAGAGCCCGGTTTCGTCGCCGATGATCTTGATCGAATTCTTGTTCGCCGACACCGTGCCGTCAGAACCCAGCCCGTAGAAAAGGGCGCCGAAGGTCTGGCGCACGGCATCGGTGCGGAAAGCCGGATCGACGGGCAGCGACAGGTGCGTCACGTCGTCGCTGATGCCGACCGTGAAGCGGCGTTTGGGACTATCCACGGTCAACGCGGAAAAAACGGCAAAAACCATGGCCGGCGTGAATTCCTTGGAAGCCAGCCCGTAACGCCCGCCGAGCACCCTGGGCTGGCTGGCGAAGCGCGGCGCTTCGCTGGTCGCATTCTCGGCCAGCGCAACCAGGATATCCTTGAACAGCGGCTCCCCATCGCCCCCCGGCTCCTTGCAGCGGTCGAGCACGGCGATCGCCCGGGTGCTTGCCGGCAAGGCCGCGAGCAGCGCCTCCGGCGCCCATGGCCGGTAAAGGCGAACCTTGAGCAGCCCCACCTTCTCGCCCTGCCGCTCCATGTGCTCGACGGTTTCCTGCACGGTTTCTGCAGCCGACCCCATGACGACAATGACCCGCTCGGCCTCCGGCGCGCCGACGTAATCGAACAGCTGGTATTGCCGGCCGGTCAGCTCGGCAAACTGTGTCATCGCCTGCTGGACGACGCCCGGAAAGGCATTGAACCACGGGTTCTGTGCCTCGCGGGCCTGGAAGAACACATCGGGATTCTGCGAACTGCCGCGCAGCACCGGATGCTCGGGCGACAGGGCGCGCTGGCGGTGGGCGGCGATCAATTCCGGCGGTAACATTTTTCGCAAGATTTCGTCGTCGACCGGAGCAATCTTCGCCACTTCGTGCGACGTGCGGAAACCATCGAAGAAATGCAGCACCGGCAGGCGTCCGGCCAGCGTCGCCGCCGAGGCAATGACCGCCATATCCTGAGCCTCCTGGGCCGAATTCGAGGCGAGCAGCGCGAAGCCGGTGCCGCGCGTGGCCATCACGTCGGAATGATCGCCGAAGATCGACAGTGCATGCGTCGCGACGGCTCGGGCGGCAACGTGAAAGACCGTCGGGGTCAGTTCGCCGGCGATCTTGAACATGTTGGGAATCATCAGCAGCAGGCCCTGCGAAGCCGTAAAGGTCGTCGCCAGCGCCCCGCCCTGCAGCGCGCCATGGACGGCACCGGCGGCGCCGCCTTCCGACTGCAGTTCAACGACGCGGGGAACGCTGCCCCAGATATTGGTCTTGCCCTGGGCGGCCCATTCATCGGAGAGTTCGCCCATGCCGGACGAGGGGGTGATCGGGTAAATGGCGATCACTTCAGAAACGCGGTAAGCCACGTTGGCGACGGCTTCGTTGCCGTCGATGGTCAGCATCTTGTTCATGACGATTCCCGGCGATACCCGTAGCAAGCCAGACGAGCTGCTGCGGAAAAACGGCCCGGCACGGCCGGTGCCGCCTGCTGCGATTCAACAATTCGATTCTACGCCGACTCGCCGGAAATTTATGCCATATAAAAACCAAAACTAGCGCTGCGGCAAGACAGGGCTTGCCGGCAGCGACAGCGCAGGCTCAGACCATGCCAGCCTGCAGATACTCGCCAACCGCTGCCGCCTGCATCGGCCGCGAATAAAAGTAGCCCTGAAACTCGTTACAGCCGCAAACCGCCAGCACATCCCTCTCCGCCTCGGTCTCGACCCCTTCGGCCACGATGTGCAGATTCAGGCTCTTGCCGAGGAAGATGATGGCATGCGGAATCGCCATCGTCTTGCCGCCCCGGTCGCAACCGGAAACGAAAGAACGGTCGATTTTCAGCGTATCGATCGGCAGACGTTGCAGATAGCTCAGCGATGAATAGCCGGTGCCGAAATCATCGACTGCAATCCGCACGCCTAGCGCCTTGATCGACTTGAGCACCCGAATGGTGTGCTCGACATCGCCCATGATCATGCTCTCGGTGATTTCCAGCTCCAGGCATTCCGGCGGCAGGCCGGAAACGGCCAGCGCATCGGCCACCACGGCCGGCAATCCGGGTTCTTTCAGCTGGCGCGCCGACAGGTTGACCGCCACGCTCAAGGCTTGGCCATCGACCAGCGGCCAGCTGGCCGCGGTCCGGCAGGCGGCATACAACACCTGCTCGCCAATCGCCAGGATCTGCCCGGTCTCCTCGGCCAGCGGGATAAAGCGGTCTGGCGTCACCAACCCCTGCCCGGCACTGTTCCAGCGAACCAGTGCCTCGAAGCCCCTGACCCGGGCCGCCGCATCGACTTTGGGCTGGTAGACCACGGTCAGTTCATTGTGCTCAATGGCGCTCTGGAGCGCGCTTTCGAGGACAAAGCGATCCTGCACGACCTGATTCAGATCGCGGGTATAAAAGTGATACTGGCCCTTACCGCTTTTCTTGGCGTGATACATCGCGACATCGGCGACCCGCAGCAGACCGTCGAGATCCTGCGCATCATCGGGATAAACGCTGACGCCGATGCTTGAATTGATGCGCAGGGCGTGCCCTTCGAGCATCAGGGGAGCCTGGATGGAAGCCAGCACCCGGTCGAGCAGATGCCGGGTGCCCTCGCTCGATGCCTGTTCCCCCATGATCAGCACGAATTCGTCGCCACCATAGCGGGCGACGGTATCGACCCCGCGCAAGGCCTGGCGCAGGCGGCTGGCGATCTCGATCAGCAATTCATCGCCGACGGCATGCCCGAGGCTGTCGTTGATGACCTTGAAATTATCGAGGTCGACAAACGCCAGCACGACCTTGCTCGCCTGACGCTGGGCCAGTTGCACGGCCTGTTCCAGACGATCCTGCAAGAGATTGCGATTGGGCAGGCCGGTCAATGGATCGTGTGTCGCCTGATGTTGGAGCACCGTCTGGTAGCGATGGCGCTCGGTGATGTCCTCGACCGTTCCTTCGTAATAGAGCAAGGCGCCATCCGGCGAGTAGACGGCATGCGCATTCTCGGAAATCCAGATCCGGCTGCCATCGTGGCAGATAACCTCCGATTCGAAATCGCTGACCCGTCCATCGCGCTGAATCAGGCGCTTGAAGTCATCCCGCCGCCGCGGGTCGACATAAAGTCCGGTTGCGATATCGGCTAGGCTGCAGATCAGCGCCTCCGGGTCTGGATAGCGGTAAAGCGTCGCCAGTGCCTGGTTGGCGGCCAGATATCGCCCGTTCTCGGTACTCTGGAACATGCCGACCACGGAATTCTCGAAGATGCTGCGGTAACGCAACTCGGTTTCGGCCAGTTGGATCTGGGCCAGGACGCGATCGGTAATATCCTCCAGATAGCCTTCGATAATCTGCCGTCCAGCCTCGTCGTGCAGGCCGATACCACGCTCCAGCACCCACTTTTCCTCGCCATCCCGACAGACGATGCGGTATTCCATGCGGTAGCGCGCCCCGGTATCGAGCGCCGCCAGAATAGTCCCCCGCACGACCGCGCGATCTTCCGGATGGGTCAATGATTCCAGCGAGTTGCGCGGATTTCCCACCAGGTCCTCGGCTGCATGGCCGGTCAACTCGTGGCAACCGGGGCTGACCGACAACAAGGTCCAGTATTCATCCACCAGACAGCGAAAAAGCATGCCGTCCAGAGCGGAAAACAGGGTGCTCATGGCCGGCAGGCTCCTGACGCCGGCAGAACCGACACCTGAGGCCGGTCCAAACCCCATGTCCGGCACCGGCCGGGCAAAAAAACCGAACTTAGACACGCTGCAATGGGCCTGAAGGTCGACCAGCCGTTTTTCCGATACCCACCTGCATCAATTCAGCGCCGCTCTCGTCAATCCAGGCGAACACGCTATCGACCGCCGCCGTGGAAATCTCGAAATATTCCTGAGCGGTGACGCTGATACCGGAACTCAGCAACATCCGGGTCCTGATCACCCGCGCCATCTGCTGCACCGCGAACGCCGCCTTGGCCGCCCTCTCCCCCCGTCCGCCCACCTCGTTGGCCTGGCTGAGCAGGGCCTCGGCGCGGGCCACCAGGAACATCAGACGGACCCGCGCCACCGCGGAGCAACCACGTCGTGCCGCGACACTGGTCCCCAAGGCTCGCGCCTGCCCCAGGCATTCGGTTAGCGCCGGCAAGCGGCTGGCGTAATTGCGCACCAGGCCGCGGGCACAGCGGTCGACCAGCAGCAACTCGACCCGCGACTCGCCCAGTGCGGCCAGCCACTGCAGCAGTTGATCGATCAACAGACTGTGCTGGGCGATGCTTTGCTCGACGGAAAGCCCGGCCAGCTTCTCGCGCAGCTCACCCCAGTGGAATTGGAACAAGGACAAATCATTCGGCGTCAGACAAGGGTGCGCCCGGGCGCTTTCCTCTTTGGCCACCGCCCGCATCGACGGAATCAGGCCTTCGATTTCACGCCCCTTGGCATCGAGCCGCGCCCTGAAGTCATGATCTCCGGAGAGCAGGGCAGAACTCATGCCGCGATGCTGCTGGAAATGTCCGACCAGGGCGAGTAGCGAACGGCAGGCGGCCAGCGTGTCGTCCAGCGACTTGCCGGCATCCAGCCAGCGGTGGCGGCGATAGAGCACCGTCGAAACCGCCAGGATGAGGCCGGCCAGCGCCAGCATCACATTAATGATCAAGCTCATCACAATCTCACTCGTATTGGTATTTTTTCAGGGCCCCGGTCAGCTGAACCGACAAATCGCTCAAATACCGGGAGAGTTCGCTGTTCTCGCGGACCAGATGTTCGTTGGCATCCGCCAGTTCGGCGACCTGCTCGATGTCGCGGGCAATGTTCTGGCCAGCCTCGCTTTGCTCCTGGCTGGCCGCAGCGATATCGCGAATCAGTGCCAGCGTCTGGCGAGCATTCGCTTCGACCCGGCGCAGGTCTTCGACCGCATCCCCGGCATCGGCGAGACTGCTCGCAGCCTGGCTGGTGGTCGCCGCCATCGCGTCGATCATCCCGCCGACATCGTGCCTGACGCCCTCGATACGCTCGCCAATATCGCGGGTGGCGTTGCTGGTTCGCTCGGCCAGCTTGCGCACCTCATCGGCCACCACCGCAAAACCGCGCCCCTGTTCGCCGGCCCGCGCCGCCTCGATGGCGGCATTGAGCGCCAGCAGGTTGGTCTGTGCCGCAATCTCGGCAATCAGCTCGACGATGGCGTCGATCTCCCGCGAGCGCTCGCCGAGGCGACTGGCGCTGTCCGAAGTTTGCTGCACCGTCGCGGTCAGTTTTTCCAGACTGCGCGCCAGGCCGCCGACCCGCTCCGCGCCGGCCACCGCCATCTGCCCCGAGGCCTCGGCCACCGCCGCCGCACCCTGTGCACTTTCGCTGGTCAAGCCCAGGCTGACGGTCAATTGCTCCAGGGTGGCCGAGGACGACAGGGTAATATCGCGCTGCCGGCGCACACCATCGTCGCCACCGCTGGCATTGGCGCTGCTTTCGCCGGCCACGCTGGAAATTTCCTGCGACATCCGGGCAAAGGTCAAAAACAGGCCAGACAACGATCGCGCCATGCCGTTCAGGCGTTCAGCCAGCGGTGCCAGAGCACCGCAACACCGGGCATCGAGGCGGCTGACCAGGCAACCCGCCGCCAGATCCAGCGCAAAACTGTCGATCAAGACCAGGGCAGCCTCCAGCTCGCGTTGCATGATGATCGCCATGGCAATCGACATGCCCATTAAAACTATGGCGCCAGCCCCCCACAGTTCAGCCTGATCGCCCAGCACGGCAGCGGCCACAGCAGCTCCGCCGCCCGCTGCCACTAAACAGACCACGAGCAAACGTCGCTGCAAAGCCTTCATGCAGGCGCGCAAGGCGGGTACCGATTCAGTCATTTGCATATCAGTCAGGCACACAGTTATAAGGTTACCGCCAACAAAGCAAATCCCTTGCCATCAATTAAACAAAAAACAATTATTGATTTATATTCAATTCAATAAATGAAAAACAAGCCAGAAATAAATCAACTTATATTGTTTTGTCATTAACCGGAAAGCGCCTTGCACCAGCACGGTGCCACCATCAGCCTGAACAAAACGCGGTAGCGCACCTAAAACGTGCAGCCGGATACCGCTTTGCGCAGCAGCTATAATTGCGCTTTTGCCACGCAGCGGGACGAACATCATGGAAGCCGAACACATCAACAGCATCTCCAACAAGCTCGACGATCTGGCGCAGCGCGCCGCCGAGCTGCGGAGGTATCTTTGACTACGATCAGAAACGCGAACGCCTGACCCTCCTCAACCAGGAAATGGAAGATCCCAAGATCTGGGATGACGCCAAGCGCGCCCAGGAATTGGGCCGAGAAAAGAAATCGCTGGAAAACATCGTGCTGGTGCTGGAAGAAGTCCAGCAAGGGCTCGATGACGGTCGCGAATTATTCGACATGGGCAAGGAAGATGGCGACGAAGCAACGCTGCTTTCCGTCGAAGCCGACAATGCCGCACTGGAAGCCAAAGTCGCCGCCCTCGAATTCCGCCGCATGTTCAACAATCCGTCCGACCCGATGCCCTGCTTCCTGGAAATCCAGGCCGGCGCCGGCGGCACTGAAGCGCAGGACTGGGCTTCGATGCTGCTCCGCATGTACCTGAAATATGGTGAAAAAAAGGGGTTCACCGTCGAGGTCATGGAAGAGTCGGAAGGCGACGTGGCGGGTTTGAAGAGCGCCACCGTCAAGTTCACCGGCGACTACGCCTACGGCACGCTGCGTACCGAAACCGGCATCCACCGCCTGGTCCGCAAGTCGCCGTTCGACTCCAACGCCCGCCGCCACACCAGCTTCACCTCGGTGTTCGTGTTCCCGGAAGTCGATGACTCGATCGAGATCAACATCAATCCGGCCGACGTGCGCACCGACACCTACCGCGCCTCGGGCGCCGGCGGCCAGCACATCAACAAGACCGACTCCGCGGTGCGTCTGACCCACATCCCGACCGGTATCGTTGTCCAGTGCCAGAACGACCGTTCGCAGCACCGCAACCGCGACGAAGCCTGGCAGATGCTGCGTGCCCGCATCTACGAGTTCGAACTGCGCAAGCAGCAGGCCGAACAGCAGAAACTGGAGGATGCCAAATCCGATATCGGCTGGGGCCACCAGATCCGTTCCTACGTGCTCGACCAGTCGCGCATCAAGGACCTGCGCACCAACTACGAAGTCGGCAATACCCAGGCCGTGCTCGACGGTGACCTCGATGGCTTCATCGAGGCCAGCCTGAAACAAGGCGTCTGACCCGGTGATCGCCGGCCAATGAGGCGGTTGCTCAAATGGCTGGCGATCCTCCTGCTGCTGGCGACGCTTGCACTCGCCGTCGTCATCGTTCTCGCCACCGACAGCAAGCCACTGGTTGACCGTGGCGAGGCCATTTCTCCGGCCGCCGTCGCCCAGGCGAAACACCTGTTCACTGCCAATGACCCGCGCCTGCAGTATCCGGGAGAAATTCGCACGGTCGCCGTTCCCGCCGCTTTGATCGACGAGGGCGTCAATTACCTGGCCTGGCGCTACCTGCGCGGCAGAGGCGCCCTGGCGCTGGCTAGCGACAGCGCGAAAATCAGCCTGAGCGTTTCCCTGCCCGCTCATCGTTTCCTCAATTTGCGCGCAGCCGTCGTGCCAGGCGAAGGCAGACCACGGATCACCGACACCTGGCTTGGCAGCCTGCCCCTACCGGCGGCGCTGCTCGAATTTGCCGCCGCCCGTGCGGTGGCCAGCCTCGGCTTCGACAACGAATGGCAACTGGCCAACCAAGCCCTGCGCAACGTGACCTTCGACCCGGCGGGCGGAAAGGTCAGCGTGACCTATGCCTGGGAGCCGAGCCTTCTCGAGCGTGCCCGGGCCGCTGCCGTTTCCGCAGCCGACATCAAGCGCCTGCGCGAAGGCCAGTTGTCCTTCGCCGCCCTGGCCGCCCAGCGGGTGCTGGGTTCGCAAATCACGCTGGCCGAAGTCATCCAGGGCACTTTCCCGGCAACCGGCGGCGACATGGCGTTGCGCGGCCGCGCGGCGCTGCTGGTCCTGGCCAGTCATCTGGCCGGCAAGGAGCTGTCGGCAGTCGTTCCTGCGGCGAGAAACTGGCCGCGGGTGCGCTGGGTCAACATCACCCTGGCCGGGCGCCACGATCTCGCCCAGCACTTCGTGGTCTCCGCTGCCCTCGCCGCCTGGGCCGGCGAGCCGGTGGCCGATGCCATCGGACTCTACAAGGAACTGGAAGACGCCCGGCAAGGCAGCGGCTTTTCGTTCATCGACCTCGCCGCCGACCGGGCCGGCACCCGCTTTGGCGAAGCCCTGCTCCGGAATCCGGAAAAACTGGTTGCCCGCATCCAAATGGATTTTCTCGACGGACAATTGCTGCCAGATGTCGCCGACCTTCCCGAATCCTTGCACCAAACGGAATTCAGCCGTCGCTTTGCCAGTACGAAAAGTCCGCAGTTCAGGGCGATGGCCGAGGAAATCGAGCGCCGCCTGGACACCCTGCCGCTTTATCGCTAACCGGAAACCATGCCCGACAACCTGTTCGCCAAGCTGCCACCGCCCGGTACTGCCGACGAGGAGTTCACCACCCTGCTCGCCGAACCCGGCCTGATCATCGAGCGCATCGTATCGACCGGCCAGGCCAGCCCGCCCGGTTTCTGGTATGAACAGGCAGCGGCGGAGTGGGTGTTGCTGCTCAGCGGCGAAGCGGAACTGCGCTTCGCCGACGAAAGCGAGGCCCGGCGCCTGATCCCCGGCAGCTTCGTCGACATCGCGCCCGGCCGCAAACACCGCGTTGAGGCGACGGCAGCAGACACCCCCACCATCTGGCTGGCGATCCACCGAAAGCGATAATTTCACCGAATTAACCTTGTCCCGACCGGCCTAAATCGGCGAAAATTCAGGGCTCTACGCGGTCGACCGCAGCAAACCATTTTTCCAAGGATTTTCTCCATGTCCCAAGCCGACAACGCCGATCAGCCCGTCCAGCAAGACGAAAATCACATCATCGCCGAGCGTCGTGCCAAGCTCGCCGAATGGCGCAAGACGGGGAAAGCCTTCCCGAACGACTTCCAGCGCGAGAATACGGCGGCCAAGCTGCACGAGGGTTACGGTGAAAAGTCGACTGAAGAACTGGAAAGCCTGCCGATCGAGGTCAAGGTCGCCGGCCGCATGATGCTCAAGCGCGTCATGGGCAAGGCCTCGTTCGCGACACTGCAGGACACCACCGGCCGCATCCAGGTCTATATCGCCCGCGACAAGGTCGGCGAGGGCGTCTATGCCGCATTCAAGGGCTGGGACCTGGGTGACATCGTCGGCGTGGTCGGCACGCTGATGAAGACCAAGACCGGCGAACTGACCATCCAGGCCGCCGAAGTCCGCCTGCTGACCAAGTCGCTGCGCCCGCTGCCGGACAAGTTCCACGGCCTGGCCGACCAGGAAATGAAGTACCGCCAGCGCTATGTCGACCTGATCATGAACGAGGAAACCCGCTTCACCTTCCTCGCCCGCAGCCGCATCGTCGCCTCGATCCGCAACTACATGGTCGGCCACAGCTTCATGGAAGTCGAAACGCCGATGATGCACCCGATCCCCGGCGGCGCCTCGGCCAAGCCCTTCGTCACCCACCACAACGCGCTCGACATGCAGCAGTTCCTGCGCATCGCCCCCGAGCTTTACCTCAAGCGCCTGGTCGTTGGCGGTTTCGAGAAGGTCTTCGAAATCAACCGCAACTTCCGCAACGAAGGATTGAGCCCGCGCCACAATCCCGAATTCACGATGATGGAGTTCTACGAGGCGTATGCGAACTATCACACGCTGATGGACTTCACCGAGGGCCTCTTGCGCCATGCCGCCCGCGAGGCGCTGGGCAAGGAAGTCTTCCAGTACCAGGGGCGCGAGCTCGACCTCTCCAAGCCCTTCCATCGCCTGACCATCTGCCAGGCCATCCAGCGCCAGCACCCGGAATTCAGCGATGCCGAACTTACCGATAGCGAATTCCTCAAGGCCAAGATCAAGCATTTCGGCGAGCCGCTCAAGCCGGGCGGCCTCGGCAGCCTGCAACTGCAGCTGTTCGAAGCCTGCGCCGAAGCCCATTGCTGGGAGCCGACCTTCATCATCGACTACCCGGTCGAGGTGTCCCCGCTGGCTCGCGCCTCCGACAGCAATCCGGAAATCACCGAGCGCTTCGAGCTGTTCATCGTCGGCCGCGAAATCGCCAATGGCTTCTCCGAGCTGAACGATGCCGAAGACCAGGCGGCGCGCTTCCAGGAACAGGCCAAGGCCAAGGATGCCGGCGACGAAGAAGCGATGTATTACGACGCCGACTTCATCCGGGCGCTCGAATACGGCCTGCCGCCGACCGGCGGCTGCGGCATCGGCATCGACCGTCTGGTCATGCTGCTGACCGACGCGCCGGCGATTCGCGACGTCATCCTCTTCCCCTCCATGCGTCCCGAATGATGGCCGGCTGCGCTGGCCATGACAGCTTCGCCGGCAACCCTGCGTAGCGCTGCTACGCGGCGGTTGCCGGCGCCTCGTCCTGGCGGCGCTGGCGCGACCATCGGCTTTCGGTAAATTCGATGCCCACCCATCCGCTACAAGTCGTCTGCGATCACCTGCAAGATTGCCTGCATTAGTGGACAAGCTGCAGCCCGCCCATCTCGAACGGGTCGCTTACGGCACGCCCTATTCCGCGGCCTTCGACGATGTCTATCACTCCGCCCTCGGCGGACCGGCCCAGGCCCGGCATGTCTTTCTCGGCGGCAACGAACTGCCGCAGCGCTGGCAGGGTCGGGACCGTTTCGTCATTCTCGAAACCGGCTTCGGGACCGGGCTGAACTTCCTTGCCACCTGGCAGGCCTGGCGGAACGATCCCGAACGTTGCCGGCGGCTGCATTTCATCTCTTTCGAGAAGCATCCGTTTACGCTGGCCGATCTCGTTGCCTGCCAGCAGGCCTGGCCGGAGTTCGCCGAACTGGCCGGCGCCCTGCAACAACATTGGCCGCCGCTGGTGCCGGGCATGCATCGCCTGCATCTCGACGACCACCAGGTCATCCTGACGCTGATCTTTGGTGATGCCGCGACGCAATTGCGTACGGTCGACGCCTCGGTTGACGCCTTTTTTCTCGACGGCTTTTCGCCGCCCAAGAACCCCGAGCTGTGGTCGCCGCATTTCTGCAAGGGCCTCGCCCGGCTGACTGCACCGGGCGCCACGCTGGCCACCTGGTCGGTCGCCGGCCATGTCCGCCAGGCGCTGAAGGATGCCGAGTTCGACGTCGCCAAACGACCCGGCTTCGCCGGCAAGCGGCAGATGCTGGTCGGCCGCTTCCGGTCGCGGCGACCGGATCGCCATCTGGCGCCGACCGAACGGCGGGCCATCGTCATTGGCGCCGGCATCGCCGGCAGCACGACAGCCTGCGCGCTGGCTGCCGCCGGCTGGCAAGTAACCGTGCTGGAACAGGCGGATGAGCCGGGCCAGGGCGCCTCCAGCAATCTGGCCGGCATGTTGCGCCCGCTGCCCAGCGCCGACGACAACCGCCTTGCCCGCCTGACTCGCGCCGGTTTCCTCGCCACCCGCGCCCTCCTCGCCACCCTGCCCGAGGCGCGCTGGTCGCCCTGCGGCGTCTTGCATCTGGCTCGAGAACCCGAGCATGAGGCGCAGCAGCGGCGCACCGTCGAACAGCTCGGCTTTCCGCCCGAAATCCTGCAGTTCGTCGATCGGAATGAGGCCAGCCAGCGGCTTGGCCAGCCGGTCGCCATCGGCGGCTGGTGGTTTCCAAGCGGCGGCTGGGTACAGCCGCCTTCGGTTTGCCGTGCCGCACTGGGTGCTTTTCCCGAGCGGATCACCACCCGCTGCAATGCGACGGTCGACCGCCTGCAAAGGGCAAAAACCAACTGGCAGGCGCTTGATGCCGCCGGCCACATACTGGCTGAAGCACCGGTGGTGGTCATGGCCAGCGGCGTCGCCGCGCCGCGTTTCGAACAGTTCGCCTGGCTGCCGCAGCGCTCGGGGCGCGGCCAGGTCAGTCATCTGCCAGCCGACACGGCACCAGCCCTGAATGCCGTGCTCTTCCAGATCGGCTACGCGATGCCCGAAATCGACGGCCAGCGGCTGATCGGCGCCTCGCTCTCCTACGAGGAGGAAGGCGCCGCCGAACGGCTCGCCGATCACGCCGACAATCTCGCCCGCCTGCGTCTGACCCTCCCCACCTTCGCCGCCGGTGTCGATCCCGCGACGCTGCAGGGCCGAGTCGGCTTCCGGCCGATGTCGCCGGACCGTCTGCCCATCGTCGGCGCCGTACCCGACCTCGCCGTCGCGACGCCCAATACCCGCCTGCACAACATTCCCCGCCAGCCCGGCCTGTGGTGTGTGCAAGGCTTTGGAGCGCGCGGCATCGTCTGGTCGGCGCTGATGGCCGACCTGCTGCTTAGCCAGTTGGAAGGCGAGCCTCTGCCCCTCGAACGCGACCTGGTCGACGCCCTTGACCCCGGCCGTTTCCTGCTCAAGGCGGCGCGTCAGCCGGCCGAGGAGACGGACGAAACGAGCTGAGCCGCTGGAAACGACGCCGGTATCAGTTTGCCGCCAGAGATCCCGAAGTCCCGTTTCGCCCCCGCCACCAGGAATCGCCTCGCAATAATTGCGGCCAGCCACCGGGAATGCCTTCTACCGCCGGCGACGCTCCTGCTACACTTTATTTTTTAACAACAACGAACCGAGAGAGGCACGCATGAAGATCGAAACCATCGCCGTCCACGGCGGTTATTCACCCGACCCGACCACCCGGGCGGTCGCCGTTCCCATCTATCAGACGACGTCCTACGCTTTCGACAGCACCCAGCACGGGGCCGACCTGTTCGATCTGAAGGTTGCCGGCAACATCTACACCCGGATCATGAATCCGACGCAGGACGTACTGGAAAAACGCGTTGCCGAGATGGAAGGCGGCGTCGCGGCGCTGTGTTTCGCGTCCGGCATGGCGGCGATCACCGCCGCGATCCAGACCATTGCCGAGGCCGGCGATAACATCGTCACCTCCAGCACGCTGTACGGCGGCTCCTACAACCTGTTCGCCCACACCCTGCCACAATACGGCATTGACGTACGCTTTGCCGACCACCGCGATCCGGCCTCCTTCGAAAAGCTGATCGACGGCAAGACCAAGGCCGTGTACTGCGAATCGGTCGGCAATCCGCTCGGCAACATCACCGATTTTGAAAAGCTGGCCGAAATCGCCCACCGGCACGGGGTACCGCTGATCGTCGATAACACCGTGCCGTCGCCCTATCTCTGCCGCCCCTTCGAGCACGGCGCCGACATCGTCGTACACGCCCTGACCAAGTATCTCGGCGGCCACGGCAACAGCATCGGCGGCATCATCGTCGATAGCGGCAAATTCCCGTGGGCCGAGCACAAGGAGAAATTCAAGCGCCTCAACGAGCCGGATGTTTCCTACCACGGCGTCATCTATACCGAAGCCCTCGGCCCCGCCGCCTACATCGGCCGCGCCCGCACCGTGCCGCTGCGCAACATGGGCGCCGCGATCAGCCCGTTCAACGCCTTCCTGATCCTGCAGGGCGTCGAAACCCTGGCCCTGCGCATGGACCGCATCTGCGACAACACGTTGGCCGTCGCCAAATTCCTGCAGCAGCACCCCAAGGTAAACTGGGTCAATTACGCCGGCCTGCCCGATCACCAGGATCACGCCCTGGTGCAAAAATACATGGGCGGCAAAGCCTCCGGCATCCTGACCTTCGGTGTCAAGGGTAGCGACGGCGACGGCCTCGCCGCCGGCGGCCGCTTCCAGGACGCCCTGCAGTTGTTTACCCGGCTGGTCAACATCGGTGACGCCAAGTCACTGGCCTGCCACCCGGCCTCGACCACGCACCGCCAGTTGTCGGCGGCAGAGCTGGCCAAGGCCGGCGTATCGACTGACATGATTCGCCTGTCGCTCGGCATCGAGCATATCGACGACTTGATCGCCGACCTCGAGCAAGCGCTCAACGCCGCCTGACCGGACTGATCGCCATAAAAAAACCCGGCTTTACGTCGGGTTTTTTATTTTGAAATGGCGGTTTCTCAACCGTCGCCCCAGAGGCCTGTGCTTGCCTTTGTCGCCGCCGCATTTTGGTCCGGCAGCGGCGGTTGCGGCCGGCTGACCACATAGAGCACCACGGCGCAGGCGCCAAGAAAGGCGACCGCCGCCAGGGCGCTCGGCACCCAGGTATCGGCCAGCCCCCGTTCCCACAACAACCAGACGAACAGGCCGAAAGCCGGCATCGCCAGCAAGGCACAAAAAGCTGCGGTCACCAATGCCACTTTTTGCCCGATATGACGTTTCAAATCGCTCACTGAACTTCCTCCACCATTAACCAGATTGAGCGATTGTCACGCGCGTCGCTCGTTGAAAGACTGAGCGCGCCGCCCTGATTGCCACTGGCCTGGCGGCCGCTGCCGCCAAGTTCGATCCATTCGCCCAGCCGTCCGGACACCGTTGTCGACAGACGCTGGCTGTTGATACTGCCGTAGCCGCCTTGAGTGGCCGACTGCTGGCTGATATCGAGGGTGACCCGGTTACCGTTGACGCGCGGCACGGCGTAGAAACCGCGCCCGACATCCTGATAGACATAGCCTTCATTGATCACCGCCCCACCCGGCCCGATGACGACCTGACGCATCGGAATCGGCAGTGAACGGCCAACCTGGATGAAGGCTTGCCCACCCTCGATGGTCTGCACCATCTGCGCCGCGCTTTCGCCGCGTGCGCTCTTGGTGTCCCAGACCCGGGCCTCGACATTGCCGCGCCGCGTGCCACCGAGTACAACCTGGCCGCTCGCCTCGCCGCCGCGGGCGCTGTCCTCGGCCTGCCGATTCTGCGAAACACGGATGATCAGCCGCCGCGTCGGCTTGTCGATGGCGGCTAGCGCCCGCTTGATCTCGTCGCGGTTGCGCGGCGAGGCCTTGAGGAAGAGCTGGTTGTTCATGCCGGTCAGCGTGCCGCCGGGTTCGACCAGCGGGAGCAGCGCCGGCAGTACCTCGTCGACACTCTTGCTGCGCAGTTCGATGACTTCCATCGGCTGCGCGGCCACGACCCCCATCCAGAGGGCAATTGCTACGGTCAACAGCGTTTTCAGGAGATATTTCAAAAACAGTCCCTCAGGCAGATGCGATATGCGGCAGGGCCAGATATTCCTTGGAATTCATCTCGGTCAATCGGCTGACCGTCCGGGTGAATTCACCCGCCTGCGTCCCCTCAGTATAGAGGGCTTCGGCAGCGCAGTCGGCAGTGGCGATCAACTTGACCTTGTGATCGTAGAAAACATCGACCAGCCAGGTGAAACGCCGCGCCTCGGAGGCCTGGTGTCGGGTCATCGCGGGGATGTGGGAGAGCAGCACGGTATGGTAGCCGCGGGCAATTTCGAGATAGTCGTTCTGCGAGCGCGGACCGCCGCACAGGGTCCGGAAATCGAACCAGATGACGCCGTGGCCGCGGCGCACGGTGTCGATGTTGCGGCCAAGCACTTCGATATGCCCCCCTTTCTTGCCCTCCTCGCCCGCCACCATGCGGAAGTAGTCGAGCATCTTCTTCTCGGCTACCGCATCGGCGGGGTGATGGTAGATTTCGACCTGCTCCAGCGCCCGCAAACGGTAGTCGACCCCGGAATCGACCTCGAAGACATCGAGGTTCTTGTTGAGCAGGGCAATGGTCGGCAGGAAGCTCTCGCGGTGGAGGCCGTTCGGGTAAAGCTGGTCCGGCGGGTAGTTGGAGGTCATCACGATAATGACGCCATGTCCAAACAGGGCATTCATCAGGCGGCCGAGAATCATCGCGTCGGCAATATCGGAGACGTGGAATTCGTCGAAGCAGAGCAAGCGCACCTGCCGGGCAATCTGTTCGGCGACCTTGAGGACCGGGTCGGGTTCGCCCTTGTATTGTTCCAGATCGCGATGAATCTGCTGCATGAAGGCGTGGAAGTGGATGCGCTTCTTGCGGCGATAGGGGACCGAGTCGTAAAAACAGTCCATCAGGAAGCTCTTGCCGCGCCCGACACCGCCCCAGAAATACACCCCCTTGGGCGGCTTGGGTGGCGCCAGCAGACGCTTCAGCGTACTGCTGCGGTCAACCTTGAAAAAGAGCAAATTCGTATAGAGCGCCTGCAGCGCATTTGCCGCTGCCATCTGGGCAGCATCGGCGACATAGCCGCGGGCATCGAGCAGGTTCTTGTAAGCGTCGAGCATGCCCTGGGCGGCAACGTTCAATTTCTTATGGGGCATTGTTGCGGGGTTCTGCGTTGGGAAAGATCGTATTCTCGCAAATAAAAAAGGCGGGTGCGTAATCGCAACCCGCCCTGATGGCTTGCCGAGGCTTGCTTAGAAGTGCAGCGGACGCTTGTCGCAGGCCAGCGCCGCTTCATGCACCGCTTCCGACAGTGTCGGGTGAGCATGGCAGATGCGGGCCAGATCTTCGGAAGCACCACCGAATTCCATGGCCACGACGGCTTCGGAAATCAGTTCGGAGGCATTGGCACCGATGATGTGCACGCCGAGGATGCGGTCGGTCTGCGCGCAGGCCAGCATCTTGACGAAGCCGGAGGTGTCGCCCATGCCCAGCGCCCGGCCGTTGGCCAGGAACGGGATCTTGCCGACCTTGTAGGCAATGCCATCGGCCTTCAGTTGCTGCTCGGTCTTGCCGACCCAGGCGATTTCCGGCGCGGTGTAGATAACCCAAGGAATGGTGTCGAAGTTGCAGTGACCGGCCTGGCCGGCCATCAGCTCGGCGACCATGACAGCCTCTTCCATCGCTTTGTGGGCCAGCATCGGGCCGCGTACGACGTCGCCAACCGCCCAGACACCCGGCAGGTTGGTCTGGCAGTGGCCGTCGACTTCGACGAAGCCGCGGGCATCCAGCTTGAGGCCGACGGCTTCGGCGTTCAGGCCATCCGTATTCGGGATGCGGCCGATGGAGACGATCAGGCGATCGGCATCCAGCTTCTGGTCCTTGCCGTCCTTGTCGGTGTAGGCGATCGAGACCCCCTTCTTGGTCGTCTTGATGTCACCGATCTTGACGCCGGTCTGGATGTTCAGGCCCTGCTTGGCGAACAGCTTGGCGGCTTCCTTGGCGACATCCTGATCGGCGACAGCCAGGAAATCCGGCATGGCTTCGAGAATGGTCACTTCGGCACCGACGCGACGCCAGACCGAGCCCATTTCCAGGCCGATGACGCCAGCGCCAATGATGGCCAGCTTCTTGGGCACGGATTCCTGGTCCAGGGCACCTTCGTTATCCATGACAATCTTGTTGTCGACCGGCACGTTCGGCAGGTGACGGGCCTTCGAACCGGTAGCGACGATGACCTGTTTGGCCAGTACTTCCTCGGCGCCAATCTTGACCTTCCACAGGTCGCCTTCCTTGCCGACGAAGGAGCCGTGGCCGGGCAGCATGGTGACTTTGTTCTTCTTGAACAGGCCCTTGATGCCGGCGGTCAGCTGGGTAACGACGGTATCCTTGCGGCCCTTCATCACCGGCACGTCGATCGTTGCCTTGCCGACCTTGATGCCCTGGGCCTCGAAGCTGTGACCGGCCTCTTCGAACAGGTGCGAGGTGTGCAGCAGGGCCTTGGACGGAATGCAGCCGACGTTCAGGCAGGTACCGCCGAGACGCGGTTCGCCCTTGGGGTCGGCATAGGGATTGGATTCGCAGCAGGCAGCGGAGAAGCCGAGCTGGGCGGCACGGATGGCCGCGACATAGCCGCCGGGGCCACCACCGATGACGAGCACGTCAAATTGCTTGGACATGATTCAACCTTTCGATATTCAGATGTGCAAAGCGCCAGCGCCCTGATGGGACACTGGCGCCCAAGCGACGTCGATTAGACGCCGAGCAGCAGGCGGGACGGATCTTCCAGCGCTTCCTTCATGGTCACCAGACCGAGGACGGCTTCGCGGCCGTCGATGATGCGGTGGTCGTAGGACATGGCCAGATAGTTGATCGGACGAACGACGACCTGACCGTTTTCAACCACGGCGCGGTCCTTGGTGGCATGGATGCCGAGGATCGCCGATTGCGGCGGGTTGATGATCGGGGTAGACATCATCGAGCCGAAGATGCCGCCGTTGGAGATTGAGAAAGTGCCGCCGGTCAGGTCTTCGATGGACAGCTTGCCATCCTTGGCCTTGGCGCCGAATTCGGCGATCTTCTTCTCGATTTCGGCGATGCTCATCTGGTCGGCATTGCGGATGATCGGCACGACCAGGCCGCGCGGCGAACCGACGGCAATACCGATATCGATGTAGCCGTGATAGACGATGTCATTTCCATCGACCGAGGCGTTGAGGATCGGGAACTTCTGCAGGGCGGCACAGGCAGCCTTGACGAAGAAGCCCATGAAGCCGAGGCGCACGCCGTGCGTCTTTTCGAACTTCTCGCCATACTGCTTGCGCAGGGCCATGACCGGAGCCATGTTCACTTCGTTGAAGGTGGTCAGGATCGCATTGCTCGACTGCGATTCGAGCAGGCGCTCGGCGATCCGCGCCCGCAAACGGGACATCGGGACGCGCTGTTCGGTGCGATCGCCAAGAGCGATTTCGACGGCGGGTGCCGGCAGGGCGGCCTTGGCCGCGGCCGGTGCAGCAACCGGGCCAGCCTTCGGCGCAGCGGCAACGGCATCTTCCTTGGTGACGCGACCGCCACGGCCGGAACCGGCGACGTCAGCGGCAGCAATCCCCTTTTCATCGAGGATCTTGCGGGCCGACGGGCTGGCCGTGCCGGCCGGAGCGGCAGCCGCAACGACCGGAGCCGGTGCAGCGGCGGCGGCCTTCGGCGCTTCCGCGGCCGGGGCAGCGGCCCCCGCCTTGGCTTCGGTATCGATGCGGGCGATCAGTTCGCCGGAAACGACGGTTTCGCCGTCGCCCTTGACGATTTCGACCAGCACGCCGGCACCCGGCGACGGCACTTCAAGAACGACCTTGTCGGTTTCGATATCAATGAGGATTTCATCGCGGGCAACGGCTTCGCCGACCTTCTTTTTCCAGGAAGCCAGCGTGCCTTCGGCCACGGACTCGGACAGTTGCGGAACTTGAACTTCGATAATGCTCATGGTAACTCCACTCTGCTGTAGTTATCAGTACTCGATCTTGCCCAGTGCGGACTCGATCAGTGCCTTTTGTTGCTCGTTGTGCTTGGCCAGGTAGCCAACCGCCGGCGACGACGATGCCGGACGGGAAACCAGCAGCATCTTCTGCTTGCCGCTGATCTGCGAATCGAGATGGTGACGCGAAGCGATCCAGTACCAGGCGCCCTGGTTGCGCGGCTCTTCCTGACACCAGACGATTTCGGTGGCCTTCGGATACTTGGCCAGCTCCTTCTCGAGCGAATCCTTCGGGAAGGGATACAGCTGTTCCAGGCGAACGATGGCAATATCGTTGATCTTCTTTTCGCGACGCGCGTTCAGCAGGTCGTAGTAAACCTTGCCGGAGCAGAGGATCACGCGCTTGACCTTCTTGGCATCGAGTTCGTCGATTTCACCGATGACGCGCTGGAACTCGCCATTGGCCAGATCCTCGAGCGTCGAACAGGCATCCTTGTGGCGCAGCAGCGACTTCGGCGACATGACGATCAGCGGCTTGCGCTGCATGCGAACGCCCTGACGGCGCAGCATGTGGAAGACCTGGGCGGCGTTGGACGGTACGCAGACTTCCATGTTCATCTCGGCACAGGCCTGCATGTAGCGTTCGAGGCGAGCCGACGAGTGTTCCGGACCCTGGCCTTCGTAGCCGTGCGGCAACAGCATGACCAGACCGCAGGCACGGCCCCATTTGGCTTCGCCGGAGGAAATGAACTGGTCGATGACGACCTGGGCGCCGTTGGCGAAGTCACCAAACTGGCCTTCCCAGATCACCAGCTCATACGGATTGGCCGACGCGTAACCATAATCAAAAGCCAGCACGGCCTCTTCGGAGAGTACGGAATCGTAGCACTGGAAGGCGGCCTGCTTTTCCTGCAGGTTCTTCAGCGGATAGTAAGTACCCTCGTCCCAGCTCGTCCGATTTTGATCGTGGAAAGCCGCGTGACGATGGAAGAAGGTGCCGCGACCGACGTCTTCACCGGAAATGCGCACGCCGTAGCCGGACACCAGCAGCGAGGCGTAGGCCAGATTCTCGGCCATGCCCCAGTCGACCGGCAGCTTGCCATCGCCCATGGCGGCACGATCCTCGACGATCTTCTTGACGCGGGAGTGCAGCGAGTAGCCTTCCGGGAAGGTGGTCAGCGCCTTGGCCAGGCGTTTCAGTTCCTTCATCGGCACCGTCGTGTCGCAGGTCTCGATGTAGCTCTTGGTCAGGAACGGCGTCCAGTCGATGGTCATGGGGTGCTTGTAACCAGCCAGCACCGGGTTGTACAGCAGCTCGCCCTTGTCGAGGTGTTCGCGGTACTGGGCGATCATCTGATCCGGGCCGTCGGCCGGCAGCACGCCTTCGGCGATCAGCTTGTCGCCGTAGACCTTGCGGGTACCCGGGTGCTTGCTGATGATCTTGTACATCAGCGGCTGGGTGACCATCGGTTCGTCCTGCTCGTTGTGGCCGAGCTTGCGGAAGCAGATGATGTCGACGACCACATCCTTCTTGAACTGCTGGCGGAATTCGATGGCCAGCTGGGTGACCAGCGCCACGGCTTCCGGATCGTCACCATTGACGTGGAAGATCGGGGCATCGGCCATCTTGAAGATGTCGGTGCAATAGTGACCGGAGCGGTAGTCGCGCGGATCACTGGTGGTGAAGCCGATCTGGTTGTTCACGACGATGTGCAGCGTGCCGCCCGTGCCGTAGCCGCGGGTCTGCGCAAAGTTGAGCATTTCCTGGTTGACGCCCTGGCCGGCGACAGCCGAGTCGCCATGCACGACTACCGGCAGCACCTTGGCCTTGCCATCCTCGCCGCGCCGGACCTGGCGGGCATAGACCGAGCCTTCGACCACCGGGTTGACGATTTCGAGGTGCGACGGGTTGAATGCCAGCGTCAGGTGGCAGGGGCCTCCCGGGGTGGACACGTCGGACGAGAAGCCCATGTGGTACTTGACGTCGCCGGCCGACAGATCGCTCTTCTTCTTGCCTTCGAATTCGGCGAACAGCATCGACGGCGCCTTGCCCAGCGTATTGACCAGCACGTTGAGGCGGCCACGGTGGGCCATGCCGATCACGACTTCATCGATACCCAGCTTGCCACCGGTGCGGATGGCTTCGTCCATGGAGACGATCAGCGACTCGCCACCCTCCAGCGAGAAACGCTTCTGGCCGACATAGCGGGTATGCAGATAACGTTCCAGCGTCTCCGCTGCGGTCAACCGCTCCAGCAGACGTTTTTTCTGGTCGGCGTTGTAGGTCGGACGCGAACGGATGCTTTCCAGGCGCTCTTGCAGCCAGCCTTTCTCGTTGTAGTCGGACATGTACATGTATTCGACACCGATGGTGCCGCAGTACGTCTGCTTCAGGGTCTCGAGAATGTCGCCCAGCTTGGCGGTTTCCGGCAGGCCCTTCAGGGAGCCAACACTAAAGGTCTGGTTCAGATCGGCGTCGGAAAAACCGTAGAACGACGGTTCCAGCTCATCGATCTTCGGTCGCGGCAAGCGCTTGAGCGGATCGAGTTCGGCCCAGCGGGTGCCGAGCGAACGATAGGCAGTGACCAGCTGGCCAACTGCCGACTGCTTGCGGTTGTCGCCAGCGGCAACCGTTGCGACCGGACGGAACCCCCCCTCCTTGGCCAGCGCGGCGAAAGCCGAGATGACCGGGGCGTGGGCCACGTCGCGAGCCACGAAACCGGGCATCTGTGCCAGGCGGTCGAAATAATCGCGCCACTCGGCCGGCACCGAGGTCGGGTCGTTGAGGTAGTTTTCATAGAGCTCTTCGACAAAAGGCGCATTGCCACCAAAATACAATGTGCTGTCAAAGAGTTGATTCATCTTAGTCATGGGCATCCCCTCTAGGGTATTTTTTCCACTATTGCTGCGGGCTGCGGAGCCACTAAACTCCGCAGGTAAAAAAAGGGCGGCCACACGGCCGCCCAGTTTTCTCTTTTAGCCGCGTTGGGCGAGCGGTACAACATCGCGCTTGGCTGCGCCGATGTACAACTGACGCGGGCGACCGATCTTGTATTCCGGATCGGTGATCATTTCTTCCCACTGCGTCATCCAGCCAACCGTGCGGGCCAGCGCGAAGATGCAGGTGAACATTTCGGTCGGGATGCCGATCGCCTTCTGGACGATGCCGGAGTAGAAATCGACGTTCGGGTAGAGCTTCTTCTCGACGAAGTACGGATCTTCCAGAGCGATCTTTTCCAGTTCCATCGCCAGCTTGAACAGCCGGTCATTCTGCAGGCCCAGTTCAGCCAGCACATCGCCACAGACCTTGCGCATCAGCTTGGCACGCGGATCGAAGTTCTTGTAGACGCGGTGACCGAAACCCATCAGCTTGAAGGAATCGTTCTTGTCCTTGGCACGGTTGATGTACTCGCCGACGCGGGATACGTCGCCGATTTCTTCCAGCATCTGCAGGCAGGCTTCGTTCGCACCACCATGCGCCGGGCCCCACAGACAGGCGATACCGGCAGCAATACAGGCGAACGGGTTGGCACCGGAAGAACCGGCCAGACGGACGGTCGAGGTCGAAGCGTTCTGCTCGTGATCGGCGTGCAGCGTGAAGATGGTGTCCAGGGCGTTGACCAGCACCGGGTTCGGCACGTACTTCTCGCACGGGTTGCCGAACATCATGCGCATGAAGTTGGCGGTGTAGTCCAGCTCGTTGTCCGGGTACATGAACGGCGCGCCGGTGTTGTACTTGTAGGCCATGGCGACGATGGTCGGCATCTTGGCAACCAGCCGGTTGAAGCTGATGTTGCGGTGCTCGACGTCGGAGAAGTCCATCGCATCGTGGTAGAAAGCGGACAGGGCGCCAACCACGCCAGTCATGACGGCCATCGGGTGGGCGTCGCGACGGAAACCGGAGTAGAACTTGGTCAGCTGCTCATGCACCATCGTGTGCTTCTTGATGGTGCTTTCGAAGTCGGTCTTCTGCTTGGCGTTCGGCAGCTCGCCGTTCTTCAGCAGGTAGGTCACTTCGAGGAAGTTGCAGTTTTCAGCCAGTTGCTCGATCGGGTAACCGCGATAGAGGAGCTCGCCCTTGTCACCGTCGATAAAGGTGACCTTGGACTTGCAGCTGGCGGTAGAGAGAAAACCGGAGTCGTAGGTAAACAGACCGGTCTTGCCACCCAGCGTGCGAATATCGACGCAATCGTTGCCATGCGTCGGGGACATGATCGGAAAATCGACGGGAGCCTGTCCATCGATTGTCAAAATTGCCTTGCGTTCGGTCGTCATGGTGTATTCCCTGTTCAGGTGTTAATTGTTACTACACTGCCAAAAAAGCGGTCAACATTCCTAATTTAGAACGCAAACCTTACTCAACTCTTACGAATCTTTGCCACGATAGGTGCAAAGCGAGGATCATCGCATTCTGTCTTGCCACTGAGCAAGTACCAGAGATCGTGATCCTCCATGTCGGCCAGTTCTACGAACGCCTGCTGTTCCTGATCGCTCAGCTGATCGAATCCGGCATCGAGAAAACGCGTCAGCGTGATGTCGAGTTCGAGCAGGGCACGACGGATACAGCGCCAGCGCAGGCGTTCGTAGTCTATTCGTTCCATCAGACGGCGCGACGAACCATCATGTCCTTGATCTTGCCGATGGCCTTGGTCGGATTCAGGCCCTTCGGACAGACGTCAACACAATTCATGATGGTATGGCAACGGAACAGACGATACGGGTCTTCGAGGTTATCGAGGCGCTCGTTGGTTGCCTGGTCGCGGGTATCGGCAAGGAAGCGGTAGGCAGCCAGCAAGCCGGCCGGGCCGACGAACTTGTCCGGGTTCCACCAGAACGACGGGCAAGCGGTCGAGCAGCAGGCGCACAGGATGCACTCGTAAAGACCATTCAGTTCTTCACGATCTTCCGGCGACTGCAGTCGCTCGCGTTCCGGCGGCGGATCGTTGTTGATCAGGTAGGGCTTGATCGAGTGATACTGTTTGAAGAACTGGGTCATATCGACGATCAGGTCGCGGATGACCGGCAGACCGGGCAGCGGGCGCAACACGATCGGCTGCTTCAGGCTGTCGATATCGGTCAGACAGGCCAGACCATTCTTGCCGTTGATGTTCATGGCATCGGAACCACAAACACCCTCGCGGCAGGAGCGACGGTAGGAAATCGCGTCGTCCTTGGCCTTCAGCTTGGTCAGCGCGTCCAGCAGCTTGCGGTCGGTCGGTTCGAGCTCGACCGAGATGTCCTGCATGTACGGCGCGTCGTCCTTGTCCGGATCGTAGCGGTAGATACTGAATTGAACCATGCGTTTGCTCATTCTGGACTCCGATTAGTACGAGCGCGTCTTGAGGGCTACGGCCTCGACGGTCAGGGGTTGCATGTTGACCGGCTTGTAGCTGATCGAGTTATCAACCGGCGAGAACAGCGTGTGCTTCAGCCATTCCTTGTCGTTGCGGCCATTCGGGAACTCGGCGGTATCCGGTGCATCGTCGCGGACGTGGGCGCCGCGCGATTCCTTGCGGGCTTCGGCGGAGATCATCGTCGCCTTGGCAACTTCGATCAGGTTTTCCATTTCAAGCGCTTCGGTCCGGGCCGTGTTCCAGGCCATCGACTTGTCCTTGATTTCGAGCTGGCGGGCAGCCTTCTCGACTTCGAGGATCTTTTCGACACCCTGCTTCAGCATGTCGCCGAAACGGAAAACGCCGGCATGGTCCTGCATGGTCCGCTGCATGGCGAGACGGGTCTCGTGCACATTGGCACCACCCTTGCGGTTATCCAGCGCAGCGATGCGGGCCAGGGTCTTGTCGGCCACGTCCTTCGGCAGGTCACGGTGCGCGCGGCCAGCCTTGAGATCTTCCACCGCGGAGTCGCCGGCCGACTTACCGAAGACCAGCAGGTCGAGCAGCGAGTTGGTACCGAGACGGTTGGCCCCGTGCACGGAAGCGCAAGCGCACTCGCCACCGGCATAGAAACCGGGGACGACGCTATTCATGTCGCCATCCTTCGGCATCACGACACGGCCGGAGTAATGGGTCGGGATACCGCCCATCTGGTAGTGACAGGTCGGCACGACCGGCAGCGGTTCCTTCAGGCAATCGACACCGGCGAACTGCAGGCCAATTTCGTGGATACCCGGCAGACGCTTCATGATCGTAGCGGGGTCGAGGTGAGTGATGTCGAGCAGGACATAGTCCTTGTTGACGCCACAGCCGCGGCCTTCCTTGATTTCGGTGGCCATGGCGCGGGAAACCACGTCGCGCGATGCCAGGTCCTTGGCATTCGGCGCGTAACGCTCCATGAAGCGTTCCTTGCTGCTGTTCCGCAGGATGCCGCCTTCGCCGCGCACGCCTTCGGTAATCAGCACACCGGCACCGGCGACGCCGGTCGGGTGGAACTGCCAGAATTCCATGTCTTCGAGCGGGATGCCGGCACGCGCCGCCATGCCCAGGCCATCACCGGTATTGATGAAGGCATTGGTCGAGGAGTAGAAGATACGGCCGGCGCCGCCGGTCGCAAAAATGGTGGCGCGAGCGTGGAAGATCACGATCTGGCCGGTTTCCATTTCCATCGCGGTGACACCGAGGACATGCCCCTCTTCGTCACGGATCAGGTCGAGCGCCATCCATTCGACGAAGAACTGGGTATTGGCCTTGACGTTGCGCTGGTACATGGCGTGCAGCATGGCGTGACCGGTACGGTCAGCCGCAGCGCAGGAGCGACGCACCGGCTTTTCGCCGAAATTGGACATGTGACCACCGAACGGGCGCTGGTAAATCTTGCCATCGTCGGTGCGGTCAAACGGCATGCCGTAGTGTTCAAGCTCGACGACCACTTCGTTGGCCTTCTTGCACATGAACTCGATCGCATCCTGGTCGCCGAGCCAGTCGGAACCCTTGACCGTATCGTACATATGCCACGTCCAGTGGTCTTCCTCGGAATTACCGAGGGAAGCTGCGACACCACCCTGCGCCGCAACCGTGTGCGACCGGGTCGGGAAAACCTTGGAGAGGACGGCTGTCTTCAGGCCGGCCTCGGACAATTGGATTGCGGAACGCAGACCAGCACCACCAGCACCGACGATGACCGCATCAAACTTCAGAACAGGAATACTCACGCTTACAGCCTCCAGAGAATCGCAGCAGCCCACGCCGTGTAACCAACCAGCGCGGTAGCGGTCAGCACATGCAGGGTCAGACGCAAGCCGGTCGGCTTGACGTAGTCCATCCAGATGTCACGCACGCCGATCCAGGCGTGGTAGAACAGGCTGACGAAAAACAGGAAGGTCAGGAACTTGATGACGCCATTGGCGAACACGCCCTGCCAGGCTTCGAAGGTTGAGGGACGAACGACCAGCAGGACCGCTGAAATCAATACGGCATACACCGCCATGATGACAGCGGTGGCACGCTGGACAATCCAGTCCTTGAGGCCGTAATGGGCACCGACAACAATACGGTTGATCACAGCAGAACCCCCCACAGGATCAGGGTCAGAGGAATGCTGACCGCGAGAACGATAGCCGCCGACTTGCGTGCAGGTTCTTTTTCGATGCCAACATGGAGATCCAGCAGCAGGAAGCGGATACCGGCACAAAAATGATGCACGAAAGCCCAGAGCAAGCCCGCCAGAACAACCTTGACCGGCAGCATGCCGGCGACGGACTGGAAGTTAGCAAAGCTTTCAGGAGATCCCAGGCTGGCACCGAAGAGCCAGAGCAGCACCGGAAGACAGAGAAACAATCCAGCACCGCTGACGCGATGAAGAATTGAAACCTTGCCCGCCAAAGGCAACCTGATAGTGGTCAAGTCCAAGTTTTTTGGACGTTTCTTGATGGTCATTTCTGCCATGAACGTCATCCCTCGCGTAAAGATGCGGTTATCCGCTTGTACGTGGTTTGAAAAGAACCGTAATTATACATTCAAAATCAGCCAAAACATGACGCTCCGGCCTATTTCCGAGCTAGTTCGCAAGCACTACGGACCCCTAGCCCAAATCGTTCCGGTAATAGTGATGCTGGGTGCAATACAGACCCACACGCCACTCCACCGGCTTGTTCCCGTAGGTATAGGCCGTCCGCTCCACCAGCAGGAGCGGATCGCCCAGTCGCAGGCCGAGCAACCCGGCACTCTGGGCATCGGCGCCGACGGCTCGCAGATGCTCTACGGCGTGAATCATGCGAACGCCGAAATCAGTCTCGAACAAGCTGTACAGGGAACGTTCACCACCGCGCAGTTTTTCAAGAGTCAGGCCACTGAACAAATCCGCAACCAGAAAAATTTGATCAAAAACAACCGGTTCCCCATTAAAGCGCAACAATCGCTTGACGTGCATTACCCGATCGCCAGCCCGCAAACCAAGCACAGCCGCCACCTCGGGCGTTGCCTCAATGGATTCACAAAAAAACGGGTCGCTAACCGTTTGCATCGCCTTGCCATCATTGGAAACCAGGCGTAAAAAACGATAGAAAGAACGCGGATCGCTGTGCGTGGCAACGAAGGTCCCCTTGCCTTGCCGCCGGACCAGCATATTTTCGGCGGCCATTTCGTCGATCGCCTTGCGCACCGTCCCCTGGCTGACGTTGAAACGCAATGCCAGATCCCCCTCACTGGGGATGGCGTCGCCAGGCCCCCACTCCCCCTCCTCCAGGCTACGGATCAGGAAATCCTTGATCTGACGGTACAGGGGACTGAAGGTCGGCGAAGCTGCACGAGTAGCAGGGCGGGAAACGTCACGGGTCATGGACGCAAATTTCAGCACATTTCGCACCGAGCGTCCACGAAAAGTTGTCTTATATAAGACAGATGATGAATTGACAGAAAATCGCCGAACTTCTAACATCGATGGTCTCTCGTGCCTGCTGACGACGCAAGGCGTAAAACACAAGCTGGCAATCGAGCAGACCCGCACAATTTCAACCACGCTGTTTAAATACAGGAGCGACATATGTCCAAAGCCCCCATGCGCGTTGCCATCACCGGCGCCGCCGGCCAGATCGGTTATAGCCTGCTGTTCCGCATCGCCTCCGGCGAAATGCTCGGCAAAGACCAGCCGGTCATCCTTCAGTTGCTCGACCTGCCGCAAGCGCAGCAAGCCGTGAAGGGCGTCATGATGGAGCTGGAAGACTGCGCATTCCCGCTGCTCGCCGGCATGGTTGCCACCGATGATCCGAACGTCGCCTTCAAGGACGCCGATGTCTGCCTGCTGGTTGGCGCCCGTCCGCGCACCAAGGGCATGGAACGTGCCGACCTGCTGACCGCCAACGGCGCCATCTTCACCGTTCAGGGCAAGGCCATTGCCGAGAACGCCAAGGAAGACGTCAAGGTTCTGGTCGTCGGCAATCCCTGCAACACCAACGCCTTCATCGCCGCTGCCGCTGCCAAGAAGGTTGGCCGCACCAACCCGAACAACTACCATGGCATGCTGCGCCTGGACCACAACCGTGCCCTGTCGCAACTCGCCGGCAAGACCGGCCGTGACGTTTCTTCCCTGAAGAAGCTGGTCGTCTGGGGCAACCACTCGCCGACGATGTACGCCGACTACCGCTACACCACCTCCAACGGCGACAGCGTCAAGTCCCTGATCAACGACCACGCCTGGAACAACGACGTCTTCCTGCCGACCGTTGGCAAGCGCGGCGCCGCCATCATCGAAGCCCGCGGCCTCTCCTCGGCTGCCTCCGCCGCCAACGCCGCTATCGATCACATCCACGACTGGGTGCTCGGTTCCGACGAATGGGTCACCATGGGCGTGCCGTCCGACGGCTCCTACGGCATTCCGGCCGGCATCGTGTTCGGCTTCCCGTGCGAGTGCAAGGGCGGTTCCTTCAAGATCATCCAGGGTCTGGAAATCGACGAGTACAGCCGTGAGAAGATCAACATCACCCTCAAGGAACTGACCGACGAGGCCGAAGCCGTCAAGGACATGCTGTAATCAGCATCGTTTCCTGGTTTCAGCGAAAGGCCGCGGTAAAATACCGCGGCCTTTTTCTTTTCGGACTCCGCAAATCATGCGCCATCCAAAAACCGTCCTCTTTGCCGGCGAAAAGCCCTTCCCCGTACTGCCTGCAGTCGACCATTACGCCGGTTCGGAAAAGCTGATGAAGAAAGCCCTGCAACTACAGAAGGAGCTGGGTCCGATCTTCGACATCACCTGCGACTGCGAGGACGGCGCCCATGCCGGCGCCGAGCGCGAGCACGCCGAAATGGCGGCAGCCGTCATCATGAGCGGGGACAACCTGTTCAACCGTGTCGGCGCACGCGTCCATGACGTGACGCATGCCCACTGGCGGCAGGACATGGAAATCCTGGTCGGTATTGCCGGCAACCGCCTCCCCTTCATCACCCTGCCCAAACCCTGCAGCGCAGGCGATGTTGCGGTCCAGATCGAGGCACTGCGTGAAAACGAACGAAAATTCGGGGTCGACCGCAGGATTCCCGTACATGTCCTGATCGAAACGCATGGCGCCTTGCGCGAAGTATGGGAAATTGCCGCCTTGCCCGGTGTCGAGAGCCTCGATTTCGGCCTGATGGATTTCGTCTCCGGCCATCACGGCGCGATCCCCGGTAGCGCCATGAAAAGTCCAGGTCAGTTCGATCACCCGCTGGTCGCCCGAGCCAAGTGCGAGATCAGCGCCGCGGCACTGGCCTGCGGCGTCGTCCCCTCGCACAACGTGACCACCGAACTGAAGGATATCGAATTCATCCGCAACGACGCCCGGCGAGCCCGCAGCGAATTCGGCTACCTGCGCATGTGGAGCATTCACCCGAACCAGATCGTGCCCATCGTCGAAGCCATGCGTCCCGACTTTTCCGAGGTCCAGACCGCCACTGAAATCCTGATCGCCGCTCAGGACATGGATTGGGGTCCCATCCAGCATGAGGGCAAACTGCACGATCGGGCTTCCTATCGCTATTACTGGGAGTTGCTTGACCGCGCCCAGATCACCGGCATGGATATCCCGGCCGAGGCCAAGCAGCGTTTCTTTGGCTGAAGAACTGCCTCTCCTCTATCGCGACGAGCATATTGTCGTCGTGGACAAGCCACCCGGCCTGCTCGTCCATCGCTCGGAAATCGACCGCCATGAGACACGTTTTGCCATCCAGATCCTGCGCGACCAGATCGGCCAGAAGGTGTGGCCGGCGCATCGGCTGGACCGGGGCACCTCGGGCGTCCTGCTGTTCGGTCTAAGCCCGAGCATCGCCAGTCAATTGAGCAGGCAATTCGAATCCGGCACCGTGGAAAAACGCTACTGGGCCGTCGTGCGCGGCTATCCGCCGGCCTCCGGCAGCATTGACTACCCACTTTCCCGACAGCGCGATGCCTACGAATTTCAGGGCGACCGAAGCAGCACCGAAGCCCAGCCAGCCTTGACGCATTTCAGGTCGCTGGCAGAAGTCGAGTTAGCGGTCGAGGTAGACCGCTACCCGACCAGCCGGTACGCGCTCCTGGAACTGGAGCCGGTTACCGGTCGGCGGCACCAGATCAGACGCCACCTGAAACATATTGCTCACCCGGTCATCGGCGACGCTACACATGGCAAGGGGCGCCACAACCGCTACTTTGCCGAGCACCTGGGCTGCCACCGGCTGCTGCTGGCCTGCATTCGACTCGGCTTCAACCACCCCATCGACGGGCGACGCCTGGAAATAAAAGCGCCAGTATCCGGCGAATTCGCCGCGACACTGGCACGCCTAGGCTGGAGTGCCATTCAGTAGCCGATGGAGGCCTCAAGTTCTTTGAGGTGCTGCATTTCCCGTTCGAGTTCAATCAAGTCCTCGCCCAACGCGTCGCGCGCCGAAACCATGCCAATCGGCACGCCGTTCGCATCAACCACCGGTACGTGGCGAAATCCTCCTTCGGCCATCATGTACAGGGCATGGGCCAGCGGCTTGTCCACCCCGATAGTCTGAGGCTTGCTGGCCATCACCTGAGCCAGCGTCGTCGCATCCGGATCGAGACCGGCCGAAAGAATCTTGTTGAGCGCATCACGCTCGGTAAAAATACCGGCGATCTGGGCATTCTCAAGGACCAGCAGCGCACCGATTTTCCTTTCCGTCATCAGGCGACAAGCCGAGCGCACGGTCATTTCCTTGGTCGCCGTAACCAGACTACGGCCATCCAGCATGTTGCTGATCATCCTTCCGGACATCATTGTCTCCTTTATATTTTGGCTATGGGGCGGGTAGCCTGCGCGCCAGGCAACACCGCACATGCAGAGATTACATCACCTTGATGACAATCAGCGCAATGGCCGCGAAGATGATGACCATGCCTATCAGCTCAATGTTCAATGGCGGCCTTAAGAAATTATCGCCCGAGTTCGTAGACCACACGCACCCGCGCATCAGCCTTGGATAGGTCGACAAAGCCGATCCCCCCGGGATGGGAGGCAACCCACTTCAACACCTCTTCCGGTGAACCAACCTTCGGCGGCGGTTGCATTCGCCCCGAGAAAACCTGGCGCGACCAGTAGGAATTGACTTCGGAGAGGTCCTTGCCGACCAGTTCGCTATAGAAGCGCTCGCGGTCGGGGTGGGTATCGGCCAGATCCACCGGTTGCGCCTCGACGCCGTTGAAGAACTGACGATTGCGGCCGAAGAAGATATTCACGACCTCGTTGCGAGTCATCGCCGCGACGCCGCAACGGATATTGGCGACGACGACCAGTTCGGCGCGCACCTCCGCGAGTGGTTGCATCAGCAACCAGCCCATGGCGAAGAGAAGAAAGAGGCGACGAATCGACATTGGCCTAAAAGATGAAATCCAGCGTCAACGAGAAGACATCCATAGTGCCATCCCACTTGGCTCGATTATCCCGCCGATAGGGAAAAATCGATGTCGGATCACCATGGATGACATCCCATTGTCCCTTCAAGGCAACATTGCCGGCCACATCCCAGCGTATCCCGAGGAAAGTTGTCTTTTGGTCGGAATGCGAATCCTGCATGACATAGTTTGCTACGTAATTCTCCAAAGGAGTGCCGCTGCTGAGCCGCGTCCGTTCATGCGAGCGTATCCATGAATAGCCGAGGTAAGGCGTAACCTGAGCAATCCGATATCCCAGCAGCGCATAGCCGCCATCGGAATTTTCGAGGGCGTGGCTCCCCTGCTCGATATGATTCAGCATCAACTGGCCTTGCCATGGCCCATCGTCATATACGATGCCCAGCGAGTAGTAGTGGGTGCGCCTTCCGACCGTAGCCAGAAAACCCAGCGCGTTGGGAATGTCCGCCGGGGAAATGTGCAGGACCTTGGCAAGCGGCAGATCGCGCTCGAAGCGGATGTTGGCGTAACTTCCCCGTACCTGCCACGGACCATGCTGATATTCAAGATAGCCGCCAAGCATCGGCGATCCGCTGATATCCCACTGCTCGCTGGCCAGCGGAATCTTGCCGTTGGACAGGCCATAGAAGACCTTGCCGCGCAGGACGTTTTCGCCGAAAGGCACGGTCAACGCAGCATCGGCGCCATGGATGGTATAGAAGGGCAGATACCAAAAATAATCGCCGGGCGGACGCACGGTGAGAAAGGAATAGCCGACCCAGCGCGAGTCGGCCATCATGAAGAACTCTGTCCCCAGGCGCCCGGCCCTCAAACTGAGGTTCGGCGTTGGTTCGTATTTGAGATACGCCCAGGCGATTTCCGGATTGAAGGTTGCATCGAAACGGTAGCGGCTCTTCGCCTGCACCACGGCTTCCCATTGCGAATCAATGTGCCAGTTGCCCTGCACACCGATCACGCTGTCATTCTGCGCGCTCCATGAGTCGCTGATGCCTCGCGGTTGCGAGATATCGCGGACAAATTCGACGTCGTGGGTCGTTGTCCGCGCCAAGCCGATGGTTCCGAAACCCTGCAGGGTGAACGCCTGGCCTGTCTCCGCAAAACCGGATGGCAGCATCAATTGCGTGACCAACAGCGCGACCACTGCACGCTGGACCTGGCGCCAGCCGCAGCCCCGGAAAATCAACATGGTGTTATCGACAAGACTGAAGCCATAGCGCAGCCACGCAGGCAACACCGAAAATCTGTTACGACATCGATCTCCGGCAACCCCCGTTCATTCCCCCACGAGTTCAGGCAAGGCGATCTTCTGTTCGGTGCTGAACTGATAGTCCTTGAAGATATGCTCGGCGGAAAGCACCTGATAGCTGCCATCGGCAAGGCGACGGGTGGTGTCCTTCAGGCGATAAGTCAGTTGGCCGCAGGTCCAGATGTCGAAGTTGCGCATGTGCGTACACAGGCAGGTCTTGTCCATCACGGCGATCTTGCGCGCAGCGGGATGGGCAGCAACTTCGCGGTTATAGGCGGAAACGTAGGCACACTTGCCATTGGCGTCGAGCAGATAACCATAGGCCTCGCAGTTGGGGCGAATACCGGAACCGATGCCGGGGCTCTTCTTGATCATCCGCATGGGATAGCCGGTCGGCGACACCTGGTTGACCTCGATGTCGTCCTCGCTGGCCTTGAAGTATTCCTGCTTGACCTTGCTCGGCAGGCCGCACTCTTCGGACACCGTGAAGCGGGTCGCCACCTGCACGGCGGCGGCGCCGTTTTCCAGGAAAGCCGTGGCATCCGAGCCGGTGAAAATGCCGCCGGCCGGAATGACCGGAATCTCGAGATGTTCGTTCTGCAGATACTGCACGACCTCGGCGACGATGGTCGCCAGGTCGTACTGCGCCCAATCCATGCCGAAGCCGAGGTGGCCGCCGGCCAGCGGCCCTTCGACGACGATATAGTCGGGCAAGCGGCCAGTGCGCGAATTCTTCTTGAGAAAGAGCTGTAGCGCCCGCACCGACGAGACGATGATACCCAGCTGGGCATCGCGGAAGCGCGGGTGGTCCTCGATCAGCGCGAAAGACCCAAGATGCAGGCCGGCCGCCAAGGTAATGCCTTCGATACCGGCATCGAGTGCTGCGGACATGCGGACCTTGAGCGTCTCCTTGGGCGCATTCATGGTCAGCTTTTCCATGCAGTTGATGAAGATCATGCCGTCGCCGCTCTTGC
>CAMLHL010000016.1 GCA_946479855.1 uncultured Pseudomonadota bacterium
GCTTGACGGCGGCGGTGTGGTAGGCGATGTCGGCGACGGTGACCGGCAGCGTCGTATCGTGGCCCTGGATGACATTGCCCAGCGAATCACCGATGAGCAGCGTTTCGACGCCGGCGCCATCGAGCAGGCGGGCAAAACTGGCATCGTAGCAGGTGAACATGACGATCTTTTCGCGGGCGGCGTAGAGCCGGGCGAGGTCGGCCTGGGTCAGGCGGCGGGTGATGCTTTGAGCAGACATGGAGGCTTCTTACGTCCGGAAGACGAAATAGACGGCGCCTAGGATACACAGAGCCGCCCACAGGTAGTCAAGCTTCAGCGGCTGGTCCATGTAAATGACGACGAAGGGCACGAAGACGGCGAGGGTGATCACTTCCTGCAGGATCTTGAGCTGGCCGAGGTTCATCTCGGTGTTGCCGATGCGGTTGGCCGGCACCTGGATCAGGTATTCGAACAGCGCGATGCCCCAGGAAATCAGTGCGGCGACCCACCACGGTTTTTCGTTGAGGTGCTTGAGGTGCGAGTACCAGGCGAAGGTCATGAAGACGTTCGACAGGGCCAGCAGGCCGACGGTCTGCCAGAGGACCGGTAGGCCACTGAGGAAATTCACAGCCTGACGATGCCCTGGTTGGCGACCGCCGGCAGCCAGGCGGTTATGCTGCCGCGACCGGGGATGAGCAGTGTCGGCGCGATTTCGGCCAGCGGATAAAGAACGAAGGCGCGCAGGTGCAGGCGGGGATGCGGCAGGGTCAGGCGCGGCAGATCGAGCCACTGATCGCCGTAGAGCAGCAGGTCGAGGTCGAGCGTGCGCGGGCCGTTTCTTTCGGCACGGATACGGCCGAACCGTTGTTCGATTTCGAGCAGCTGGTCGAGCAGGGCTTCCGGGGCCAGCGTGGTTTCCAGCTCGGCGACGGCATTGACGAACTCCGGCTGGTCGGTGATCCCGACCGGCGCCGTACGGTACAGCGATGAGCTATGGACGAGGCGGCTGTCCGGCAGGTTGGCCAGTGCCGCAAAGGCAGCGCGCACGGTGGCTGCCGGATCGCCAAGATTGGCCCCCAGCGCGACGTAAGTGGTATTCATTCGGCAGCCGCGCTACGGTCGACGTCCGAATTGGCCGGTTTTTTCTTGCGCCGGCGGCGCTTCTTGTCGCCCGCCTGTTCGGGTAGCAGCATGGCGGCACGCTGCTCGCCGTCAACGTTCTGGAAGCGTGTCCACCAGTCGGCCACTTCCTGGTCGACTTCGCCGGATTCGGCGCGCAGGACCAGGAAATCGTAGCCGGCGCGGAAGCGCGGCTGTTCGAGCAGGCCGTAGGGGCGTTTGCCGGCGCGCTGTTCGAAACGCGGCTGCAGGGCCCAGATGTCCTTGATGTCGCCGGCGATACGCCGGGTGATGGCAAGCTTTTCACCCTGCACGTCGAGCACCGTGTCCATCGCCTGGTAGAGCGCCGGAATCTTGGCTTCGCCCTTGGCCTTGAGCTTCTCCCAGTGGGCCAGCACTTCATGCCAGAGCAGGGTGGCGAACAGGAAACCGGGCGAGATGCCCTTGTTCTGGCGAACGCGGTTGTCGGTGTTGGCCAGCGAGAGCATGACGAACTTCTCGCCCAGCGGCTGTTCGAGGATGACATCGAGCAGCGGGAGCAGGCCGTGATGCAGGCCCTCGTCGCGCAACTGGGTGATGCATTTGACCGAATGCCCGGAGGTCAGCAGCTTGAGCATTTCGTCGAACAGGCGGGCGGCCGGCACGTTTTCGAGCAGGACGGCCATTTCGCGGATCGGTCGCTTCGCTTCCGGGTCGATCATCAGTCCGAGCTTGGCGGCGAGGCGGACGGCGCGCAGCATGCGCACCGGGTCTTCGCGGTAGCGGGTGCGCGGCTCGCCGATCATGCGCAGGGTCTTCTGCTTGAGGTCGCCGACGCCGTGGTGGTAGTCGATGACCGCCTCGGTGGCCGGGTCGTAGTACAGCGCGTTGGCGGTGAAATCGCGACGGGCGGCATCTTCGGCGTGGCTGCCGAAGACGTTGTCGTGCAGCACGCGGCCGTGCTCGTCGGTTTTCGTCTTTTCGTCGAGCATGCCGCGGAAAGTGGTCACTTCCAGCGTTTCCTGACCCATCATGACGTGCACGATCTGGAAGCGGCGGCCGATGATGCGCGAGCGGCGGAAGGCGCGGCGCACTTCTTCCGGCGTCGCGTCGGTGGCGATGTCGAAGTCCTTGGGCTCGGCGCCGATCAGCAGGTCGCGCACGGCGCCGCCGACGACGTAGGCCTTGAAGCCATGGCCCTGCAGGGTTTCGCAGACGCGCCGGCTGCCGCTGCTGAGGCGGTCGCGGGTGATGCCGTGGCTGGAGACGGGAATGACGGCCGGCTCATGCTTGCTGGCCTTGGGTTTCTTGCCGCTGAATACGCGGGAAATGAATTTGCGGATCACTTGTACCGATCGAAGAGCGCCGGTGGCGCTGCGGAAAAAGGGGAATTCTACCGCAATGTAATGATTTTCCAGCCCATTTGACCGGCATGGGCGCGCAGCTTGTCGTCCGGGTCGACGGCCACCGGCGTCGTCACCTTTTGCATCAGCGGCAGGTCGTTGTGCGAGTCGCTGTAAAAGTAGCTGTCGGCGAAGCTGCCCCACCACAGGCCCAGCGATTCCAGCCAGGCTTCGACGCGGGTGATCTTGCCGCCCTGGAAAGACGGCGTGCCGGTCGGCGTCCCGGAAAATGCCCCGTTTTCGAGGTCGACCGCGGCAATCGTGCCGATCAGGTGTGGAATGCCGAATTCGCGGGCGATCGGGCCGGTGACGAAGCTGTTGGTGGCGGTGACGATGGCGCACAGGTCGCCGGCCGCCAGGTGCTGCCGGACCAGGGCGCGCGACGGCTCGGTCATGATCGGGCGAATGTGGCGTTCGAGGTATTCGCGGTGCCAGGCATCGAGCTCGGCCCGTCGGTGGCGGGCCAGCGGCGCCAGCTGGAAGGCGAGGAATTCGTAGATGTCGAGCGTCCCGGCCTTGTATTGCTCGTAGAAAAGGAGGTTCTTGGCTTCCTGCACTTCGCGGTCGACGACGCCCTTGGAAATAAGAAATTGCGCCCACTCGAAATCGGAATCGCCGGCGAGGAGGGTATTGTCGAGGTCAAAAAGGGCAAGGTTCATGTCGGTTCGTGGGCGAGTTGGTAAGGCCGGGGCGAAGTTTAGCGGGGCCGGCGCAGTTCGTTGAGCAGGTCGAGCTGGACTTCCTGGATTTCGATCATCCTTTCCCACTGGTGCGACAGCAGGTGGTCGATTTTTTCGTGCAGCTGGCGGATCTCCAGTTCGGCCTTCAGGTTGACCTGGTAGTCGTTGCGGGCGCGCAGGCGGTCTTTCGCTTCCTGGCGGTTCTGACTCATCATGATCACCGGTGCCTGAACGGCGGCCAGGCAGGAGAGCAGCAGATTGAGCAGGATAAACGGAAAGGGATCGACCGGCCGCCAGTAGAGGACCAGCGAGTTGATCATGATCCAGGCGGCGATGAAGAGGCCGAAGAGGATCAGAAAGCTCCAGCTGCCGCCGAAGGCGGCGATCCGGTCGGCCAGGCGTTCGCCGAGGTTCCATTTTTCCTCGTAATCGCTGTCGACGTCGGCAGCCAGGATCTGGTGGGTTTGCAGACTGCGTACCACCTCTTGCTCCAGTTCGGACAGTTCGCCTTTTTCGGAAACGAGCAGGGTGTGGACGTATTGCGCCCGATAGCGGGCCAGGTCGGGCTGGCAGATGCTGCTGGCCGGCGACCAGTCGGGGTACTCCCGGCGAATATTGCCGGCGATGTTTTCGCGGACCAGCGGTGCGGCGATCAGCTCACGGGCCGGGAAGGTCTTGCCGCAGACCTGGCAGGTGCCGGTAGGCGATTTGCTATGACTCATGGACACTCCCATCCGGGCTAGGGGTTGCCGATCGCGTAGCAGACCGGCCGGTGTCAGGCATGGGGCGCCTGCAGTAGTTCGCGCAGCAGGGGCAGCGTGACGGCGCGCTTGTGTTCGAGGGTGTAGCGGTCGAGGGCGACGACGACGGAGGATAGCGTGCGCATGTCGCGCGGTGCGTGGCGCATCAGGTAGTCGATGATTTCCGGCGTCAGCTTGAGGGCGCGCTCCTTGGCCTGGGCGGCCAGCGCGGCGGCCTTTTCGGCATCGGACAGCGGTTGCAGGCGGCAGATCAGGCCGGAGCCGAGGCGGGTGCGCAGGTCTTCACGCAGCATCAGATGGGCCGGCGGCTGTGCCGCTGCGGTCAACAGCATGCCCGAGGCCATTTTCAGACGGTTGAAATGGTTGAACAGGGCGATCTGGCCGGTTTCGTCGAGGGCTTCGACATGGTCGACGGCCAGTTGCTCGGCGGTCGGGGCATTCTTCAGCGCGGGATCGTGCGCCGCATCGACATAGGCGAAGCCGCTTGCCTGCAGCAGATGCGAGCACCCCGAGCCGGCCTCGCCCCACAGGCAGAACGACGTGTCGGTGCGGGTTCCGGCTAGCCATTCGGTGAGCAGGGCCAGCGTTTCGGCATTGCCGCCGGCGACAAAATTGTCGAGGGTGGGCGGGCTTTCTGGCAGCAAATCGAGAATCAGCTGGCGCATCGGTTAAAATCTGGTTTTTTTCAAGGCGACGGATTTTAACACCCGTCCAACCATCGGATTTGTCATGAGCCAGAATACCTCTCTCTCCTATCGTGATGCCGGCGTCGATATCGATGCCGGCGATGCCCTGGTCGAGCGCATCAAGCCGCTCGCCAAAAAGACGCTGCGCGAAGGCGTGCTCGGCGGTATCGGCGGCTTCGGCGCGCTGTTCGAAGTGCCCAAGCGCTACCAGGAGCCGGTGCTGGTGTCCGGCACCGACGGCGTCGGCACCAAGCTGCGCCTGGCTTTCGACCTGAACCGCCACGACACGGTGGGCCAGGACCTGGTCGCCATGAGCGTCAATGACATCCTGGTGCTCGGCGCCGAATCGCTGTTCTTCCTCGACTACTTCGCCTGCGGCAAGCTCGATGTCGACACCGCGGCGGCCGTTGTCGGCGGCATCGCCAAGGGCTGCGAACTGGCCGGCTGCGCGCTGATCGGTGGCGAAACCGCCGAAATGCCGGGCATGTACCCGGCCGGCGAATACGACCTGGCCGGTTTCGCGGTCGGCGTCGTCGAGAAAGCGAAGGCCATCGACGGCAAATCCATCGCCCCGGGCGACGTCGTGCTCGGCCTGGCCTCGTCGGGCGCCCACTCCAACGGCTACTCGCTGGTCCGCAAGATCATCGAGCGCTCGCAGCCGGACATGAACGCCAAGTTCGATGGCGAACGCACCCTGGCCGACGTCGTCATGGCGCCGACCCGCATCTACGTCAAGCAGGTGCTGGCCACCATGCAGAAGGTGACGATCAAGGGCATGGCCCACATCACCGGCGGCGGCCTGCTCGAAAACGTGCCGCGCGTGCTGCCGGAAAACACCGTCGCCGAACTGCAGAAGGCCGCCTGGCCGCGTCCCAAGCTGTTCGACTGGATGCAGGCCGAAGGCAAGGTCGCCGAAAACGAAATGCATCGTGTCTTCAACTGCGGTATCGGTCTGGTCATCGTCGTTGCCGCGGCCGATGCCGATGCCGCGATGGCCGAACTGAAGGTGCAGGGCGAAGCGGTCTATCGTATCGGCCAGATCCGGGCCCGTTCGGGTGACGAAGCGCAGACCCTCGTGGTCTAAATGGCTGCAGCGGGTCGCGGCACTTGCCGGCGGCCTGCTGTTGCTGAACGCTGCGCCGACGGTCTGGGCAGCGGGCGAGCAGAAGATATCGGCCAAGCCGGCACACGCCCGGCCAGCCAGGAAGGCGGCGCACCGCGTCGGGCGTCCGGCCTTGCCGGCATCGGAATTCGGGCCGGCCGACCTGATCGGTGACGAAGCCACCGGCCTGCACGGCCAGGCCAGTTTCTACGGCCAGGATTTCCATGGGCGGAAAACATCGACCGGTGAGCGTTTCGATAGCCGCCAGTTCACCGCTGCCAGCAATCGTTTCCCGCCCGGTACCATGCTCGCCGTCCGCCGCGTGGACCGGGATCTGTGCGCCATCGTCAAGGTCAACGACCACATGCCCGGCAAACATCGCCGGCGCATCATCGACGTTTCGCGCAGTGTCGCCGAATACCTCGATATGCTTCGCGCCGGGGTCGTTTTCGTGCGGGTCGCGCCGTTGCCTGCCGGCTGGCGGGACCTCGCCCCGGAAACCGCCTGCCTGGCGGCCTTCGAACCACAGCCGGCCGGCCGCTCCGACGGCCAACCGCCGAAAATGCCCGAATTCTTTTCCGGCAACGGCGGCTAGGGCGTCTGACGAGCGGCAGCAGATCGGCTGGGTCATCGACGGAGGCCTTGCTGCGCGGCACCGCCTTGCCGCTGTTCGTGGTCCCGACCGTCTATTCCTGCTGGCGGCCAGGAAGGCGTTGCTGGAAGATTGATCCAGATGCTTGTGGTGTTGCTGCAAACACCCCAGAATCAATAAAAACCTGAGAAGGGAGATGGATGTGGATGCCAGGCTGCGAGTTTTTATCGTCGATGATGATCCGGTCATGCTGGCGTTGCTGGCCGGCATTCTGGACAACGTCTGCGAATTTGAAACCTTCTCTTCGGCGGAGGCCTGTCTGGGCCGGCTGGCCGACGTCAAGCCCGACCTTTTCCTGCTGGATATCGAGATGCCGGAGATGGACGGTTATGGCCTCTGCCGACACCTGAAGGCTGACTGGGAAGTGCAGGACATCCCGGTCCTGTTCGTTTCCGGACACGACGACAGCGATACCCGACTGCTCTGCTACGAGGCCGGCGGCGACGATTTCATCCACAAGCCCTTCGATCCGGCCGAGTTGCTCGGCAAGCTCAAGGTGTCGAGCCGCATCCTGGCCGAGAAGAAAGCCCTCCGTGAACAGGCCGGCTATGCCCAGCGGACGGCTATGGCCGCCATGGTCAGCATGGGGGAACTGGGGGTCGTCCTGCAGTTCCTCAGCAAATCCTTTGCCTGTAACACGGTCGACGAACTGGCGACGGCGCTGGTCGATGCCATGCGCCAGTACGACCTGCAGGCGGCGGTGCAGATGCGCCTCGGCGACGAAGTGCTGTCATTAAGCCAGAACGGCCACGATGTGCCGCTCGAGGTCTCGGTGCTCAACCATGTCCGCCACAGCGGCCGCATCTTCCAGTTCAAGTCGCGTTGCGCCTTCAACTACGGGCGCGTCACGCTGATGGTCAATAACATGCCGCTGGAAGATGCCGAACGCTGTGGCCGTATTCGCGACAATGGCGCCTTGTTGGCCGAAGGCGCCGACGCCCGGCTCAAGGCCATCGAATCGGATTTGCTGGCGCAGCGCCGGCGGGCCGGTATCGAGGCGGCACTGCCGCGCCTTTACTCGACGCTCGATGGCGTCCAGAACAACTACCGGCGCAATTGCTTCGAGCTGACGCAGGTGATGATCGAATTTCAGGAAACGCTGGCCAAGGCTTTTGTCCATCTCGGGCTGATGGAAAAACAGGAAGAGCAAGTCAGCAACATGGCCAACGACTTCATGCTGCGCGTCGTCGGTACGCAGGATGCCTCGCTGGAAATCATCGGCCAGCTGGAGCGGGTGGCCGACGATCTCAAGGTCTTGCTCAAGAGCTGAGCGCCCGGCACCGATGCCGGTTTTGGTCTTTTTTTCGGGTCGACCGTAGCGTTCGCCGGTCAGCGGACGGCCAACCCGGCTGAGCCGGCCGCCAGGAAGCGGGCGGTCCGTGTGGCAATCCGCTCGCTCAGCGCCGGGTCGAGACAGTCGAAATTCTCGGCGGTGAAGGAATTGGTCAGCCAGGTGATCTGCCGCTTGGCCAGCTGGCGGGTTGCAAAAATACCGCGCTCGCGCAGTTCCTGGCGCGAAATGATGCCTTCCTGGGCTTCCCAGGCTTGCCGGTAGCCGACGCAGCGCATGGATGGCAGGTTGGGATGCAGCGCATATTTCCGGCGCAGCATGGACAACTCGTCATCCAGCCCGGCTAGCAGCATTTCGTCAAAGCGGCGGGCGATGCGCTCGTGCAGCACGGCTCGCTGGGACGGCAGCAGGCCGATGCTGAGGAAATCGTAGGGCGGCTTCTGTTTCTCGCTTTCGGCGAGCAGTTCGGACATCGGGCGGCCGCTCAGCCGGCAGATTTCCAGGGCGCGCTGCAGGCGCTGGCTGTCGGTCGGATGCAGGCGGGCGGCGGTGGCCGGGTCGAGCCGGGCCAGCTTGGCGTGCATGGCCGGCCAGCCTTCGGCGGCGGCTTCGGCGTCGATCTCGGCGCGCAGGCCGGCATCGGCCTGCGGCAGGTCGGCCAGGCCGTGTAACAAGGCGCGGAAATAGAGCATGGTGCCGCCGACCAGCACGGGCACCTTGCCGGCGGCCGTGCTTTCAGCCATGGCCGCCAGTGCGTCGGCGCGGAAACGGGCCGCCGAATAGCTTTGCTCCGGTGTGATCAGGTCGATCAGCCGGTGCGGGTAGCGGGTCAGCGTGGCCCGATCCGGCTTGGCGGTGCCGACATCCATGTCGATGAAGACCTGCGCCGAATCGACGCTGATCAGTTCGATCGGGAAACGGTCGACCAGGGTCATGGCCGCCGCCGTCTTGCCTGAAGCGGTCGGGCCCATGATCAGGATGGCGGGGGGCAGGCGGGGCTGATTCATGGCGGCGAATGCTATCACGCCGGCTTCTGGCCGAAACCCCCGGCGGTGCGCCGGGATGACTGGACAGCATGGCCGCAGCCCGGATAATCGGAGCGGCTGCGAGATTCGCACCGACAACGACCAAGCACAGCGCCCGGAGACAAGATGACTGCCGATTCTCCCTTCCGTACCGGCCATTCGCGGGCCAGCGATGCGCGGCAGGCCGCCCGGGAATTTCACGCCGGCGTCGATCAGCCCGAGATGTCGATGGTCATTTTTTTCTGCTCCAGCGACTATGACCTCGACGCCCTGGGCGACGAACTGAAGCGGCTGTTTGGCAAGGTGCCCCTGATCGGCTGCACGACCGCCGGCGAAATCGGCCCCGCCGGTTACCGGACCCAGAGCCTGTCCGGCGTCAGTTTCGCGGCCGGCGCCGGGGCGGCCGTCGCGGGCTGTCTCCCCGATCTGCAGCATTTCGATCCGGCCCAGGGCCAGGCGTTTGTGCAAGGACTCCTGCACCAGCTGGACCAGCATGTGGCGAAAGGCTCCCGGGCCTTTGCCCTGCTCCTGATCGACGGCCTGTCGGTACGCGAGGAGCAGGTCGTCCGGGTGCTGCAGGGCGCGCTGGGCAGCATCCACCTGTGCGGCGGCTCGGCTGGCGACGATCTGAAATTTTCCAGCACCCAGGTGTTCCACGACGGCGCCTTTCGCGACAATAGCGCCGTCTTGCTGCTGGTCAGCACGATGCTGCCGATTCGTATTTTCAAAACCCAGCATTTTGTCAGCGAAAACGAACGGCTGGTCGTCACCGAGGCCGATGCCACCCGGCGTATCGTCAAGGAAATCAACGGTCTGCCGGCGGCCGAGGAATATGCGCGGGTGCTAGGCGTCTCGGTTCAGGATCTGACGCCCGATCATTTTGCCGCCACCCCCGTGGTGGTGGTCCTTGACGGGACCGATTACGTCCGGGCAATCCAGAAGGCCAATCCGGACGGCACGCTGGCCTTCTATTGCGCCATCGAGGAAGGGCTGGTTCTGCGCGTGGCGCGCGGTGGCGATATCTACGCCAACCTGGAGCAGACTTTCGACAATCTCCGCCAGGAAATCGGTCCGCCGGTGCTCACCCTTGGCTGCGACTGCATTCTGCGCAATCTGGAATTCACGCAGAAACACCTCAAGGACAAGGTGGGCGAACTGTTCCTGCGTAACAACACGGTCGGCTTCAGCACCTACGGCGAGCAATTCGGCGGCGTCCACGTCAACCAGACCTTCACTGGCATCGCCATCGGTGGGGCGCCCGAGGATAAACATGACTGATCCGGTCGACGCCGGCATTTCGCCAGAAGTCGCGGTGCTCCAGCGCGAAGTCGTTCGCCTGAACAAAATCGTGACCGCCCTGATGAACCGGGCGGAGCGTGACATGAGCGCGAAGGTGTCGGATTTCAACAGCTTCCAGTCGGGGGTGGCCCTGGAAAACCAGGTCCGCGAACGGACCCAGCAACTGGAGGCCGCGCTGCGCGAGAACGAGCGGGTCAACCGGGCGCTGCAGAGCGAGAAGGAAGAGCAGCGCATCCTGATCCAGAAGCTGGAGGAGGCCCATAACCAGTTGCTGCAGTCGGAAAAGCTCGCTTCCATCGGCCAGCTGGCTGCCGGTGTGGCGCACGAGATTAACAATCCGATCGGCTTCGTCAATTCCAACCTGGGGTCGCTCAAGGTTTATGTCGATCAGTTGATGGGCCTGATCGAGGACGTCTCCACCACCGTCGAACCCTTGCTCGCCAATGATCCGGCGGCCAGGAAGACCCTTGAAGCCCTGAAGCGCAAGGCCGATCTCGAGTTTCTGCGCGAAGACATCGGTGCCCTGATCGCCGAGTCGATCGACGGCACCCTCCGGGTTCGCCGGATCGTCCAGGACCTGCGCGATTTTTCGCGGACCGGCGAAATCGGCATGGAATGGGCCGACCTCCATGCCGGTCTGGAGAGCACGCTCAACGTCGTTGCGAACGAGATCAAATACAAAGCCGAAGTGATCCGCGACTACGGCTCGCTGCCCCAGGTCGAGTGCCGGCCGTCGCAGATCAACCAGGTCTTCATGAACCTGCTGGTCAATGCTGCCCAGGCCATTGTCCAGAAGGGCAGGATCACGCTGAAAAGCGGCTGCGTGGACGACCGGGTATGGGTCTCGGTCAGCGATACCGGCAGCGGCATCGCGCCGGAAATCATGGCCCGCATCTTCGACCCCTTCTTCACGACCAAGCCGGTTGGCAAGGGCACCGGCCTTGGCCTGTCAGTCTCCTACGGCATCATCGAAAAGCATGGCGGACGGATCGAAGTGAGCAGCCAGCCCGGGCAGGGGACGACCTTTGTCGTCTGGTTGCCGGTTAGCCAGACCAAGGCCCATCCGGCTGCCGGGTGAGGCGGGTTGCCGGGCCGAGATGCCGTACTGCTGCGGTCGACGGTGAAAAAGGGCTAAAACCGGCATGCCGGTTGCGATGGCCGTTCCGCTTGCCGCTAGGAATGCTGGCCGATCGTCCACCAGGCATACAACCATCGTCCGCAGAGCAGGGCCAGGATGATCCAGAGCCCGACCACGGTCACGGCGGCGCCGCGGCTGACCGGTCTTTCAGTCGCCAGCGCGGCTTTTTCGCGGGCGGCGGCGATCACTTCCGGTGGGGTCAGGCGGACCACCAGAATGATGCCGAGCGGCAACAGCAACAGGTCGTCGAGATAGCCGATGACCGGAATGAAATCCGGGATCAGGTCGATCGGACTCAGCGCGTAAGCCGCCACCAGCAGGGCCAGCAGACGAACGAGCAGCGGCGTGCGCGGATCGCGGGCAGCAAAATAGACCGTCAGGGTATTTTGCTTGATCTGGCGGGCCCAGTTTTTCAGGGTGCTCGATGACATGGTGGCTCGGTGTTAGGCAGTATTGGCCGGTATTTTATCGTTGTCGCCCAGGCTTGCCAGCCTGCGTTCGCTCAGGGCGGCATGCTCCGCTGCCGGTTGCGCGTGGCGGGCCAGCACGCCGGGCGGCCCGGATGCTGGCAAAATGGGCGAACGCAAATCGCTGTCGTCCTGCCAAGGAGGGGCCGATGACCCAGGAAGAAATCGCCCGCGTGGCGCATGAAGTCAATCGTGCCTATTGTGAAGCGCTCGGCGATTACAGCCAGCCACGCTGGGAAGAGGCGCCCCCCTGGCAGCGGGAAAGCGCGCTGCATGTCGTCGCGCTGCACCTGGCCGATCCCGACGCCGGTCCGCAGGCCAGCCATCAGGCCTGGATGGCACAGAAGCTGGCCGACGGCTGGAAGTGCGGCGCGGTGAAAAACCCGGCCGCCAAGGAACATCCCTGCCTGGTGCCTTTCGAGCAATTGCCGCTCGAACAGCGGGTCAAGGACTATCTGTTCCGCGGGGTCGTCAGGGCGCTGGCCACCTGCCGCCGGGCGTCCGGCTAGGCCTTTTTTCGACGCTGGCGCCACCACAGCGCGATCTCGATGCTGAAATAGCCTGCCAGCAGGGCGAGCACTAGGCCGCGCGCCAGCGCCAGTTGATTGATGGCATCCGGGGCGAGGGCGCCAATGGCATACTTGGCGGCGATCAGCGCCGCCGGCAGGGCGACCAGGGCGCGTAGCGCGACAGGCCGCCAGGCATAGGGCCGGCCGATGGCGTCGGCGAGGCGGCCGCAGTCCATCGCCCAGGCTTCCTCGCGCAGGCTGACCGCCTGATGGGCGAGGAGGGGACGCAGGTCTTCCGGCAAGGCATCGGCGCCCGGCAGTTCGGCACCCTGCAGCAAGACGGGGATGAGCGTCTTGCCGAGGCGAAGGGCGGTGGCGATCTCGATCCGCACGAAATCGGGTGCCGGCTGGTGCTGGCGGGCGGTCAGTTCGGCCAGCCAGCGCTTGCCGATAAGGACGAGAACGGCGTGCGTGCCGGCCAGTTCCCGCGTCAGCACCCGTTCGAAATCCTCGCCGGGCTGGATGTCGTCAGTATCGCGAAAGACGCAGCGAGCGCCCAGCAGGTTTTCCAGCGAGTCGGCCAGGCGGCCGGCCTCGCCGGTCGTGTCGCTGCGCCGATAGCTGATGAACAGCGGATTGGTCATGGCTTTCCCGGGTTCCGGAGCGTTTTACAGGATGCTCAAGGGTTCCCAGAGGCCACCCCGGTCGAGATGCATCTCCCCAGAAATTTCGCTGGGCAGTATCGTTTCGGCCGGCTCCGAGCTGACCTTCCGGAATTCGTAGATCAGGGCATGGGCGCGGTAGTCGTCGCCATACGGCAGGTTGCCGATAAATGCCGGCAGCGAGGCCGCGCCGCTGCCAGCCCAGGCCATGATCTGGTCTTCGCTGGGGGGTGTCGTCGATACGGCCCACGGCGCGTCGGTGACGACGAAGACGATCACCCGATAGAGCCCGGCCGGCGCATGGGCCAGGGCCTCGATAAAGGCGAGCAGGGTCAGGTTGCCGACCCGCGGCGGTCCGACTTTCCAGCGGTCGTCGCCAGGCATCGGTGTGCCGTCGGGATGAATCTGCTCGAGCTGGGTGGCCAGTGCGAAACCGTGCGGCACTTCGTAATAGCTGCGCTGCGCGTAGCCGGCCAGTTTAAGCGCCTTTTCGAACTTGTCGGCGACACCGGCCAGGGTCGGCGCCGGGCCGGTGCGCAGCCACTTGTCGGGAATCGCCTGCTGGGCCGAAGCCTTGGGCGGCGGCCAGCTGAAGCGGGGAATCAAACGCGGCGCCTCGCCGGCCACCGGGCCTGCGCCGGCGGCCGGGGGGCGGGCGCTGAATTTCGGTGATTTCACGCCGTCTCTCGGCACCGGTTTGGGGGTTGCCGGCGGGGCCTCGACCGGCGGCGGTGCCGGCTCGGGAGACGCCGGCTCGGGCGCCGCCGCCGCGCTGCTGGCCGGTGGCGCGGCGCTGGCTGGCGGCGCCTCCGCTCCGGCCGAAGCTGCTTCGGGGGCGCGGCCTGGCTGGCAGGCGGTCAGGCAGCCCAGCGCAAGGAGGACGGAAAGCAGCCGCCACGGTCTGCGGCGGCCTGGCGCGGAGGGGGAAAACAGGCTGGGCATGGCTGCCTCCGAGAGATCAAACGACACCGGCGAGACGGCCGGTTTGTCAGCAAACTCGTCCCCCTTAATCGGGGCCTTGATCCTCAGACTAGGAGCTTTTTGACCGGGAGGCAAGGATGGCGATGGCATGGTGTGGCCCGGCCGGTGGCGAAATCGAAGGCGCCGCGGCGCCCCGGATGTTCAGTCCGGCACGAAAACCATGCCGTAGGCCCCGATCGAGGTCACCTTGTCATTAACCGTGGTGTACGAGGCGATCCCCAGCGAGTGGTAGCGGGAGGCAAAGGAAGTCAGTTGGCCGATGCCGAGCACTTTTTCCAGCTGGCTGCGTGCCGCAATGGCTTCCTTGATCTTCTCGCGGTGCTTGTCCGGCGACGGGTTGAGGGCGAAGGCCAGCACCAAGGCGACGGCGGCAACGATCAGCGATACGGGTTTGGGCATGGCGGTTCCTCGGTCGAATGGCTGACGGAATGTCTGGCCGGCGGAGGGCCGGGCCAGTGCGTGGCGTCCATTTTACGCGCTCGGCGCCCGCCGGCAGAAATGAGCCGGTCAGTCTCAAAACAGCGCGGCAGAGGCTGCCGGCGGAGCGTCCTTGGCGGCTTTGCCAGCGCCGGATCGCGATATTTTCCGAAACGCTGCGGTCGACGCGAAAAAACGGCAAAAATCCAAGGAGCCAGCGCTCCTCGCCAGCGCAAGATCGATTACACAAGGGCCGCCCGAATGGCCCGGTGGCGATGCCACGTCGAGTCGCCTCAGCTACGCCAGGGGGTGCCGGTGATTAGCCGCCAGGCATTGCCATAGGCCACCAAATGCCGGGTCCGCTCACTCAGCGCGGCCAGAATAAGCGTCCGCTGGCGATCTATCTGCTGCGGATAGGTCTGCTCCACCGGCGGACGATAGTCGCTGGCCGACAGGAAACGTTCGGGGTGTTTTTCGATCAATGCCTGCCAGCCATCCGCCAAGCGACCGCCGCTGAACAGCGTGGAATCGTGCGCTCCCGACGGGCCATAGACGTTCGTGGGCGCCGGAACGGCAAGATCGAAGTGCAAGCCGGGGAAGCGCCCGATCAGCTGGCCGACATACTCCGGACCGTAGCGTTGCGCCCGATCCGGGTAGCGAATCATCGCCAGGTGGCACCAGATCACCCGGGCGTTCGGGTACCGTTCGAGCATCGCTTCCAGTGGCGCCAGCAGTCGGTCCTCGATTTCGTAATGCATCTGGAAGGCAACGCCGAATTCCTCGCTGAGACTGAACAGGGTCTGGCCCGCCGGTCCGGCGAGGTCGATGCTGATATCCCGGGTGTTGTTGCGGGCCCGCACCTGTTCCGGCGAGGGGTAGTGCCGGAACTCATGTTCGCCCATCAAGACGTAATCCCCCGATTTCAGATCGCTCCTGACCCCCGCCAGAAATGCGGCCGGGTCCTGCCACCAGCGCGGAAATTCGCCGCTATTGGTGGTCGGGATGAAATACTCGGGATATTGGCGGTGCAGGTCCAGCGATGGTGCGCTCGTCGGCACATTGGCGGGGGCGAATGCGATCTGCGCGACATCGAGCTCGTTCATGTATTCGATCATGCGCCTCACGTTCGTCGTGCCTTCGATATAGGTTGCTTCTATATCGATGATCGGCAGGCGGCCGCGGTCGAGAATCGAGCGAATCCGGCGCTGCCATGCCGCGATGGCTTCCGGCCGTGCCAAACCGCCCCTTGCTTGGGCAAAGGCTGCGGCAGGCTGCATCGGCGCCGCTAGCGAACAGGTCAATCCGGCTGCGCCGAGCAGAAAAGCACGCCGCTTCATAAATCAAGATTCCAACCCAGGGATTGGCGTTTGCCACCGGAGTTTTCCCCGGCCGGGCCTGCCGGGGAAAAGGCAGGAGCGGATTGCGGGCTACGGAATTCCGGAGGCATGCGCTATTGCCCGCGTAGAAACAGCTTGTCCAGTTGCTCCATGCTCAGTTCCGTCCACGTCGGGCGGCCGTGGTTGCACTGGCCGGCGCGTTCGGTTTCTTCCATCTGGCGGAGCAGGGCGTTCATTTCCGGCAGCGTCAGCTGGCGACGGGCGCGGACGGCGCCGTGACAGGCCATGGTGGCGAGTAGTTCGTTACGGCGGGCGGTGGCGAGCTGGCTGATGCCGTGCTCGCGCAGTTCGGCGAGCAGCGATTTGGCCAGCGCGGCCGGGTCGCCGGACTGGAGCAGGGCGGGAACGGCGCGCACGCCGAGCTGGTTGGGGCCGAGCGGAGCGATCGCGAAACCGAGGTCGGCCAGGGCGTCGGCGTGTTCCTCGACGGCGGCGATGTCGAGCGGGTCGGCGGCGAAGACGGCCGGGATCAGCAGGGCCTGGGTGGCGATCTGGCGGTGGTCGAAGGCGGTTTTCAGCTTTTCGTAGAGGATGCGTTCGTGCGCCGCGTGCATGTCGATCAGGATCAGGCCGCGGGCGTTCTGGGCGAGGATGTAGATGCCGTGCAGCTGGGCCAGCGCGTAGCCGAGCGGCGGGCCGTCGCGGTCGGTGGCTTCGACCGGCAGGAATTGCGGGGCGACTTCGCCGCGCGGCGCGGGCGACGAGCCGACGCCTTGGGCGGCGCGGGCGAAGGCGAGGTAGGCCGCGGCGGCCGGTTCGGCGACGCCGAGGCTGGCCTGGTGGCGGAGCGGCGGGGCATATTCGAAATTGGGTTGATTTTGCCGGTCGACCGCGCTCCGCAGGTAGTCCCCTGGGGGGATCGCACTCGGGTCATCGCCGCTCATCGGGCTGCGCTCGACCAGCGCCGGAGCGGCAGCGGCCTGCACCGGCGCGGCCAGCGTGCGCTGGAGGGCGTGGAAGACAAACTGGTGCATGGCGCGCGAATCGCGGAAGCGGACCTCGGTCTTGGCCGGGTGCACATTGACGTCGACCAGCGCCGGGTCGATGTTGACGAACAGGCAGACGGCCGGCTGGCGGCTGCCGTGCAGCACGTCGCGGTAGGCCTCGCGCAGGGCGTGGCTGATGATCTTGTCGCGCACGAAGCGGCCGTTGACGAAGACGTACTGGCCGTCCTTGGCGTCGGTGGCGCGGGTCGGGTCGATGGCGAAGCCGGCGATGCCCAGCGTCTCGCTGCCGGCGGCGACCGGGCGGGCGGCGCCGAGGAAGTCGTCGCCGAGGATGTCGGCGATGCGCCGGGCGCTGTCGGCGGGGGCGAGCTGGAACAGGTTGCGGCCGTTGTGGGTCAGGCTGATCGCGACATCCGGCCGGGTCAGCGCCAGGCGCTTGACGGCGTCGGCGCAGTGGGCGAACTCGGTGCTTTCCGATTTCAGGAACTTGCGGCGGGCCGGGGTGTTGAAATAGAGGTCGCGCATCTCGACGACGGTGCCGGCCATCAGGGCGGCCGGTTCCGGTTCGGCGCCCGGTTCGCCGCGCAGCTTCCAGGCATGGGCGGCGCCGCGTTCGCGGCTGGTGATGCTCAGCCGGGCGACGGAAGCCACCGAGGCCAGCGCCTCGCCGCGAAAGCCCAGGGTGCCGACGCGTTCGAGATCGTCGAGCGTTGAAATCTTGGAGGTGGCGTGGCGGGTCAGGGCCAGCGCCAGTTCGTCCCGGGCAATGCCGCAGCCGTCGTCGGTGATGCGGATCAGCTTGACGCCGCCTTCCTCGAGATGGACCTGGATCGCCTTGCTGCCGGCGTCGAGGCTGTTTTCGAGCAGTTCCTTGAGGACGGAAGCGGGTCTTTCGACCACTTCGCCAGCGGCAATCTGGCTGATCAGCAGGTCGGGGAGGCGGGCGATGGTCGGCATGCCCGGATTATCCCAGATTGCGGCGGCGGGTGTGCTGGTCGGGGTTGCCGCCGGGGTGGGCGAAAGCTGACGGTCGACCGGGTGAAACAGGCAAAAATGAGCATCGCGCTGCGGCTATTGGCGCCATGCATGGCCAGGCGCGGTCGCCCACCCGGCCGGTCGAGGACCGGGCGGGCGGGCAGCGCGGCGCTTCAGGGCAGCTGGACGGCCGTGATGTCGGCCTTGGCCCCCAGTCCCAGGGTTCTCACGAAAGAAACATGGTGACCGCGGGTGGTGATGTTGTCGTCGTGGACCGCAAAGCCCACGTTGTAGACGCCGCCGGCCTTGAGCATCTTGTCGTCGGCATTGCCCAGGCCCAGCGGGCGCACCAGGACCAGCGTCCACAGGCCGTTCTTCCAGGTGGCGAGCGCCTGATTGTCGGCGGCCGAACCCGTCGCGTCGGCGCGGCTGGTGAAGTAGTCGGGGATCAGGTCGCCTTCCTTCCAGCCGGCTTTCGGATCGAAGGGCACGGCGTTCTGCTCGCGGATCAGGAAGTGCTCGCCCTGGCGCAGCTTGGCCTCGGTGATCGACTTGTAGCCGACCTTCTTTTCATCCCACATGAACCTGGGCTGATGGGTGGCCTTGTCGGCATTGCTGCCGAACATCTCCTTGCCGGCGTCGCCGTTGCGGAACTCGAGCACGTAGCCGTCGTCGGCCATGCCGACCGGGTGGCTGCGGTGGGCGCGCCACTGGATGAGGTCCAGGAACTTGCCCTCGGCCTTGAGCTTGGCGATTTCGTCCAGGGATTTGCCGGTCTTCCAGTCGCCGGGCGTGCTGCGGCTATCCGGCAGATATTTGCGGACGTCGTTCTTCTTGATCGCGCTGAGCAGTGGATTGGCTGCCGCCTCCTCGGCGGTGAATTGCTTCGGCATGTCGCGCGCCCCGTCGTGGCAGGTCAGCCAGCAGCCCTGCTTGGCGAAGCCGGCGACCTTGCCGTCGTCGATCATGACCGACAGGCGGTCCTCGTAGAGGCCGGGCTGCTTGCCCTCCTGCACCACCTTGTCGAGTTTCGGGAAACCCCAGACCTGCCATTCCTTGCCGTCGAAACGCAGGTACTGGTGTTCGGTGCCCGGGTAGGGGTTGTGGGTCTTCCACTGGAAGCGCAGGTAGAGGTTCTTGTCGTCGTAGGCGGCCTGCACGGCGAGGTCCACGAAGCCGTTCTTGCCCTTGACCGGCCGCGGTTCGAGCGGGCCGCCCTTGACCAGCTTGTTGCCGAGATCCCTTTCGGCGGTTTTTTCGTCATGGCAGTCGACGCAGGCCGCGCCGCCGCGAACCTTGCCGGCGCCCGATGAATGCGCTTCGCTGCGCAGCCATTCGTAGGAAGACTGGCCGGGGTAGAACAGGCCCACCGGGACCGGCTTGATTTTCGACCACTCGATCGTCGCCGGATCGGCCGCCTGGGCCGCTCCCATGGCGAATACCGCGACACCCAGGCCGACTGCAACAATTGAAGTTTTCATCGCGACGCCTCCAATAATCTATTGATCAACGAGCTTGCCAGGACATTGGTACGACGATGCATCTTGGCACGACCGGGAAAGCGTCGCTTGATAAAGATCAACTGCCGCGGCTAGGCGGCATCCGGGGCCCCCCTCCGGCAGCCTGCCTCCGAATGCTCCGCAGGCCCTAGTCCCGGCCCTCCCGCGGCAGCCGGCGGGCATGAGGTAAAATGCGACCTCATTCAAAGCCCGGCGCACTGCATGGAACTCCTGACCCAATTCATCGATATCGTCCTCCACCTCGACGTGCATCTGGCCGCCCTGGTGCAGCAGTACGGGCTGTGGATCTACGGCATCCTGTTCTTCATTGTCTTCGCCGAAACCGGCTTCGTCGTGACGCCCTTCCTGCCCGGCGATTCGCTGCTCTTCGTGGCCGGTGCGCTGGCCGCCATCGGCGAGGGCGGGATGGACCTGGCGACCCTGATCGGCGTGCTGACGGCCGCCGCGCTGCTTGGCAATACGGTCAATTACCAGATCGGCCGTTTCCTCGGACCGAAGGTCTTCCACTGGGAAAATTCGCGCTTCTTCAACCGCGATGCACTGGTCAAGACGCACGCCTTTTACGAAAAACACGGCGGCAAGACCTTGGTCATCTCGCGCTTCCTGCCGCTCTTCCGCACCTTTGCGCCCTTCGTCGCCGGCATCGGGGCGATGAGCTATGCCCGCTTCATGCTGTTCAACCTGATCGGCGCCGCCGGCTGGGTCGTCTCGCTGTGCCTGGCCGGCTACTGGCTGGGCAATATCGCATGGGTCAAGGCCAACCTGTCGCTGATTATCGTCGGCATCATCGTTTCCTCGCTGGTCCCCATCGGCTGGGGCTATCTGAAGAGCAAGGAAGCCTGATGCGCTGGCTGGCCGCCATTCTCGCCCTGGTCATGATGGCGGCCTGCGCGACCAGGCTGGGTAGGGATGGCAAGACGGCGTCTACGGTCGACATCAAATATCTGGCCAAAACCGAGGTCGACCGTATCGCCGACGCCAATCGCGAGGAAGTGGTCAATGGCCTGCTGCTGATCGCCGACAAGCTCTACAGGCGCAATCCCAAGGAATGGAAGAAGGCCGGCCAGCCCAGTCGCGAGGCGGCGCTCGAGCGCCTGCGCCAGCGCCAGCAGCAGCGCTGGCCGGAACTGAACGGCTTGCATGAAGGGCCGGCGGCATCGCTCGCCTTCTCCGACGCTTATGCCGGCGACCGCGTCGCGGCGCTGGCCTATGGCTTGCTCAGCATGGTCGACGCCGCCTTCGAGCACAAGGAGGAGTTCTACATCCTCGACAGCCTCAACGAAACCAAGCTCTACAACAGCGCCCGCAACATGGATGTCGCAGTCTGGAAGCTCGGCCACGACCGCAACGCCGCAGGCGAACTGTTCCTGGTCTCGAACGAGCTTGATCCGGCCAACCGCAACCTCTCCTTCGAGCGCGAATTCGGGCGGGTCATGGGCCTGCTCGACTTCATGGCCAAGGTCGTCGCCGATCGCAACGGCCGCGGCTTTTCCCGGCTGACCCAGACCGTGGCCAGCACCCTCTTTCTACCGGTGAGTTTTTTGAAATGAAGAATATCGTCATCCTGATTTCCGGCCGTGGCAGCAACATGGAGGCGCTGATCGCCGCCCGCGACGCCGGCAATCTGCCTGTCAACATCGCCGCCGTGATCAGCAACCGGCCCGATGCGGCCGGGCTGGAGACAGCGGCCCGGGCCGGTATCGCGACCCGCTACATCGATCACAAGGGTTTTGCCGGCCGCGAGGCCTTCGACGCCGCGCTGGCCGAATGCATCGACGGTTTCGCCGCCGACCTCGTCGTGCTGGCCGGCTTCATGCGCATCCTCTCCGAAGGCTTCGTCCGCCACTACGAGGGCCGGCTGATGAACATCCACCCCTCGCTGCTGCCGTCCTTTCCCGGCCTGCACACCCACCAGCGGGCGCTGGAAGAGGGCGTGCGCATCCACGGCTGCACGGTGCATTTCGTCACGCCGACGCTCGACCACGGTCCGGTCATCATCCAGGCCGCCGTGCCGGTGCTCGACGGCGACACCGAGAGCAGCCTGGCGGCGCGTATTCTCGTCCAGGAGCACAAGGTCTATCCGCAGGCCGTCCGCTGGTTTGCCGAAGACAAGCTGACGCTGGAAAACGGCCGTGTCCGGCTGGCCGCCGAACTGGCCGACCGCGCCGTGCTGATTTCCCCGGCACTGCGCTGAGCCCCCATGCCGCTGGCGATCATCCTCGCGCTGGCCGCCTCGCTGGGCATCCATGCCGCGGCGCTGTTCGGAACGGATATCGAACTGTTCGGCGGGGCCGAGGAGCCGGTGATGCTGCGCGCCGAATTGCAACCGCCGCCCGCGCCCCCGCCGCAAGTGCCGGCCGAGCACAAGACGGCCGAGCACAAGCCGGTCGTCAGGCCTCGGCCCAGGCTCGCCAAACCGGCGCCGATGAGCAGCGCCAAACCAGCGCCGGCCGCCAGTGTGCCGGCGCCGCCAGCGGCACCTGAGGACGCCCCTGAGCAAGCGTCGCCCGACATCGCCCCGGACACGGCGTCGACTCCGGCCGTCGCCCCGCCGATGCCAGCCAAGCCCCTGCTGCCGGCCAAAGGGACCATTCGCTTCGCCATTTTCATGGGCACCCGGGGTTTCCAGATCGGCCGCGCCGAGCACACCTGGGAATTCACCGAGGACGGGCGCTACCGGTTGACCGGCATGACCGAAACCATCGGCCTGGCCGCCCTGTTCAAATCGATCCGTTTCGAGAACGAAAGCAGCGGCCGGCTGGTCGCCGGCGGCCTGCAGCCCGAGCTCTACCGGACCCGCAAGAATGGCCGGGACGCCAACGAAAATGCCGATTTCGACTGGTCGACCGCCGCCGTTCATCTGTCGCGCGGCGACAAGACCCAGGCCATCGCCCTGGGCGCCCAGGACATCCTCTCGCTCAACTACCAGCTCGCCTACCTGCCGCGGCCGGAATCGGGTGCGACCATTGGCGTCGTCACCGGCCGCAAATACGACCGCTATGCCCTCGATTCGCTGGGCGAGGAAAACCTCGCCATCCCGGCTGGCCATTTCCGCACCCTGCACCTGCGCGCCATGGGCGATAACGTCACCGAAATCTGGATCGCGCTCGACCATCACCGCCTGCCGGTTAAAATCCGCTTTACCGACAAGAAAGGCGACATCTACGAACAGGTCGCCACCGAGATAGGAACGCAATGAAAGCCCGCTTCACCCCCGCCCTGTTTGCCCATGCCGAAGCCGTGCTAGGCCTGCTGCTGACTTTCGAGCACCCGGCCGACGCCGTCGTCTCGCGCTATTTCCGCGACCACCGTGAACTCGGCCACGCCGACCGCGCTTTCGTCGCCGAAACCGTATTTGCTGTGCTGCGCCGCGGGCGCAGCCTGGAAGCGCGTTGCGCCGGGCAACTCTCCAACCGGCGCCGCCTGCTCGTCGCGCTGGCCGTGACGCGTGGCTGGAGCCAGCGCGAATTGGCGCCGGTTTTGAAGGCCAGCGAGGAAGAATGGCTGGCTGCGGCCAAGGCCATGCGCGAAGAAGAGATGCCGCCGGCGGTGCGCTGCGACCTGCCGGACTGGCTGTACGAACGCCTGGCCGCCCAGTTCGGCGCCGACGAGGTGGTGGCGCTGGCCCGGGCGCTGAACCAGCCGGCGCCGCTCGACCTGCGCGTCAACACGCTGAAGATGAACCGCGACACGCTGCTCGAAAAACTGGCCGCCGACGGCATCGCCGCCGCGCCCGGCCCGCTGTCGCCGCTCGCCGTCCGCCTGCGCGACAAGCCGGCGCTGGCCAAGCACCCGCTCTTCCTCGAAGGCGCTTTCGAGGTGCAGGACGAAGGCAGCCAGCTGCTCGGCTACCTGCTCGAACCGAAGCGCGGCGAGCTGGTCGTCGATTTCTGCGCCGGCGCCGGCGGCAAGACGCTGCTGCTCGGCGCGCTGATGCGCAATACCGGCCGTCTCTACGCCTACGACGTGTCCGACAAGCGGTTGGCCAACCTGAAGCCGCGCCTGGCCCGTTCCGGTCTCTCCAACGTCCATCCGGCCCGCATCGAGCACGAGCGCGACCAGAAGATCAAGCGCCTGGCCGGCAAGGCCGACCGCGTGCTGGTCGACGCCCCGTGTTCCGGTCTCGGCACGCTGCGTCGCAACCCCGACCTGAAGTGGCGGCAGAGCGAGGCTTCGGTCGCCGAACTGACCGGCAAGCAGGCGTCGATTCTCGACGCGGCCGCCAAGCTGGTGCGTCCCGGCGGCCGGCTGGTTTATGCCACCTGCAGCCTGTTGACCGCAGAGAACGACGAGATCATTGCCGCCTTCCTCGCCCGGCATCCCGATTTCACCCTGACCCCGGCCTCGGCCGTGCTCGCCCGGCAGGCCATCGCCATCGACGGCGAAGTCTTGCGCCTGCTGCCGCATGTACACAATACCGACGGCTTCTTCGCCGCCGCCCTGGACCGTAAAGCATGAGCGAAAAAAGCCAGGCCCTGCGCCTGATCAATGATCTGCTGGCGGATTTCCACGATCCGGATTTCGTCTGGCAGGTTGTCGCGCTGGTCGCCTGCCTCGGCTTCGCCGGGCTGATCGCCCGCTGGTGGCGCGGCCGCCACGCCGAAGGCACCGGCCGCCTCTCCGACGCCGGTTCGCGTCTCGCCTTTCCGCTGACCGGCATGGTGCTCAGCGGCCTTGTCCTGAGCACGCTGGGCAATCTCATCCACGTCAATCTGCTGAAGCTGGCGATGCCGTTGCTCGGCTCGCTGGCGCTGGTTCGCGGCGTCATCTTCGTGCTCCGCCAGGCTTTTCCCCGGGCCACCTGGCTGACCGCCTGGGAACGCATTATCGCCGTCACGGTCTGGGGCTGGCTGGCGCTCTACATTACCGATCTGGCGCCCTATGTCATCGACGCCATGGAGGGGGTTGAATTTCACCTCGGCAAGCAGCACATCGACCTATGGACGGTGCTGCGCGGCATGGCCACCATCTTCCTGACCGTTGTCTTTGCGCTGTGGATCGCCGGTGTCATCGAGGTCAGGCTGATGCGGGTCCAATCGCTGGATGCCAATCTGCGCCTGGTCGGCGTCCGCGTCGCCAAGGCGGTGCTGACCGTGGTCGCCATCGTCGCCAGCCTGGCGCTGGTCGGCATCGACATGACGGCGCTCTCGGTGTTTACCGGCGCCCTCGGCGTCGGGCTCGGCTTCGGCCTGCAGAAGATCGCCAGCAACTACGTCTCCGGCTTCATCATCCTGCTCGACCGTTCGATCCGTATCGGCAACCTGATCCAGGTCGGCAGCGAAAGCGGCGAAGTGACGCAGATCACGACGCGCTACACCGTGCTCAAGCATCCGGCCGGCAGCGAGTTCATCGTGCCGAATGAAACGCTGATCGGCAGCACGGTGCAGAACCAGACCTATTCCGATACGCGGATCCGGTTGGCGACCAGCATCGGTGTGGCCTACGACAGCGATCTCGATCTGGCTTGCCGCCTGATGACCGAAGCGGCCGTGGCACATCCGCGTGCCCTGGCCGAGCCGGCCCCCCGGGTGTTCCTGACCCAGTTCGCCGACAGCAGCATCAACCTGGAGCTCGGTTTCTGGATCGGCGATCCGGAAGAGGGCAAGGGCAACATCGTTTCCGAGGTCAATTTCGCTATCTGGCGGGCCTTCAAGGAAAACGGCGTGACCATCCCCTTCCCGCAGCGGGAAGTGCGCCTGCTCAATCCGGCGCAAGCGGCGACGGCCTAAGCTTTTTTGGTTGGGCTTTTGTTGATGTTTGTTAAAATTCCTGCGGGCGGCTGATTGATGTGTTGAATTTCCTCAGGCGGGCTGGGGAGGTCATGTTTCGGTGCGGCCTGCCGGATGAGTGCCGTGACTACCGCTAAGCTTCCTCTCCTCCTGTCGTGCTGGCGCCTTTCTGCCCTGGGGGCGGCGTTTTTCGCCTTGCCGGCGCTCGCTGAAGAGGATCTCTATTTCTCCAGCCTGCCGGTCGTCGCCTCGGTCAGCCGTTTGCCGCAACCCCTGGCCGATGCGCCGACCTCGGTCACGGTCATCGATCGCGAAATGATCCGCAGCCTGCCGATTCGCGATCTGAACGACATCTTCCGCCTGGTGCCGGGTTTCCAGACTTATCCCAATACCACCGAAGCCGCCCGCGTCACCTATCACGGCTTGACCGACGAGGAATTCTCGCCCCGCCTGCAGGTGCTGGTCGATGGCCGCTCGATGTATTCGCCGGCCTTCCGCAACGGCACCAACTGGGCGCTGATCCCGGTGGCGCTCGAGGATATCGAGCGCATCGAGGTGGTGCGCGGCACCAACGCGGTGTCCTACGGCTCCAACGCCTTCCTCGGCGTCATCAACATCATTACCGTCGATCCGTCGGTGGTGCGCGGGGTGTCGGTGTCGACCAATTACGGCAACCAGAACGTCCGCGACCAGAGCGTGCGGACCGGCGGTAAGCTGGGCGAAGCCGGCGATTTCCGCTTCACCTTCCGGCAGCAGAACGACGACGGCCTGACCAACCGCTACGACTGGATCGACTCCTACTATTCCCGGCTGTTCGATTTCCGCGCCGATTTCGCGTTGACCGAACGCGACAGCCTGCAGGTCAGCGCCGGTCATGTCTCGGCGGTGACGCAACGCGGCCGGATCGACGTATCGACCGGGCTGAGCAACCCCGGCAATCCGATCCGCGATTTCGGGCAGTCGAACAGCTTTCTGCAGTTCCAGTGGCGGCGCGCCTTGTCGATCGACTCGGATTTCCTGCTCCGCTACGCCTACTCCCAGGATCAGGGTTCGGAGGCCTATACCAACCCGGGCAATCCGCCCAGCCTGCCGCCCTACCGCTACGACCCCTGGGGCGCCGAAGGCTCGCGGCATGAAATCGAGGCGCAACACAACCTGCGCCTGTTCGAGACTTTCCGCCTGGCCTGGGGCGGCAGCTGGCGTCAGGATACCGTCCGGGCGCAAACCACCCTGGCCGGCCAGGGCGATGTCAGCCGGGAGGTCTCGCGCCTGTTCGGCAACCTAGAATGGAAGCCGGTCGCCTGGCTGACCGGCAACCTCGGCCTGTCCGGTGAAGAGGACAGCCTGGCCGGCACGCATCTGGCGCCGCGGGCCAGCGTTTCCTTCCATCTCAATCCGGCCAATACGATCCGGCTCGGCGCTTCCCGCGCCTACCGGACGGGCAGCACGGTCGACTACCGGGGCGACTGGTATAACGGCAGCAAGTACCAGTTCCGGGGCGATCCGAACATGCCCTCCGAGCGCATGGACACCCTTGAAGTCGGCTATCTCGGCGACTGGCGCGACTGGCGCATGAGCCTCGATGTGCGGCTGTTCGACGAAAAGGTTCACAACCGCCTGCTGGTCATCGATCGCAACGACAGCGACAATTCGATCCCGGACGGGATGCTGCCGATCCAGGACGTGCGGATGCGCGGTATCGAGTATCAGTGGCGCTGGCAGCCGCTCGAAACGACCAAGCTGGTTCTCAACCAGATGTTCATCGACATCGACGCGGAATACCTGGCCTCGGCGCTGGCCAATCCCTCCAGCAGCCTGCAAGTCCCCCTCAAGTACAGCCATATCGACGACCTCTCCGAATACGGCACGCCGCACCGTTCCACCTCGCTGTTGCTGATCCAGAAGCTGCCGTACGGTCTGGAATTCTCGGCGGCCGCCTATTGGCAGAGCAACATGAAATGGTCGATCAATACCGAGGCCCTGAAGTACCACCGGGTCGATACCCGGCTCGCCTATCCCTTCCGCATCGCCGGCCGGAGCGGCGAAGTCGCCTGGACGGTACAGTCGGCGAACGGCGCGCATTTCGAATACAAGGCCTACAACGTTCCCTCCGACCGGATTGTCGAGCGCCGGCAGTGGGTCAGCCTGCGTCTCGACTTCTGAACGATCCGGGCCTCAGAACAGCGTCGTCGCCCGCACCCAGGCATCGGGCAGCAGGCTGACGATCTGCGCTTCCAGCCACTTGTCGGCACCGGACAGGATGGCCAGGCCGACGAGCAGGATCAAGATGCCGAAGGCCTTCTTGATGCCGTCGATCCGCTGCAGCACCCAGCCGCGCACCGCGGTGAAGCCCCGCCGCGAGGCATAGGCGACGGCGACTAGCGGCAGTGCCGCGCCGAGGCCGAACAGGCCGAGGATGACGCCGCCGCGCCCGGCACCGCCTTCGCTGGCGACCAGCGTCAGCGCCGAGGCGAGCAGTGGGCCGGAGCAGGGGCTCCAGACCAGGCCGAGCACGCCGCCGAGGAGCAGGGCGCCGCTCAGCGAGCCGCCGTCGAGCTTGGCCGAGGCGGCGTTGGCGCTGGAGGCGATGGGCAGCATCCAGGCCGTGAAGCGGCGATTCAGCACCGGCACCAGCATGACCAGCCCGAAGGCAATCAGCAGCCAGGCGCCGAACAGCCGCACGCTGTCCGAGTCGATGCCGAGTGCCGGGCCGAGGGCGCCGAGGACGATGCCGATCAGCGCGAAGGAAATCGCCATGCCGGCGCCCATGGCGAGCGGCGCCAGCCGGTTGGCCTGCACCGCGCCACCGACGACCAGCGGCAGGATGGGGAAGACGCAGGGTGACAGCGTCGTCAGGCTGCCGGCGACCAGGCTGAGGCCGAGGTGGGCGAGCGGGATGTCCATGGCGCCGGCCATTCGCTCATTTCGCGCTGTCGAGCACGGCGCGTAGGGCCTTGGGGTCGGTTTCGCCGGCCAGGCGGCCGGTTTCCTTGGCGCCCTTGTAGGCAATCACCGTCGACTGCATGCGCACGCCGAGCTGGCGCTTCAGCTCGCGTTCCTTGTCGTAATCGACGACGAGCAGCGTACCGGGCACCGTGGCGTCGCCCTTCCAGCCGTTGAAGACCTTGTCCTGGGCGCGGCAGGTCGGGCACCAGTCGGCGTGGAAGTGCAGGGCGACGGCTTCGCCGGCCTTCTGCTTGGCGGCCAGCGCGGCGGGGCTGTAGGGGGCGATGTCGAGGGCCCGGACGAGCGGCGCGGCGGCCAGCAGGGCGAGGGCGAACAGCGATAGGCGGTATTTCATGTCAGGCTCCTTGCGGTGAGTGGAGAGGCTGGCCGGCTTCGGCGGGGGCGAGCAGCCGGCGGCGCAGCCCGTGGTCGAGCGACAGGCGGCCGGGGCCAAGCAGGATCAGCGGCAGCAGCATGCCGAGGAAGAGCACCGGCAGCTTGAAGTTGCCGTAGCCGTGGTCGGTGAAGCCGTAGCCCAGCAGCAGTTCGCCCCAGCCGTTCCACATCTCCGGCCAATGCACGCTGGCGATGGCGACGACGGTCAGGATGAACAGCGCGATGGAGAAGAAGCGCGTCGCCAGGCCGAGCACCAGCGCGATGCCGCCGAGCAGCTCGAACCAGGTCGCCAGCGGCCAGCTGATTTCCGGCGGCAGCAGATTGAACGGGAAGGGGAAGCGGTCCTGGATGTCCATGAACCAGTTGCTGCCGTTGAATTTTTCCAGGCCGGATTCGAAGAAATCCCAGCCGAGCAGCAGGCGCAGGCTGAGCATGCCCAGCCACAGGCCAAGCAGGTCGAGCGAATCGAGGGTGACGGTGAAGTGTTTTTTCATGATCGGTGAACTCCGAGAACGATGCCCTGGCGACGCAGCTCGTCCAGCAGTTCGGCACCGCAGGCGAGCAGGCGTTCCGGTGCCGGATGCTGCAGGGCATCGGCGATGGCGCGGCAGGCCGTTGCGCCGGTTTGCGGGTGGTCGGCCAGGGAGGCCAGCAGGTGGCTGGTGACCGGGTTGATTGCGCTGAATTGCACCCGCTCGTTGGTATCGCGATAGACGACGAGATGCGTCGCCAGCGGCCGGCGCGGCCGGTAGTCCGGGCCGACGCGGTGCACCGGCCAGGCGTAGGCGAGGTTGAGCAGCGCCGGGTTGAGGACGATGGGCGAGGCCATCAGGTCGCCGGCCGGATCGTGGGCCGGGCTGGCGCAATCCAGGGTGTCGACCGCCAGTTCGGCCCACTCGTAATGCGCCAGTTCGGCCAGCCAGGCGGGCAGGCGCTGGGCGATGCCGCCAGCCGCCAGGTAGCGCGTGAAGTCGCGGGGGATTTCGCGGAACCACGGGGTCTGCGCCGGCCAGTCGCGGTAGAAGGTCCGGTTCAGCCGCCGCCAGCGGCTTTCGCCGAGGATGGCCCGGCAGACCGGGAAGCAGGCGTCGAGAAAGCCGGTCAGGTTGTTGAACAGCAGTTCGTTGTACACCGCCATCCGCCGGGCCGGCACGCCGGCCGGGCGCGGCGTGTGGTGCGGGTCGCGCAGGTGGCGGCCGAAGGCGCGCTGGAAATCCTGGAAGCCGGTGTCCATCAGGCGGCCTCGCGCTGGCGGGCGGCGGCCTGGAGGCGGGCGATCTGCCTGACCTCTACGGTCAACGCCGAAAAATCGGGGAAATTGAAATCGCGTTCGAGGCAGGTCGGCACCTCACCGCCGATCCGTGCGTAGGCTGCTTCGAGCAGCGACCAGACCGGATCGATGACTTCGGCACCGTGGGTGTCGACGAGCAGGCCGTCCGGCTCGACGTCATGGCCGGCGACGTGGATGTAGCAGGTGCGCTCCAGCGGCAGCGAGGCCATGAAATCGAGCGGCTCGAAGCCGAAATTGCGGCTATTGACGTAGATATTGTTGATGTCGAGGTGGAGCAGACAGTCGGCTTCGCGGATCACTTCGCCGATGAATTCATGCTCGCTCATCTCGGCCCCCGGCGGGGCGACGTAGTACGAGGCGTTCTCGATGCCGATGCGCCTGCCGAGGAGGTCCTGGGCGCGGCCGATGCGTTCGGCCGTCCAGCGCACCGCGCCGGCGGTCAGCGGGATCGGCAGCAGGTCGTAGAGCCGCCTGTCGTCGCCGCACCAGGCCAGATGCTCGGTGTACAGCGTCATGCCGTGTTCGGTCATGAAGGCGCGGATGCGCCGCAGCAGGCCTTCGTCGAGCGGCGCCGGGCCGCCCAGCGAGAGCGACAGGCCGTGGCAGACGAAGGGGTAGCGCTCGGTGAATTGGCGCAGTTCGCGGGCCGAGCGGCCACCCAGGCCGGCCCAGTTTTCCGGGGCCAGTTCGAAGAAGCGGATGCTGTCCGGCAAGCCGGCGCGCATCGGTTCGATCAATTCACGACGGAAGCCGAGGCCGGCTCCCGCAGGGGGGCGTGGTGACATGGAATTCTCCCGGTCGGGCGGCGGCAGGGAAGGGGGTTCCCGCGCCGCCGCGATGCAAGGTCCAGATTACTGCTTGGTGTCGCCGCTGGTTTCGCCCTTCTTGTTCGCGCCGCAATTGGCCTCGGCTTTCTTCTTGGCGGCACCGCACTTGGCTTCGCCGCACTTGCCGTCCCGCTTCTTTTCGGCCGCCACCTTCTTGTCGCCGCCGCAGTTGCCATCCTTCATCTTGGTGTCGGCCTGGGCCAACTGGTAGCCAGCCTGCAGCCGGGTGGTACCGAAGGGGTTGTCGGCGGCCTGGGCGGCCGGGCTCAGGGTGAGCGCGGCAAAGGCGGAACCGACGGCCAGGGAAACGAGATTATGCTTTTTCATGACTTTCTCCGTTGAGATCAGGGGGTGGGATCAGTCCTTGTGGCTGATCCAGGCGCCCATCGCCTGACGCAGGAAGGCAAACTGTTTTTCAGCGCGCCGGCAGCCGATGCAGATCGCCAGGTGCATCTTCAGCTGGACGCGCTCGCCGAGGCTAAGCTGGCGTTCCAGTTGAAGCGAGGCGAGGCGGGTGGCTTCCTGGCAACTGATCATCATGTTTCCTGTCTTGCGTCTTGGGCTGGGGTGCCTGATCCATTAGTCGGCACGGTCATGAAAAGCTTACAAATATTTTTGCAGTATGATCCGGAGCGACAAAACCGATCGAGCCGACATGCCCCTGGACCCACTGCACGACCCCGAGTTTCTCACAGGCCTGCGCCGCGACATGCTGCGTTTTGCCGAGATGCAGTTGCGCGACCGGGCGCAGGCCGAGGATGCCGTCCAGGAAGCGCTGGCCGGCGCCCTGCAGGGGCGGGAGAAATTCGCCTCGCGCGCTTCGCTGCGCACCTGGGTGCTCTCCATCCTGAAAAACAAGATCATCGATGTGCTGCGCCGCAAGGTTCGCGAGAACGCGACGGTCGACGTCGACAATGACGAAGAATTGCACGCCTGGTTCAACGACCGCCAGCACTGGGCCGAGGACACCCGCCCGGCGGAATGGCAGTCGCCGCAGCAGGCGATGGAGAGCAAGCAGTTCTGGGAAGTCTTCGAAGCCTGCCTCTACCGCTTGCCGGAAGCCAGTGCCCGCATCTTCACGATGCGCGAGGTGCTCGGCTTCGATACCGAGGAAATCTGCCAGACCATCGGCATCTCCAGCAACAACTGCTTCGTCCAGTTGCACCGGGCGCGGCTGGCGCTGCGCGCCTGCCTCGGCGCCAACTGGTTCGGCGAAGCCGCCTAGGCAAGTCTCGCCGCCAGATCGTGGCCTAGATTGTGGCCTAGATCGCTGCTGTTTCCCAGCGGCCGCTCAGCGCCAGCTTATGCTCGTCCGCCAGTAGTACGCCATAACCGCCCTGCGTGGCGTTCTGCGCGTCAAAGCCGAAGATGGCCCGTGCCGGCAGGTATATCGGGCGTCTGAATTCGGCACTGATGGCAATCACCGTTCGGCGAGTCTGGCATTCGATGCCCGCCGCGGCGCGTCCGACGGAATACATGCCATGGGCAAGCGCGCTCTGGAATCCAAAGCGTCGGGCCAGCCGGGAGGACAGGTGGATCGGGTTGTAGTCCCCGGAGAGCATGGCGTAGCGCCGAATAACCTGGGGCTCGCAGGCCCAGTCATATTGCGCAAACGATGCCGGGAATTGATCCGGCCCGGCTGGTCTGGCGGATGGGGGGCGGTTTTGTCCGGGAAGACGATATTCGCTGCTACAGGACACCACGCTTCGGCCGGATTGGCTGATTTCCACGCTGAATGCGATTTTTCGGGCAGCGCCGGCAGCCCGCACGGGCATTGCCGACACCGCCAGCGTGAAGCCCGAAGTTGCCTCGGGGGTGGCATGCCAGCGCAATTCGTTTTTACTGTGGATGAGGCCGGGAATGGCGTGGGGAAAACGTTCGTCGAGCATCAGCGCCAGCTGGGCACGCTGGGCCATGAGATAAAAATAGCTTAGCGGCACATGTCTGCCTCGATCATCGAAAAAATTCCGGAATCTGGCGACATGCGCCATGTCGATGCCGGCGACCGAGAAATCAGCCATCAGGCCGGTATCGGGCAAGGCGAGCGCCTTTTGCCGAAACCAGGTGGCCATCCCCCGGATCAGCAAGGCAGGCAAGGGCGGCAATGCTGCGGATCGACGGCTGGTCATGCCGCTTCATCCCGGCTGCGGCAGGTTGCGCGACCAGCGGCTCACCTCTCTGGCGACCCATGCGCCATCGTCAAGCGGCAGATCGTGGCCGGCGTCTGGATGCTCGGCGTAGTCGGTGCCCCAGCGCCTGGCCAGGCGGCGCGAACAGCACGGATTGACCAAGCGGTCCTGCGCACTGCCCAGAACGAGCATGGGCGGCGGCGGTTTGACCGGCGGCGCTTCGTAGCGGGCGGCGGCCAGCAACTGGCGGGCGGCATTGCGCGACGAGACCGGCTGCTGATCGGCATAGGCGGCCCATGCCGCGAGCGTCGCCGGGTGTGCCGGCCGGTTGCTGGTGAGGCGCAGTATGCACTTTTCCCGCTGCGCTGCATGGCGCCCCGGCAACAAGATACTCAGCAAGGGCAGATAGTTGCGTGGCCGGAGACGGTGATGCAAAGGGCTGAATTGACGAAGACTGGTGTTGATCAGGACGCAGGCGCCGATTTCTTCCGGATGAGCGTTCGCCCAGGCCACGGCGACCATGGCGCCGAGCGACATGGCGAGCAAATAGTAAGGCGGGGCAATGTTGCCTGCGTGCAGTTGGGCTCGACAGTTTTCTGCCATGCCGGTAACGTGCAGCGGGCTATCCTCCTGGTTCAGGCTGCCGTTGCCCGGCAGGTCGACGGTGCGCACCACGGCATCGCCGCATGTCTGGCGGAGAATTTCGGGAAAATCGCCCCAATGGCGGCTTTCCCTGGTCAGCCCCCGCAACAAGATCCACGTCTTCATGCGCCGCCCTTGCCGTACCAATGCTGCATGGCTCGCTGACGGAAAAGCTCCCGCTGTTCTGCGCCGGGAATCCACTGCCGGTAACCGCAGGCAGCCCGGGCGAGGAAATCCAGCCAGGAGACATGCCGGCGCAAGACCCGCTGCTGCCGGTGCTCAATGAGCGGATTGAATATGCCGTGGCGGGAAAATAATTGTCTGGGATTTTTCTTGACCCACAACCAGGAGCCCATTTCCAGGGTCAACGGCAGAAAAATCTGCCCCGATGCCGCACAGAAGCGCTGATAGAGGAAATCCCACAGGTCGCCGTGCGCCAGGTACTGGCGGCTCTGCGGTTCGAACACATAGCGATGATTCGGGTGGGTCTGGTCGTAGATTTCCTTCAAGGCCTGCATCTCTGGCAAATGGGCGATAGGCAGGGTGGTATGGGCGTAGGGAAACCAGATTCGGTCGTTGATGCCGAATCCCGAATGGCAATCGATCGCAATGCCGAAACGCCGCTCGAAAAACTCCCTTTTCACGACCTCGCAGACCGCCTGGTTCTCGGCTTCCAGGGGGCCGCCCAGCGGCCCTCGATACCAGGGCAGGCGTGAGCTGATGCGCTGTCCACCGAACAGGAAAGGAGCTTTTTCCCGGGCGTCCAGCGGTGCGTTCCGCATCAGGTCCACGCCATTCGGATTGGCCCGGGTACCGCGCCACATCCCGCCTGGATTGACGATCGGCATGAAGACCAGGCGAACGGATTCAAGCTGCCGCTGCAGCACGCTGTCCCAGTGCAGACGCCTGACCAGGCTGCCCAGGTAGGCGAGAACGACTGCCGTGCCGATTCTTTCCAAGCCGTGAAACCCGCCGAAAAAACCGACCACGGGGAGCGTCGGGTCGGGATTGCCGAGGGCGACCACGTGCACCGGGAAGCTTTGTTGTCCGACGCAGACCTCGCAGGCGACGTAGGCATCGAGATGGTTTCCGCCAATCTGGATGATGGCTTCCAATTCCAGCAATTCGTTCAAATCCGAATGAGCCATGCTTCGCAATTCCGGATCACCTTGGCGGCAGAGATTAGGGGGGCGCCGAATCCCCGGAGCCCCGGGTAACAGCGCTGAAATGCGCCGTTAACATTGAATTGTTATGGTAATTGCCAAGCCACTGGCCCGATGATGAATTTTTCATGACAAATCACCTCTCCGAGCGAAACCTTGATTCGTTCCCGATCATTCCCTGACTGGATGCGCAACCATGCACACGACAATCCGAAAAATGCTGAGCTACCCCGTCCTGGCCGTCGTCAGCACGGTGATCTGGGGACTGGTTGAATTGGTAGCCTTGAACTGCCTGCGCCGCTCAGGGCGTTGAGCACCGACTCCCGGCGGCAGAGCCCAAAAAAAGACCCCGCCACGAGGGCGGGGTAACAGGGAGTTCTCGAATCGGGGAAATTCGAGAGGAGGGTAAAACGGTTCAGCGCTTGCTGCGCTTCTTCAAAATCTGGCGGGCGATGACGATGAGGGTTCCGGCGGCGATGGCGGCTGCGGCTGCCTTCAGCGGTTCGGCCTGGCCTTCGGTCAGCCAGTCGAACCCGCTGACGCCGACGAAGACGCCAAGCGATTCGCTGATTGGCAGGTTGTCCGCAAAGGCCATTAGCCTTCCTTGCGCACGGGGATGGTGGCCAGCACAGGCTGGGCAGGCAGGTGCGAGAACAGGTACTGGCGGGTGGCGGCGATAAATTGCTTGATATTCATTTTGATCATTTCCTTTTCATCCTCTTGACGGGCTTCGTTTTCTTCCATGCCTCGCATTTTAGGGAGGCGCCGGCCGGCCGTCTGTTGCGTCAGCGTTGCGCCGAGGTAACGGGTTTTGATCTTGTGTGACGCTGTGTGACGGCGCCGAAAAGCCCTAGTGGTGGGCTTTCCAGGTCAGCGTGAAGCGGGCGCCGCCCTGTGGCGAGGCGGCAGCCGTGGCGGTGCCGCCATGCAGTTCCAGGACGCGGCGGGCAATGGCCAGCCCGAGGCCGTAGCCGCCGGTCGAGCGGTCACGCGAACGGTCGAGGCGAGTGAACGCCGAGAAAATGTGTTCGCGTTCTGCCGGCGGAATGCCGATGCCGTCGTCGTCGACGTGGATCAGGATGTCGTCGCCGACCAGCTCGGCATTGACTGAAATCTGCCGGCTGGCGTATTTGAAGGCGTTGCGCAGCAGATTGCGCAGGGCGTAGGGCATGGCCTTGCGGTCGAGATCGACGCAGAGATTCTCGGGCAGGCTGCGGGTGTCGACCACGACTTCGAGTTGACGTCCGAGGAGGCGGACGGAATCGACCTCGTCGGTCAGCCATTCGGCGAACTTGACGCTGGAGAGGTGAGCTTCCGGCGCTTCGCGTTCGAAGCGGGCGTAGGTCAGGCTGGTGTCGATGAGTTGGTCGAGCTCGTCGAGATCGGCTTCCATCATCGCCCGCAAGCGTTCGTGCTCTTCCCGCTGGTCGGTCTCGGAGAGCATCTCCAGCGCAAAGCGCATGCGGGCGATCGGCGTGCGTAATTCGTGCGAGATGCCGCAGGACAGTTCGCGGTGCGTGGCCAGCAGTTGCCGGATGCGCTCCGCCATGCTGTTCATGGTGTCCGACAGCGGCGCGAAGAGCTGTGTCCGGGCGTTGGGTGAACGGGTATCGAAATGCCCGTCGCCGAGGTCGCGCGCCGTCTGGCGCAGGGCTTCGAGGTCGCGCCAGACGGGGCGGATCCAGAACCATAGCGCAATGGCGAAAATGACGCCGATCAGGCTCCAGGTCAGCAGCCGCAGTCGCAGTTCGAGCGGCAGGCGGTCCCGCAGCTCGGGATTGCGGCTCGAAGCCAGCGGTCCGACGACCAGCACCCGGCTGGAAGTGCCGAGACGGTGATACATGATGTCGCCATCGTGGTCGATGGCGATGTCGCCGGCATCGAGCTTGTTGACCTGGGCGCTGGTCAGCTTGTTGTCGAGCGTGATGCGTTCGACGATGCCCAGGCGGTAAGAGAATTTTTCGTCGAGTTCCTTGATTCTTTGCAGCCATTCACGCCGGGGATGGCGAAAAAGTTCGTCCTCGATCAGGGTAATCGTGCCGCGCATGAAGCGGCGGGCATAGTCGTCGGTGATGCCGCGCTGGGCGGTGGAAATGACGAAGTCGGCGGTGAAGGCGATGGCGACGAAGGAACCCATCGCCAGCAAGTAAAAATTGAAGAACAGCTTCGAGAGGCTGTAACGCCCGCCGCGCCAGCGCGGCAGCGAAACCCGGAACAGCGAGCGGGCCAGGCCCTGGCTGCGTTCCTTGCCGGTGGAAGCGGAGGGCGGCGTGTCAGTTCCAGTCATGCTTGCTGAACAGGTAGCCTTTGCCGCGTACGGTCTTGATGCGGGTCGGGTTTTCCGGATCGTCGTTCAGTTTCTTGCGCAGGCGGGAAATGCGGGCGTCGATTGAGCGGTCGAGGCCGTCGAAGCCGATGCCGCGCAATTCCTGCAGCAGGTCGTCGCGCGACAGCACGTTGCCGGCGTGGTTGGCGAGCAGCCACAGCAGATCGAATTCGGCCGTAGTCAGGTCGATGGTCTGGCCGGCCAGCGAGGCGGTGCGGGTGGCCTGGCTGATCCGGAACTGGCCGAAGACCATGCTCTCCGATTCGCCGCTGGCCACTTCACCGCTACTGGGCAAGCGACGCAGCAGAGCCTTGATGCGGGCGAGCAGGACGCGCGGCTGGACCGGCTTGGCGATGTAGTCGTCGGCACCCATCTCGAGGCCGAGAATCTGGTCGAAATCCTCGTCGCGGGCGGTCAGCATCAGGATCACGCCGCGGTATTGCGCACGCACGGCGCGACAGACCTCGAAGCCGTCCTTGCCGGGCAGCATCACGTCGAGAATGACCAGATCGGGCTGTTCGGCCAGGATGCGCGTCTCGGCGGTGTCGCCGCGTGGTTCGATGCTGACTTGCAGATCGTTCTTGGTCAGGTATTCGGCCGTCAGTTCGGCCAGGCGTTCGTCGTCTTCGACAAGCAGGATGCGTGTATTCATCCGGCCATCTTAGCGGCCTGCCGGTCGCCGGTCCATAGTCCTGCGGTCGACTGCCTGAAATGCAGCATTTCCACCGCCGTCCGCCGCATGCCTTAAAATCCCGGCTGGTTGTCTATTGGAAAGTGCCTTGATGATTTTCTCGAAAGTGCCCTTGCGGGCGTGGTTTGCGACTCTGGGGCTGGGTTGCCTCGGCCTGGTGGCGGTTGGCATGGAGCTGCAATTCTTGTTGAAGCTGGCGCCCTGTCCGTTGTGCATTTTCCAGCGCCTGCTCTACATCGTGATTGGCGGCCTCGGGCTGCTCGGCTTCCTCTGGCCGGCCGGGCGCCTGCTCTGGGCGGGGCTGATCGGCAGCCTGGGCCTGCTCGGCTTTGCCGTCGCCGGCTATCAGACCTGGATGCAGGCCTACCCGAATCTGGCGCCGGAGTGCAGCTATACCGACCCGAACGCCATCGAACGCCTGGTGGACTGGCTAGGCATGGAATGGCCGTCGATGTTCCTGGCCACGGGTTTCTGCACCAGCCGCGACTGGGAAATGCTCGGTCTGTCGATGGCCAACTGGTCGGTGCTGATCTTTGCCGGCATCGTCGCCTACGCTTGGCTGCTCCTGCGGCGCAAACAGAAGGCCTGAAAAAAACAAAACCCGCCAAGAGGCGGGTTTGTCGAATGCCGGAGAAGCCGAATTACTTCAGCTTAACTTCCTTGTAAGCGACGTGCTTACGAGCCTTCGGGTCGTACTTCATGAACTCCAGCTTTTCAGGCGTCGTGCGCTTGTTCTTGGAGGTGGTATAGAAGTGACCGGTGCCAGCTGTGGATTCCAGCTTGATTTTTTCGCGACCGCCTTTAGCCATTTTTCGTATCCTTCCTTAATCAGACTTCGCCACGGGCGCGCAGGTCGGCGAGGACGGAATCGATACCGTTCTTGTCGATCAGACGCAGGCCGGCGTTGGAAACGCGCAGACGCACGAAGCGGTTTTCAGTTTCAACCCAGAAGCGGCGATACTGCAGATTCGGCAGGAAGCGGCGCTTCGTTTTGTTATTGGCGTGGGAAACGTTGTTCCCAACCATCGGGCCTTTACCCGTTACTTGGCAGACTCGCGCCATGATGGTGCTCCAGAATTCGCTAGAAGAAAGCCCGGGAGTATAACAAAAACTCCTTAATCCTTTCAAGGGGTTTCGTATATTTCATAGCAATCCCCGTTCGGCGAAGGAGAGCGGCGGGGTGTGGCCGGCGACAATAAAATGGTCGAGCAACTTCACATCGACCAGGGCCAGCGCCTCTTTCAGCGAACGGGTGAGCATTTCGTCGGCGGGCGACGGCTCGGCGGCGCCGGACGGGTGGTTGTGGGCGAGGATGACTGCCGCCGCATTGTGGGCGAGGGCCGCCTTGACCACTTCGCGCGGGTAGACGGAGGTCCGGGTCAGCGTGCCGGCGAATAGTTCCTCGGCTTTCAGCAGCCGGTTCTGGGCGTCGAGCCACAGCGCCATGAAGACTTCGTGGCCCTGGCTGCCCAGTTTCAGGCGCAGCCAGTCGCGAACCTTGCCGGGCGAGGTGAAGCTGTCGCGGCTCGCCATTTCCTGGCTCAGGGCGCGGCGGGCCAGTTCGAAGCTGGCTTTCAGTTGCGCCGCCTTGGCCATGCCGATGCCGGAAACGCTGGCCAGTTCGGCCAGCGAGGCGTCGACCAGCGCGGTTAGCTGGCCGTCGAAGCGCTGCAACAGGTCGCGCGCCAGGTCGACGGCGCTTTTGCCCCGCACGCCGACCCTTAAATAGATGGCCAGCAGTTCGGCGTCGGAGAGCGCGGCCGGGCCGTGCGCCAGCAGGCGCTCGCGCGGTCGTTCGCCCTCGGGCCAGTCGGTAATCGCCATATTCTTTTCCAGTAGAATGAGCGGAGTCCAATTCTAATGGCAAGACAATGGAATTATCGGGAAAACGCATCGTGCTCGGTGTCACCGGCGGCATCGCCGCCTACAAGGCGGCTGAACTGGTTCGGCTGCTCGGCAAGCAGGGCGCCGAGGTGCAGGTGGCGATGACCGAGGGAGCGACCCACTTCGTCACGGCGACGACCTTCCAGGCGCTGTCCGGCCAGCCGGTCTATCTCGATCAGTGGGATGCCCGGATGCCGAATGCGATGGCGCACATCGACCTGTCGCGTGCCGCCGACCTGATCCTGGTCGCCCCGGCTTCGGCTGATTTCCTGGCCCGCATTGCCCACGGCATGGCCGATGACCTGCTGGCGACCATGGTGCTGGCCCGCGACTGCCCCTTGCTGGTGGCGCCGGCAATGAACCGCCAGATGTGGGAAAACCCGGCCACCCAGCGCAATGTCGCGCAACTGCTGGCCGACGGCGTGCAGATGCTCGGCCCGGCCAGCGGCGAGCAGGCCTGCGGCGAAGTCGGCGCCGGTCGCATGCTGGAGCCGGACGAGATTCTCGAACAGGTGGTTGCCTTCTTTACGCCCAAGCGGCTGGCCGGTCGGCAGGTGTTGATTACCGCCGGACCGACCTTCGAGGCGATCGACCCGGTGCGCGGCATCACCAATCTGTCGTCCGGGCGCATGGGCTACGCCGTGGCCCGCGCCGCCCGCCATGCCGGGGCCGAGGTGACGCTGGTCTCCGGGCCGGTTGGTTTTGCGGCGCCGCAGGGGGTTGACCGTATCAATGTGCGTAGCGCGCTCGACATGCACGCCGAGGTGATGGCGCGGGCGGCGGCGGCCGATATTTTCATCGGTGTCGCCGCGGTGGCCGACTATCGCGTCGCCAATGCGGCCGGGCACAAGTTGAAGAAGGACGCAGGCGGTATTCCGCCGCTCGAACTGGTCGAGAATCCGGATATCCTGGCCGAAGTGGCGGCGATGGCGGGCGGTCCGTTCTGTGTCGGCTTCGCGGCTGAAAGCCGCAATCTTGAAGAGTATGCGCAGAGCAAGCGGCGCAGAAAGAATATCCCGCTGATCGCCGGCAACCTGATCCAGGACGGCTTCGGCGGCGACGACAACCGGCTGGTGCTGTTCGACGATGCCGGCGTCCATCCGCTGGCGCCGGCGCCGAAATCGGTACTTGCCCGGCAATTGATCGAACACATCGCCCATCTGACAGGATCACACTGATGCATTGTATTGACGTAAAAATACTCGACAACCGCCTGCGTGAAACCCCGCCGCACTATGCGACGCCAGGTTCGGCCGGCCTTGACCTGCGTGCCTGCATCGCTGCGCCGCTGCTCGTCGAACCGGGGCAGACGATTCTGGTGCCGACCGGCATGGCGATCCATCTCGCCGATCCGGGGCTGGCGGCGATGATCCTGCCGCGCTCCGGGCTGGGCCACAAGCACGGTATCGTGCTCGGCAACCTGGTCGGCTTGATCGACAGCGATTATCAGGGCGAGCTAATGGTTTCGGTGTGGAACCGTGGCCACACCGGGTTCACGCTCAATCCGCTGGATCGGATAGCGCAACTGGTGGTTGTCCCGGTCCTGCAGGTCGGGTTCAACATCGTCGACGACTTCGATGCCAGCCACCGCGGCGAAGGCGGATTCGGCAGCACGGGCCACGCCTGACGATTGCAAGCCATGCGTCAGTAAATTCATATTTAATGATTTGCTTTTCAGGCGGGAGTGGGGACATGAGAAGAGCGTATCTGCATTGCTTGGCGTTGGCACTGGCCGCATCCGCTGCCATTCCGGCTTTCGCCGCCGATAAGGTCGATCTGGCACGGGCCGAGGAAATCGTTTCCGGCCGCTGTTTCCTCTGCCATGGCTTGCAGGGCGAATCGGCCAGTCCGGTTTTTCCGCGGCTGGCCGGCCAGCATGCCGACTACATCGCCAAGCAGTTGAGCGATTTCAAATCCGGCAAGCGCAACAGTGACACCATGAAGCCGCAGGCCGAGGAACTGACGCCTGAGGAAATGAAGTCGCTCGGCGCTTTCTTCCAGGCCAAGAGCGTCGGTCCCCGCCCGGCCCGGGATCCTGAACTGCTCGCCGTTGGCCGCTTCATCTTCAATCGCGGCAACTCGTTCACCGGCCTGCCGGCCTGTGCCACCTGTCATGGCGCCAAGGGGCTCGGCACGCCGCAATTGCCACGCCTGGCCGGCCAGCATCCGCGCTACATCGAGGACCAGCTCAAGCAGTTCAACAAGCGTGAGCGAACCAACGACAACGCGGTCATGCACACCATCGCTTCCAAGCTATCCGAACTCGAAACCCACGCCGTGGCCGAGTACATCGCGACGCTGGACTAAGCTACCGAGCGCGCATGCGATAAGGCCGCCAATTTGGTGGCCTTATGCTTTTTGAAGGGGGGCGATGTTTGGCGAATCGGCAGATCTATATCTGTAATCGACCTAAAGGCGGACCTCTCGCTGCTTGAACGCTCATAGACTGTTAAGAGTTGAACGCCGTCACTCTCGACACATCGTCCGGTCAATCAATCCTGCTGCGTAATCTCTAGCCGCTGGAGATCGAATCCCTTTTGACGCAACTTGCTCAAGAGAGCGTTGTAGCTGGTGGGGTCGGCTGTAGGTGTCCGTGAGAGGATCCAGAGGTATTCTCTTTTCGGTTCGCTCACTGCAACTAATTGGTAGTTGTCGTCGAGTTCAATAACCCAATAGTCGCCCCACACAAAAGGCAGGAACGACAGCCACCCGGGGGCAAAGCGCACTTCAAGCTTTGGCGAAGTGGTGACACCTACCTGACGGGCGACTCCAATTGCTTCCTTAACATTTCCATTCTCCATCAGACAGCGGTTGATGACCTGAACTCGGCCATCAGGCAGCAGGCTATAGTCGGCTTTGGAGTTCCCAGTACATTTTTTCTGGAACCAGTTTGGGTACTTCGCTATTTCATACCATCTACCCATGTAACGCGGCACATCTAACGCCGCTACTGTTCTCAAGGCGTCAGCCGATAACTGTCCAGCATTAACCCCTGAGCCTGTGTCTGCAACGGCATAGCGTGTTGCAAGGCAAAATAGTGCTACGAGGACATTCCTTTGCATAGACCCACTCTTCAACGGTTTACTCAGCCACCTGCGGCAGTCTCTTTTCCTGACAGCCAGCGAAGTAGCAAGCGATAAAGGATTGCAGGTTCAGTAGGCTTGGTGATGAAGTCATTCATTCCAGCCGCCAGGCATGCCTCTCGGTCTTCATTGAAGGCATTGGCGGTCATGGCCAAGACCGGCACTTCTTCGTATCCGGGAAGCCCCCGTATCGCATGGGTGGCATCTACGCCATTCATCACCGGCATCTGCATGTCCATCAGGATGAGGTCGTAGCGATTTTCCCTGGCGAGTTGCAGTGCTTCGGCACCGTTATCCGCAGTGTCGACCTGGAGTTGTACATCCTGAAGCATTTCTCGACCGATTTCCTGGTTGATGGGCTCATCCTCGACCAACAGAATTCGCTTACTGCGATGGTGTTGACGAAGGGCAGCCTCGGCATCTATGAGCTGTACATCGTTGAGTTGCTGAGCTTTAGCCCTTGTTTTACGGAACTTCGCTGTCAGCCAGAACGTCGAGCCCTGACCTTCAAGCGTGTCGACGCCAACCGTGCCCCCCATCAAGTCAGCGATTCGACGAGTGATGGCCAGCCCCAGCCCCGTCCCACCATAGTTGCGTGTCGATGAACTATCCGCCTGCTCGAAGGCTTGAAACAGTTTCTCCAGTTTTCCAGAAGGAATGCCCGGGCCAGTGTCTGTAACGGAAAACCTGACGAGGCAATCCTCAGGGCACTCCTCAACCAGCGATGCGGTCAATGTGACACTGCCCTCGGCGGTGAATTTGATGGCATTCCCAAGGTAATTGACCAGCGCCTGCGTCAGGCGAAGCGGGTCACCGTACAGCTGCTCAGGTAGTCCTGAGACCTCCAGAGTGAGGCGTAAGCTCTTAGTGGCAGCCACACTCCCAACGATGGCCAAGGCGGATTCAAGGATTTCACGAACGACAAAATCTCGCTCGTACAATTCCAGCTTGCCAGCATCAATCTTGGATAGATCGAGGATATCGTTGATAACTGAAAGAAGGTGTTTTCCTGACGTCTCAATGACGTCGAGCGGACGCTCCTGCTCTGGGTATGTCCTCTTTCTGCGCAGAAGATGCACCATGCCCAGAATGCCGTTCATGGGAGTGCGGATTTCGTGGCTCATATTGGCCAAGAAGGCAGATTTTGTCTTGTTGGCCACCTCGGCGGCTTCCTTTGCTGCCTTCAGTTCTGTCGTCCGTGCTTCAACCAGAGTCTCCAACTTACCGAAACTCTCCTGTAATTTGCGCTCGCTCCGCTCCCGGCGCCACTGCGCATAGGCGAGTAGACTGAACGTCAAGCCAAGAATCAGAAGCAGGAAGGATGTGGCTGTAATCGTTAGGTGCCGATGTTGATTCCAGTCTCGGAGGTAATCCTGCTCCGCCAATCCAACTGCCGCATAGAGTGGAAAATTCCCGACTTGGCGAACCCCATAAATGCGAGGTACGTTGTCTACAGGGGATACTGCGTCAACCACACCATCAAAGCCGCTGCTCAGTAACGCCAGCCGCGTCGGAAGGTTTGGCATCGGCTTGTTGTCTGCCACAACCTCAGGTCGGCTAACAATCATTGCCCCATTATCCAAGCGTCGCAGGAGGACAGCGCCTTGACTGCCTACGTCAATTTCTGCGAACCAGTCGTGCAGGGTTTTTAGGTCGATGGCCGCCATGGCCAAGCCAAGAAACTCTCCATTTGGAGCCCGGATAGCCTTGACCACGTACATGGAAACGTGTTTCGTTATTCGACCAGCAAGTACGTCCGAAAATATTGGTTTATCGCTCGTGGATTCTCGGGCTTGCTTGAAATATTGGCGGTCGCTGATATTGGCGCTAGCACCTTCGTCGGAGGACGAGTAAATCAGGTCACCATCCGCCGCGAAGATACGCAACGCAAAACCCGATGAAACGTAGGGTTCAATGGTCTTTAGCCAGTGCGTTACGGCTGGGCGCTTTTGTTCGCGCTGTTTGGGATCGAAAAGCGACGGGTCTGCTTGCGCTGCTATCGACGATACCGAAATGGCGGCATCTTCAAACTCAGCCCGAAGCCGAGCTTCAACTACATTACTCAACGTGCGAGCGCTGGTTTTTGTATATGCTATTACGGCTTCCCGCTCCGCATCGAGCTGATGTCTAATAAGCAGCAGCATGGGTAGAGCAATCGCCAAAAAGGCAATCCCATATCGGTAGATATAAGTCCGTATGGCGATGGCGGGGCCTTCTGGTAGATTCAAAGAAAGTGCGGCCGACATTCAGTGCCCCCAAAAATACTGGCTATCGGCTAGCATTTTCTTATGGGTTTTTGCTTGCCAATTTTCGTTCTAGGTCAATTCTTATAACATCATTTCCTGAACAAGGTTAGCATGGGTCTCGCAAGATTGGCAGCATTGTCAAAATCTCCACCAAGAGGCGAATAAGAGGGCTTCTTTGCGCATGTAGCAAGACGTTCGAGGAGTTTCCCTAGTGGCTCGTACGTCAGCCATCGCAGACAACCAGTAGCAAGTACGGACCCCTAGGCAATTAAAATTTCGAGATTCCGTTTGCTATGTGACGTCATACCGCGTATTGTGCACCGCAGCGATTTCTGGTTGTG
>CAMLHL010000017.1 GCA_946479855.1 uncultured Pseudomonadota bacterium
AGAGCGTCGACCAGAATGCCTCCGGTTGATCGACCGACCATTGCCACAAATCGGCATAACGCCCCTGCCCGGTCGCCTGCATGAAGACCGCCATGCGGGTCTCGCCGACCGTATGCGGATCAGGCTGCCAAAGTGGTTTTCCTTCGATGGCGTAGGTCATGTTAGCTCCGTTATTGTTGGCAAGGTACCCAACAGCTTAGCGGAGGTCAGAGCTGGCGTCAGCGGGAAACAGTTATTCACGATTTTCTGCCAACGTCGATCGCGAATCTACACATTGCTGCCATGAGGCGATGCTGAATCAGTGATTTTATCTGGCGATTCGGCATTATCTGATGGCAAACTGTCGGATTCACCAAATTGTTCGCTTTATGCTTGAAGCACCCCAGCCCGATCCGAGTTCAAGTCTTTTGTTCGGTCCCTCCGAACCAACGCTGATCCGCACCGAAACGCTGGCCGAGCTGTTCGCAGAAACAGTCCGACGCATTCCGGATAAGATTGCCCTGATCTTCGGCGCACGCACCGTCAGCTACGGCGAACTTGACGCACTTTCCGAAAAGATCGCCGGCCAGTTGATCAAAGCCGGCATCGGCCCCGGCAGCATCGTCGGACTCTGGCTGCCACGCGGTATCGAACTGCTGGTCATGCAACTCGGCATCGCCAAATCAGGCGCGGCCTGGCTGCCTTTCGACGCCGACACGCCAGTCGACCGTATCAAGGTGTGTCTCGACGACGCGCAAGCCGCCGGGCTGCTCTGCGGCACCGCCCTGCCACCGGACGAAGAGATCGGCCGGCCCGTCTGGCGGGCCGATGCACTACTCGCCACATCCTCCCCTGTTACCTATCAACGACCGGACACCAGCCCCGGTGATCCAGCCTACATCATCTACACCTCCGGATCGACTGGAAAGCCCAAGGGCATCCGTATCGACCAGGGTGCGATCTGCCATTTCCTGCGCAGCGAAAACAGCCAACTCGGGATACGCGAGGACGACCGCGTCTACCAGGGCTTTTCCGTCGCCTTCGACATGTCGTTCGAAGAAATCTGGATCAGCTATTTGGTCGGCGCCACGCTATGGGTCGCTCCCCGAGAACTGGCGAGCGACCCCGAGGCGTTGCCGCTGGCGTTGATCGAACAGCAAATCACTGTCCTCCATGCCGTGCCGACCCTGCTTGCCCTGTTCAACCAGGACATTCCCACTCTCCGGTTGATCAATCTGGGCGGCGAAGCCTGCCCGGCTTCGCTGGCCGCCCGCTGGGCGACCGACGGGCGACAGGTTTTCAACACCTACGGTCCGACCGAAGCAACCGTATCAGCCAGCCTGGCGGAATTGCACCCCGGTCAGCCGGTAACCATCGGGCGACCGTTACCCAACTACGGCCTGCTGGTCATCGACGCCGCCGTCGAGAATGGCCTGCGCCTCTTGCCACGGGGTGAAACCGGCGAATTGTGCATTACCGGCCCGGGGATTGCCGCCGGCTATCTCGGGCGGCCCGACCTGAGCGCCGAGAAATTTCTTGCCAACCCGTTTGCCGGCAGCGGCGGACACCCGATCCTCTACCGCACCGGCGACCTCGCCCGGATCGACAGCGACGGTTGCATCCAGTGCCTCGGCCGGACCGACGATCAGGTCAAGATTCGCGGCTTCCGCGTCGAACTCGGCGAAATCGAGGCCGCACTGTGTCGACAGGACGGGGTCGGAACGGCAGCAGTCATTCTGCGCCACGACGACGGCATCGAAAGGCTGGTCGCCTACATCATTGCCGACGGCGCGGCAGCGCCGGCGTCCAGCCTGCTGCGCACGGCACTGGCAAACGAGTTGCCACCCTACATGGTCCCGGTACATGTCGAAGCATTGGCGGAAATGCCGCGCCTGACCTCGGGCAAGATCGACCGCAAGGCGCTGCGGGCCAGGCCGCTTGCCATACCGGCCGAGGGCACCGATTCCGATAGCCCTGAAACAGCGGCCGAAGAAATACTCTTTGCCGCACTGGCCCGGCTTTTTCCAGGGCAGTCGATCCGTCGGGATGCCGACTTCTTCTCCGACCTTGGCGGCCATTCGCTGTTCGCCGCCCGCCTGGCATCGGCCCTGCGCAGCAATCCGCAATTCGCCTCCTTCACGGTCCGCGACATCTACCAGCATCGCAAAATCGGCCGTATTGGCGAACTGCTGGCGGAAACCGCCCTGCAACAGACAACGGCCGTCGCCCAGTGGACTCCGCCTTCCAGCCTGAAGCGGTGGCGCTGTGGCGCTGCGCAGGCAATCACCATCCCTGGTCTGGTTGTCCTGCGCATGTCGCAATGGCTGGCCCCCTTCTTTACCTATCATTTCTTTACCGGTGACCCGGGCGATTCCATTCTCCGCGCCATCTTCGCCTCGCTCGGCATGTTCCTGCTGGCCACCGTGCTCGGTTTTGCCATCGCGATTCTCGGCAAGTGGCTGATTGCCGGACGACTCAAGGCTGGCCGCTATCCCCTGTGGGGTCTGACCTACTTCCGCTGGTGGCTCGCCGATCGACTGATCGAAGGCGCTCCGCTCTACATGCTCAGCGGCTCTCCACTCTACGTCTGGTGGCTGCGAGCTCTCGGAGCAAAGATCGGCACCGAAGTGACCATCGGTTCGGTAACCCTGCGCGCCCATGATCTGTTGGAGATAGACGATTTCGTCAGCCTCGGCAACGCCGTCAATCTTGAAAATGCCCGGGTCGAGCATGGCGAACTGATCCTTGGCCGGATCGCGATCGCACGCCATGCCTGCATCGGCTCCTATGCTGTTCTCGAGGGCAATACGGCCGTCGGCGAATATGGCCATCTCGAGGGGCAATCCGCGCTCGGCGATGGCCTGCATCTGCCGGCTCGGCGTATATGGCAAGGCTCGCCCGCCCGCGACATCGGCAGTTTCGATCCCGGCCAGCAACTGCCCAGGCCAGAAATTTCCCGGCGATACCGGGTGAGCGAAAACCTCTTCTTCGTCGCCGGTGTGCTACTCACCGCCATGCTCTTCTTCATTCCGGTCTTCCCCAGCTTCCTGCTGGTCGACTGGCTCGACAGCGACGCCCATCCCTGGTTGCAAAGCAAGGACATCACTTTCCAGATCATTAAATATTTTGTCTTCGCCTTCCCCGGAACAGCTGTCCTGATCGTGTGTACCGCCCTGCTCTGTGCCATCTTGCGCTGGGGCCTGTTGCCCCGGCTGAGCGCAGGCTGCTGGCCAGTCCATAGCCGCATCTATCGCAGCCGCTGGCTGGTCAACCAGATCCAGGAAGCCAGTCTGAACATTCTGCACGGGGTCTATGCGACGGTGTACGCCCCGTTCTGGTATCGCCTGCTCGGCGCCAAGGTTGGCCGCGACGCCGAAATATCCACCGCCCAGGGCCTGGTTCCCGATCTCCTGACGCTCGGTGACGAAACCTTCATCGCCGACGCCGTCATGCTTGGCGACGAGGAAGTCGACGGCGGCTGGATGCGCATGCGCCCGACCGTGATCGGCCAGCGCAGCTTCGTCGGCAACGGTGCCTTCATCCCTGACGGCACCATCCTGCCGGAAAACGTCCTGATCGGCGTCCATTCCCGAGCCCCGGCCAATGAGCAGATGCAGAGCGGCGACACCTGGCTCGGTTCGCCCGCCATCAATCTGCCGGCCCGCGAGCAGACCAGCGGCTTCCCGGAAACCCTGACCTTCCACCCATCCCGCTCCCGTCGGCTGGGACGCGGCCTGGTCGAGGCCTTCCGCATCATCACCCCGCATGCGGCAGTAATCGCCGTCGGCTATACCGTCGTCCTCAACATCATGCCGCTGGCCGAGGCGGGGCGCTGGGGCGCTGTCATCTGGTATTTGAACCTGGCCGGACTCTTTTATGGGCTGGGCGCTTTTTTCTTCGTCGCAATCCTGAAGTGGTTGCTGATCGGTCGCTACGACAAGCGCTCGCAACCGATGTGGACGCCCTTCGTATGGGTTTCGGAAGGCATCACCAACCTCTTCGAGGGCATCACCGTTCCGAATCTCATGCGCTACCTACGCGGCACGCCATGGCTGCCGCTGGCCTTCAACCTGCTCGGTTGCCGGATCGGCCGCGGGGTCTATCTGGACACCACCGACTTCACGGAATTCGATTGCGTACACATCGGCGATTTTAGCGAACTCAATGCGCTGACCTGCCCGCAAACCCATCTCTTCGAAGATCGCGTGATGAAGATCGATCATGTCGAAATCGGCGAAAAGGTATGCCTAAATGCACGTTCCGCAGTCTTATACAGCGCCACGATCGGCAACAACGCAATGCTCGGCCCGCTGACCCTGGTCATGAAGGGTGAGGGAATTCCGGCCAGCTCCCGCTGGCATGGCTGTCCGGCCAGCCCCAACCGCCCTTGAACCCGGCCATGATCAGCGTTCAGCGGTGGCCGGCCTGCGGCGAGAGCGTTACCCCTGAGAACGGCCTGATCATCGTCGCGGTCGACACCCCACCAACGCCGATTCGCGACGCCGCCCGCAAACTGGTACGCGACGCTGCCCGGCAAATTCTTGGCACCCTCCTGAATCGCCCGCCGGCTACCGTGAATTTGCTCTCCCAGCCGGGACAGGCGCCACGACTTGCCGACCGTGACGATATCCACCTGTCAATCAGCCACGAACCCGGGCTTTCGTTGCTCGCCATCAGCCAGCGAGGAGCGGTTGGCATCGATCTGTTACAAAGTACTGAAACCCCAGACTGGCAAGCGGAGATAGCTACCTTGGCTGTCGATTATCTAGGACCTGCCATCGCTAAGAGCTTGCCAGGAAGGAATTCCGCCGAGCAAGCAATCCGCTTTGCCGAGCAATGGGTCCAACATGAAGCTGCCCTGAAATGCATGGGTATCGGATTGATCGAATGGTATCCCGGATTAGCAGAACAGCTGGCCAGTTGCCAGGTATCCCGCCTGATTCTTCCGACAGGGCTGACAGGAGCTGCGGCAACTAAAGCGGCCGGAACCCCAGCCGCTTGAGTAACTCACCGGTTTCGCAGACCGGCAGGCCCATGACACCGGTGTAGCTGCCAGCCAGATGTTCGACAAACAGGCCGGCCCGGCCCTGGATGCCGTAGGCGCCGGCCTTGTCCATCGGTTCTCCGCTCATCACGTAGTGGCGGATTTCCTGATCATCGATCTTGCGGAAGCGGACTTCACTGGTCGACAGCAAGTATTCGGTGCGTCCCTGGTGATTGATCGCCACGCCAGTGAGCACACGATGCGTCTGCCCGGAAAGGCGGCGCAGGATGGCGGCAGCATCAGCCATATCAACCGGCTTGCCGATGATCTGACCATCCAGTTCCAGCGTCGTGTCGGCCGAGAGCACGGGACGCATCGGCAGGCGACGCTCCTCAACGATCTTCAGGCCGTGAATGGCCTTGGCCCTGGTCACCCGCTCAACATAATCAACCGGGTTCTCACCGGGCAGTGGGGTTTCGTCAGTCTCACTGTCGGCCCGCAGGCCGTCGCGAAAAACGACGGTATCGAAATCGATGCCGATCTGGTTCAGCAATTCACGGCGGCGCGGACTGCGCGAAGCGAGATAGAGACGCATCATCCCTCCCGGTGATAAGGATGGTTTTTCAGTACGCTGACGGCACGATAGAGTTGCTCGCACAATAGCAGACGAGCCATGCCGTGTGGCAGGGTCAGACTGGACAGCCGCAGCCGGTCGTCAGCCTGTTGCTTGAACTCTTCATCCAGCCCGTCGGCCCCGCCAATCAGCAACGCCACGTCACGGCCGTCCTGCATCCAGGCTTCCAGACGCTTGGCGAGCTTCAGGGTGGTCAGGTCGTCACCCTTCTCATCGAGAACCACCAGACGACAGCCCGGCTGCAAGGCATCGCGAATGCGTGCCTTTTCAGCTGCCAGCAATTGCTCCCGGGTCTTGGAACCACGGGCTTCCGGCTTGATTTCGGTGACACTGGCCGGCAGTTCGCGCGGCATGCGCTTGAGGTACTCGGCACAGCCTTCATCGACCCAGGCGGGCTGGCGATGGCCGACGGCAAGTACGGCCAGCTTCATTCTTCCCTGACCTGCTCCACGGCTTTTCGCCGCTGGGCCGGCGTCGCCTGCCAGAGTTCCTCGAGGTTGTAGTACTGACGGACGTTGGGTTGCATGACATGAACGACGATGTCGCCGAGGTCGACCAGCACCCACTCACCGCTGTCTTCGCCTTCGGTCGAGATGACTTCGGCGCCGGCCTCCTTGACCTTTTCCTGAACACTGTTGGCCAGCGATTTGACCTGACGGTTGGAATCACCGGTGGCGATGACGATTCGATCGAACATCGAGGTCAGCTTGGTGGTGTTGATGACTTCAATGTCCTTGCCCTTGATGTCTTCAAGGGCGGAAACGACGATTTTTTGCAGCTTGCGGATATCCATCAGGTACTTTTATAGAGTTGGTGAAGATCAATATAGTCGAGAACGCTATCCGGCAGCAAATAGCGCGCAGAAAGGCCGTTGGCCAGCAGCTTGCGGATTTGCGTTGCCGAAATGGCCAACTGGGTCATGGCGAAGGTGACGATGCCACCGGCTGTTGCCAATTGGAGGCCGCCGGCATCAGGCAGGCGGCGGCGGCTGAATTCGTCGGCCAGCGCATCGGACAGACTGGCGGTTTCGACGGGAAAACCGGGGCGATGGGAAACGGCGACATGAGCCAGTGCGAAAATTTCCTGCCAGCGATGCCAGGTGGCCAGACCGGCAAAAGCATCGGCGCCGACCAGCAGCACCAGCGATTGCTCGTCGCCGAGCTCGCGGCGCAGACGTTCCAGCGTATGCACCGTATAGCTGGGCACCTCCGCTTCGACCTCGCTGGCATCGACTGAAAATCGAGCATTTCCGGCCGTCGACCGCAGCACCATCTCCAGCCGCTGCTGCGCGGTAACCTGCGGCGAGCCGCGATGCGGCGGCTGACCGGCGGGAATCCAGCGCACCCCGCCAAGACCGAGCTGGGCGATGGACTCTTCGGCCAGACGGAGGTGACCGTAGTGCACGGGATCGAAGGTGCCGCCGAACAGGCCGAGGGGTTCAGACAATTTCGGAGATACCGAAGATGTCGCGGTAGCTGACGTAGAAGCTGGCGAAAATGGTGGGCGCCACAATCAGCACCATCGGCAAGGTGACAATGGCCGTCGCCAAATTCGCCGCGCCCGGCGCGATCAGCAACAGGACCCCGAGCAGCACCCCGGGCAGGATGCCGGCCAGCAGCAGCAGCCCGGCGCCATAGCTCAGGAACGGGCGCCAGTTCATCCCGCAGGCCATGAAGCTAAAGAACAGCGCCCGGCCAAGGGACAGGCGATGCCAGGCGGCAAGCACCGGCGCAAACCAGTAAGCCATCATCACCGGCATCATCAGCAAGGTGACGAACAGGGCCGGCCACAGGAAATCGGCATCTTCGAGCGCCGCCCGCTCGACCGGACTGCTCGACAGCATGAACTTCAGCAGGTCGCCGCCATCGACCAGCGACGACAGGCCGAGAATTCCCAGCGTACAGCCCAGGTAGAGCGCCCCCAGGGCCAGCAGGGTGCGGGTATTCTCCCGGAAGCTGCCGTAGAGCGTCTGCAGGCCGATCGGCTGGCCGCGATCGAGATGGCGCGCCGCCTGCATCAAGCCGACCGAGAGGCCGGGGATGGCCAACGAGGCGACCAGCACGCCGATGACCGGCAATACATTGAGGAAGAGCACGGTAAACCAGTAGGCCACTACCAGCATGCCCAGCATGATCGGGTTGCGGCGGAAAATGGCGAAGCCGCCGATGATCCATTGCCAGCCGGCGGCGGGCGGCAGAGTTTGGGCTCGCACCGTCAACTACCCATGAAAATGTCGCGGTAGGAAGCGTAGACCGCGCCGGAAAAGACTGGCAACAGCAACAACAACCCCATGCCGACCGGCAACATGGCAAAGAACAGGGCAACGACCAGAAATACGCCGAAAATGACCATCGGCAGCATGTTCTTGGCGCCGGCGGCAAAACTGGCCTTCATCGCCGCCAGCGGCTGCATGTCGTGGAAGAAGACCAGCGCCGGCGCAAACCAGGTCGCCATGATCACCGGCACCGACAGCACCATGACCAGCAGCCCGGCCAGCATGGCGCCGCCGAGCGCGATGCCGAAGCCGGCCACCTTGCCGGTGACGCCCCCCCCCAGGATGCCGCCGCTGAGCAGCATGAAGGCGATGAAGGCAATGCCGAAAATACCGGCTGCGAAGAAGACGCCGACCATGACCAGTTGCCCGGCATTGTGGTGAAAGCCGGCGAAGAGGTCGGCAATTTCCGGTTCCTCGCCCTCGCCGATCCGGCGGCAGAGCTTGATCATGCCGGCCCCAAACAGCGGGACCAGCAAATGGGCGGCGATCTGGCCGAACAGCGGCACGATGGAAATGGCCATCAGGATGATCAGCAGGAGCAGCGTGCTGCCGATCCAGACCCCTGGATTAACCAGGAAAATGGCCCAGCCCTGGCGCAGCCAGTCGAAGCAGGCACCGGGATCGACTTCGCGGCTCTCGCCGGCAAAACGGGCCGGCGCCATCGGAAAAGCAGGAGTTTCGTTCATGCGCGGATGCTAACGGGGCAAGGCCTCCGGGGCAAGGCGAAAACGCGTCAGCAGGTGGCGAAAATGGTCCGGATTCTTGATCGTTACCACTTCGCCCGGACGCGGCCGATGGCGAACCTCCAGCCTGAGCAGCCAGAAACGCAAGGCGGCGGCCCGGCGCATGGCTGGCCAGACGGTTCTTTCGGACTCGCCGAGCGGGCGCTGGCCGGTATAGCCGGTGATCAGAGCCCCCAGGGTCGCCGGATCGAAGCACCAGTCGTTGGCGACCACGGCCAGGTCGAAGAGCAACGCGTCCTCGCCGGCAAAATAGAAATCAAGCACCCCGGACAGGCGACCGTCCGCTTCCCACAACACGTTGTCGCGGAACAGGTCGGCATGGATGACGCCGCGCGGCAGAGCGGACCAGTCCTGCGTCGACTGGAAAGCCAGCTCATCGGCCAGCAGCGCACGCTCATCGGAGGTCAGCATGGGCAGCAAGGCCGTGCCCGTGTCTTGGCGCCAGGCGGCGCCGCAGGGATTGGGCAAGGGATCCGGCATCTCCGCCGCCGCCAGATGCAGGCGGGCGAGCATCTCCCCGACGGCGTGGCAATGTACCGCCCCCGGTGTTTCCAGTGCCGTTCCCGGCAAGCAACTGAGCAATGCGGCCGGTTTGCCGGCCAGCCTGCGCCAGCGCCGGCCCTCGCCGTCGGCCAGCGGTTGCGGACAGGGAATGCCGCGGCGGGCCAGCCGGTCCTGCAGGGCCAGATAAAAATCGAGCGCCACCGCTTCGATGGACTCGAACAGCGTCAGCACGAAGCGCCCCCGGGCGGTCGTCACGAAATAGTTGGAGTTCTGCATGCCGGCGGCGATGCCGGCGTGACCGAGCAGATCACCCACTCCGAGCGGCTGAAGCCAGGCGGCAAGCTCGGCCCGCCCGACCGTGGTGTAGACGGACAAGCCTTACCAGCTGTGAATGATCCACATCGGCGGCTTGACGACCGGATGGGTAATGTCGGCTTCGATGAACTGGCCATCGCCCTGGTTATCAATCAGGAAATACGGCTTGCCGACCGCCGGGGTGACCTTGATCATATAGAGCTTGCCGTTGATGCGGTATTCCTCGCGGGTTTCGGTCTCGCGCTTGATGATGGTGACCTGCGGTTCGAGCGCCTCGTCGAAGGCTTCCATGCCCGGCGGTGGCGGCGGTACGGCCGGCAGGGGCTGAAGCTCGCCCTTCTGCGCCCAGACAGGCAGGGCGACAAGCAGCAGGATGGGAAGAAGGCGGCGCATGATGAATTCCTTGGGTTCGATACCCTGATTTTACAGGTTGAGCAGCATCTCGTGTTCGTTCGGCAAGGGACCGAAAGGGCGTCCCTCGTAATGTTTGAAAATCGCCTCGACCACTTGTTCCGGTTCGTCGATCAGCTGGATCAGGTTCATGTCCTCGGGATCGACCATGCCTTCCCTGACCAGCCGATCCTTGAACCACTCGATCATGCCGCCCCAGAACTCCGAACAGACGAGGATCAACGGAATCTTCCGCGCCTTGCCGGTCTGGATCAGCGTCAGCGCCTCCATCAATTCGTCGAGCGTGCCAAAACCGCCGGGCATCACGACATAGGCGCTGGCGAAACGGACGAACATGTACTTGCGCGCGAAGAAGTGGCGAAAGGTCTGCGAGATGTCCTGGTAAGGGTTGCTCGCCTGTTCATGCGGCAACTGGATGTTCAGGCCGACCGACGGCGAGCGGCCAAAGAAGGCCCCCTTGTTGGCTGCTTCCATGATCCCCGGCCCGCCGCCGGAAATGACCGAAAAACCGGAATCGGACAGGCGTCGTGCCGTCTGTTCGGTCAACATGTAATAGGGTGAGTCCGGCCGGACACGGGCGCTGCCGAACATCGTCACGGCCGGCTTGATCGCCGCCAGGCGCTCCGTCGCCTCGACGAACTCTGACATAATGCCGAAAATCCGCCATGACTCGCGGGCCGTCGTATTTTTGAGCAAGGCCTCGGTCTCGACTCCCATCACCAGCTTATCGTTTTCCGTCACTTCTCATGCCTCTCTTGTTGTTGGTGGACGGTTCGTCCTATCTCTACCGCGCTTTCCACGCCCTGCCCGACCTCCGCAACAAGGCCGGCGAACCGACGGGCGCCATCTACGGCGTTCTGAACATGCTACGCCGGCTGGAAAACGACTACAAGGCAGACTACAAGGCCGTCGTCTTCGACGCCAAGGGCAAGACCTTCCGCGACGACTGGTATCCGGAATACAAGGCGCACCGGCCGCCGATGCCGGACGACCTGATCCAGCAGGTCGAACCGCTGCACGCGGCGATCAAGGCCGCCGGCTGGCCGCTGCTGATGGTCGATGGCGTCGAAGCCGACGACGTGATCGGCACGCTGGCGACGAATGCTACGGTCGACCGCATCGAGACCCTGATTTCCACCGGCGACAAGGACCTGACCCAGCTGGTCGGCGACCACGTCCGCTGGTACAACACGATGAGCAACGAGCTGCTCGACGCCGCCGGCGTCGAGACCAAGTTCGGGGTGCCGCCTTCGCTGATCGTCGATTACCTGGCGCTGGTCGGCGACACCGTCGACGGCGTACCGGGTGTCGCCAAATGCGGCCCAAAAACAGCGTTGAAGTGGCTGACACAATACGGGTCGCTCGACGGCATCGTCGCCCATGCCGACGAAATCGGTGGCGTGGTCGGTCAGAATCTGCGCGACCACCTCGCCTTCCTGCCCCTCGGCCGGAAGCTGGTCACCGTCGCCTGCGACCTCTCCAACCTGCCAGCACCGAGCGCCCTGACGACCACGCCGCCCGACACGGCCACCCTGCGCGAACTCTATACCCGCTATCAGTTCCGTACCTGGCTGGGCGAAATCGATGGCCCGAAAGCGGCCGCTGCCCTGCCGGCGCGTGAGGTTTCGCCAGCCCCGGCAAGCGCGCCGACCAGCGCCATCGAGGTTCGTTACGAAACCGTCCTCAGCTGGCCGCAATTCGACGCCTGGCTGGCCCGGATAGAAACGGCCGAACTGACCGCCCTCGATACCGAAACGACCAGCCTCGATTCGTTCGCAGCACGCATCGTCGGCATTTCGCTGTCGGTCAAGATCGGCGAAGCCTGCTACATCCCGCTCGCCCACACCGCCCCCGGTGTCGCCGACCAGTTGTCGCGCGAGGAAGTGCTGGCCAAGCTGAAACCGTGGCTGGAAGCGGTCGACCGCAAGAAGGTGCTGCAGAACGCCAAGTATGACCAGCACGTCTTCGCCAACCATGGCATCGCGCTGGCCGGCATCGCCCACGACACCATGCTGCAGAGCTACGTCATCGAGTCCGACAAGGGGCACGACCTCGGCCAGCTGTGTACCCGCCACCTCGGGCTGGCGACCATCGCTTACGAAGACCTATGCGGCAAGGGCGCCAAACAGATCGGCTTCGACCAGGTCGACATCGAACGTGCCGCCACCTACTCGGCCGAAGACGCCGACGTCACCTTGCGCGTGCACAACGTGCTGCATCCGCAGTTTGCCGGCGAAGTCGGTTTGAGCCGCATCTATCACGAGATCGAAATGCCGGTCCGCCAGGTCATCTGGCAGATCGAGCGCAACGGCATCCTGGTCGATGCCGACCTGCTCGCCCGGCAGAGCCACGAGATGGGCCAGAAGATCATGGCCCTCGAAGCGCAGGCCTACGAACTGGCCGGCCAGCCCTTCAACCTCGCCTCGCCGAAGCAGCTGGCCGACATCCTGTTCGAAAAACAGGGCCTGCCGGTCAAAAAGAAAACTCCCTCCGGCGGGCCGTCGACCGACGAAGAAGTGCTTTCCGAACTGGCCCTCGACTACCCGCTGCCCAAGCTGCTGCTCGAACACCGCAGCCTGTCCAAGCTCAAGGGTACCTATACCGACAAGCTGCCGCGCATGGTCAATCCGCAGACCGGCCGCGTCCACACCAGCTTCGCGCAGGCCGCCGTCGTCACCGGGCGCCTCGCTTCGAGCGACCCCAACCTGCAGAACATCCCGGTACGCAGCGAGGAAGGCCGGAAAATCCGCACCGCCTTCATCGCACCGCCGGGCAGCAGCATCGTCTCGGCCGACTACTCGCAGATCGAACTACGCATCATGGCCCATCTCTCCGGCGACGAAGGCCTGCGCGACGCCTTCGCCCACGGCGAAGACGTCCACCGCGCCACGGCCGGCGAAATTTTCGGCGTCACGCCGCTCGAAGTCGGCCCCGACCAGCGCCGCGTCGCCAAGAGCATCAACTTCGGCCTGATCTACGGCATGAGCGCCTTCGGCCTCGCCCGCCAGCTTGGCCTGGAGCGCAGCGCGGCGCAGACCTACATCGACCGCTATTTCACCCGCTATCCCGGCGTCGCCCGCTACATGGAAGAAGCCCGCGAAGCGGCCCGCCAGCACGGCTACGTCGAGACCGCCTTCGGCCGCCGGCTGTGGTTCCCCGAGATCCGTTCGAGCAACGGCAACCGCCGCCAAGGCGCCGAGCGCGCAGCGATCAACGCCCCCATGCAGGGTACGGCGGCCGACCTGATCAAGCTGGCGATGATCGCCGTGCAGGAGTGGCTGGAAAAATCGGGGCTGCAATCAAAGCTGGTGCTGCAGGTACACGACGAACTGCTGCTCGAAGTGCCGGACGACGAACTGGTCGCCGTGCGCACCCACCTGCCCCGACTGATGAGCCAGGTCGCCGCCCTGAAGGTGCCACTGGTCGTCGAAGTGGGCGTCGGACCAAACTGGGAAGCGGCGCACTAGGAATATCGCCCGGACACAGCGTAGCGGTTTATCGCGCCACTGGCCGGGAGGCGCCCTAGGCGGTCAGTTCATGCGTGCTGTGCAGGCTGGCATAAGCGCCGTTGGCCGCCAACAGGGCCTGATGGCTACCGGATTCGACGACCCGCCCCTGCTGCATGACGACAATCAGGTCGGCGTGCTGGATGGTCGACAGGCGGTGTGCGATGACCAGCGTCGTCCGGTGGCGCATCAAGTGCTCGAGGGCTTCCTGGACCAGGCGCTCGGACTCGTTGTCGAGGGCCGAGGTCGCCTCGTCGAGAATGAGGATAGGCGCATCTTTCAAAATGGCGCGGGCAATCGCCAGGCGCTGGCGCTGGCCGCCGGACAGGCGGCTGCCATTCTCGCCGATGACGGTGGCGAAACCCTCCGGCAAGGCGCGGATGAAATCGAGCGCATTGGCCGCCGCGGCGGCCGCTTCGATCGCCGCCTGCGGCGCGTCAGCCGTCGATCCGTAAGCGATGTTGGCGGCGACGGTGTCATTGAAAAGCAGGGTTTCCTGCGAGACGATGGCGATCTGGGCACGCAGGCTGGCCAGGGTCAGTTCCTGGATGTCGATGCCGTCGATCAGGATGCGCCCGCGCGTCGGCACGTGAAACCGCGGCAGCAGACCGGCCAGCGTCGTCTTGCCGCCGCCGGAGGTGCCGACCAGGGCGACCGTCTGGCCGGCTGCGACGTGCAGGTTGATGTCGCTCAGCGCATCGCGTTCGCCGCCCGGGTAGCGGAAATCGACCGCCTGGAACTCGACCTGCCCCTCGGCGCGCCCGATGGTCTGCGTCCCAGGATCATTTTCCAGTGGCGTATCGAGCAGGTGGAAAACGCTTTCGGCGGCCGCCAGCCCGTTCTGCAGCTGGGCATTGACGTTGGAGAGCATTTTCAGCGGCGACAGCAGCATCAGCATGCCGATGATGAAGGAGACGAAGCTGCCGACCGTCGTCGCCCCCTGCATCGCCTGGACCAGCGCCAGATAGACGACGGCGGCGATCGACAACGAGACGAAGAAATAGACCAGCGGCGTGTTGGCCGCGCCGGCAACCGCGGCCCGAGTCGCGTAGCCGCGCATGGCATCGTTGACCCGGGCAAAGCGCTCGATTTCCTGCGCTTCGCCGCCGAAGACCTTGAGCACTTTCTGGCAGAGGATCGCCTCCTGCAATTTCTGCGTCATCGCCCCCATGCCGACCTGTGTCGAACGGCTCATGCTGCGCAAGCGCTGGCCGAGCCGGCGCGAAACCAGGGAGATGAAAGGACCGACAGCCAGCGTGATCAGCGTCAGCTGCCAGTTCAGGTAGAGCAGCCAGACGAGCAGGCCGACAACAGTCAACGACTCGCGGATGATGATCAGCCCGGCCGTCGTCGAGGCTATACCGATGGCGGTGACGTCATTGGTAACGCGGGTGATCGTGCGCGCCGACGGGTTGGCCTCGAAAAAGCTGAGCGGCAGCTGGGCAATGTGTTCGAACATCTGAAGACGGATGCTGTTGAGCAGACGGATCTGCACCCAGGACATGGCGTAGCTGGCGGAGAAGGTGACGATGCCACGCAGGGTCATGATGCCGACGATGAAGGCCGGCACGACCCAGGGCGAACCGTGCAGCAGGTTGTCGGTCAGCGAGCCGTCGCCCTTCGGCGTGAAGCCGTTGTCGAGCAAGGCTTTCATCAGCGCCGGCAGCAAGGGCTCCATCGCCGCCGCCAGGGCGCTCAGCGCCAGGCCCAGCGCCAGCATCTTCCAGTACGGCCGGACGTAGCCGAGCATGCGGAAATAGATCTGGCGACTGGTCGGTTGGACGGGCGAAGGAGTCACGGGAATGAGGCCGGGAAGGGGGCGCTGATTATACGTCGGCGCTTCCGGCCCGACCAAGATCGACCACGACACGCTCGGCAAAGGCGATCTGCCGTTCGCACCAGCGGGCCGCCGGCAACGCCTGCCAGTGGGCGAGGAGCAGGCGGATCACGCCGGCATGGGTGATGATGACCGCTTCCGGCACGCGCAGCCCGGCGACGAAAGCCAGTGCCCGCTGCTGCACCTGACGCGGCGACTCCCCGGCCGGCGGGGCATAGCCGGCAATATCGGCCGCCCAGGCATCGAGTTCAGGGCGGGGAATGGCCGCCCACGGTCGACCTTCCCACAGGCCAAAATCCATTTCGGCCAGGCGAGGGTCGAACAGCGGCGCCGGATGCAACTGTTCGGCCAGTTCCCGGCAGCGACGCAGCGGGCTGCTCCACAACGGCAGGCCGGGGGGCAATTCGTCCCGCAGGCGCTGGACCGCCGCCGCATTTTCGGCCGGAATATCGAGTCGACCGTAACAAATGCCAGCTGCGATCAGCGGCTTCGGGTGGCGGATCAGATGCAGGATCATGGCGAGCGGATCACGAAGGCTGAATGAATGGCGTTGACCCTCTCGGCGCGGCGCAGCCCTGCGCGGCCTCCGGCCAATGCCGCCGGCTTTTCGCCTGGGAACGCTCGCCGCCAGGGGGCGCGCCTGGCGCTCGGGATCAATGCCGCGACGCTTCGATACGATTCCTGCAACTGGCCCACTCCGCCTCGGTACATTCGAGTTTCCGGCAGCCGAATTCGCATTGCGCCATGGCGCGCGGAACCTCCTGGATGAACTTGCTCTTTATCCAGAAAATCAGGCGTCCGATCGGGTGTTTGCGGCGCTCGAAATACTCGCCGTTAAACGTATCCATTTTCGCCGGATCTTTCATGCCACTCCTCAAGCTCATGTTTGCCCAGGACATCGTCAAGGCACGATTGCGGATTTATCTTGCTGCGGCCCCTCAGCCGGCGATTTCAAAACCTCGCATCTATTCTATCTTTCATAAAACAACGCAAAAATGGCAATTATCAAAATAACGGGCCCGCTGCTGAGGATCAACCCTCGCGCTTCAGTGTCCGCCGCTTACGACCAGTGCGCCAGCAGGCCAAGGTAAAAGGCAATCTCGCTGACCTGCTGCGCCGCTCCCAGGCAATCGCCGGTGTAACCGCCCAGCCAGCGCCGGAACTTGGTCGCCAGCCAGAACGTCGCGAGGCCGGCCAGCACGCAGCCAGCGATCGCCTGGCGGGTCGGCAGCAACGCCAACGCCAGCAACACAAAGGCCAGCGCGACCAGCAATTCACCGGCGCTCAGGCGCGTCGCCAGCGGCTTGGCCTTGGCCAGCAGATCTTCGCGAACGTAGTCCATGGTCGCCAGCAGCAGGGTCGAGCAAAACCGCGACAGGGCATGGCCGGCGACCAGCGCCCCAGGCACCAGCGCCGCATCCAGCCCGGTGAGCAGGGCGAACTTGCCGAGCAGCGCCAGCACCATCGCCACCACGCCGTAACTGCCGACCCGCGAATCCTTCATGATTTCGAGGATGCGCAGCTTGTCCCAGCCGCCGCCGAGGCCATCGACGCTGTCGGACAACCCGTCCTCGTGGAAGGCGCCGGTGGCGTAGATGGTCGCCGCCATCGAGAGCAGCACGGCGACCGGCGGTGGCCAGAGTTGCATGGCGAGCAGATAGACCAGCGCGCCGATTCCGCCCACGACCAGACCGACCGCCGGGAAATAGCGCGCCGAGCGGTTCAGCGCCTCGGCCGAGTGGCCGACCCAGGCCGGCACCGGCAGACGCGTGAAGAAACGGACGGCGCCAAAGAAATATTCGAGCTCGCGGCGCATCATGCCTTGTCGGAGACGCCGGCCGACTCGAAGCTGGCCATCTCGTTAAGGAAATTCACCGCCGCCTGGAGCAGCGGATAAGCCAGCGCCGCCCCGGTGCCCTCGCCGAGGCGCAGGCCGAGGTCGAGCAAGGGCTCGGCCTGCATCGCCTGCAGCTGCGCGGCATGGCCGGGTTCGGCCGAGCGGTGGCAGAAGACACAGTAATCGCGCAGATCCGGCGCCAGCCGGCTGGCGACCAGCGCCGCGGCACCGACGATGAAGCCGTCGATGAGCAGGGCCATCTTCGCTTCGGCCGCCGCCAGCATGGCGCCGACCATGGCGGCGACCTCGAAGCCACCGAATTCGGCGAGCAGCGTCAAGGCATCATCGTTGCCACTGGTGGTGCGATAGCGGGTCAGGGCCTGTTCCAGCAGCGCCTGCTTGCGCACCAACCCGGCATCGTCCAGGCCGGTGCCGCGACCGACGCATTCTGCCAGCGGCGCACCGGTCAGGCAATGGGTGAGCAGCGAGGCCGACGCGGTATTGCCGATGCCCATTTCGCCGAAACCGACGACGTTGCAGCCGGCCGCCGCCAGAGCGCGCACCACCGCGGCCCCCGCGGCGATGGCCTGGGCGCACTGGGCGACGGTCATCGCCGGCTGTTCAAGATAATTGGCCGTACCCAGCGCCACCTTGGCGTCGATCAGGCCATCCCGCCGGCCGAAATCGTGCGCCACACCGGCATCGACCACCGACAGGCCGAGACCGTTCTGACGGGCGAAGACATTGATCGCCGCCCCGCCGGCCAGGAAATTCTCGACCATCTGCCAGGTCACATCCTGCGGGTAGGCCGAGACCCCGGCCTTGGCGGCCCCGTGATCGCCGGCAAAGACGAGCATCTGCGGGTTATTCAGTTGCGGCGTCAGCGACTGCTGGATGAGGCCGATCTGCACGGCAACCTCTTCCATCTGGCCGAGCGCGCCAAGCGGCTTGGTCTTGCGGTCGACCTTGTTTTTCAGGGTATTTTCAAGCCCGCGATCCGGGGCGGCAATTTCAAACGAATGCATCCGATTCTCCAAAAGCAATAGGGCCTCGCGGCGGCGTTTGGCCAACGCTGCCGCGAAGCCCTGTCCACAGGCTTCCAAATGGTCTCGACACGTCTTCTGGCTTTCGGATCAACCGGATTGCCGCGCCTTCCCGGCTTCCGCCAGTGGCATCGTGCAGCATCCGTCCCCGGTTACAGCGGCGGGCCCGCCCCGGATTCACACCGGGTTCCGTATTGTCGAAGGCGAAATTATAGCGGTTGCCGGCCCGGCCGCCTTCACCCAGAATGCCGGTCATGAAAGAACTGATCCTCGGCGGGGCGCGGTCGGGCAAGAGCCTGCTGGCCGAACAGCGCGCCCGCGATTCCGGCCTCAAGGTCGTCTACCTCGCCACGGCCGAAGTCCGCGACGAGGAAATGGCTCGCCGCATCGCGCACCACCAGGCCCGGCGGCCGGCCGACTGGGCCTGCGCCGTCGAGCCGCTGCATCTGGCCGCAAAACTTGGCGAACTGGCGACAGCGGATACCTGCATTCTGGTCGATTGCCTGACCCTGTGGCTGTCCAACCTGCTCTTCGCCGGACAGGCGGCCGCACAAGCCGAGGCCGACATGGCCGTAGCCTGCCCGCTGCTGCGCGACGAAACCGCGGCGCTGGTCGACGTGCTGCCCGCCTTGCCCGGCCGCGTCATCATCGTTTCCAACGAGGTCGGCTGGGGCATCGTGCCCATGCATCCGGTATCGCGACTGTTTGCCGACGAGCAGGGCCGCCTGAACCAGCGCATCGCCGCAGTCTGCGGTCAGGTGACGCTGGTTGCTGCCGGACTGCCGCTCTGCCTCAAGGCCTCCGGCACCCCGACAGCGGCCTGAGAGCGTTCCGAGAAGCAGCCGATCGTCCTCTTTCGGCATAACAACGGTATCCTTCGCAAAAAGACACCCCGGGGTGTCAGCAGAGGAGGAAAAGATGCACACCTTGCTGGATGTTCTGGCCTCGGGCGTACACGACGCCAAGAATCAGCTGTTTGTAGCCGAGTCGATGATCAGCGCCGCCGAAGCGGAACATGGCATCGCGCTGGGCGAGGCGCGTTACGCCATCGAGGCCGCCGCCACCCGCCTGTCGCGGACACTGGCTGCCTACCAGATCCTGCGCCAGGATGCGACGACAGCCGTGACGCCGGTCATCGTCGACGATCTCTGCGCCGAAGTGGCGCTTGCCCAGCAAACCCATCTGGCCAACACCGGAATCCAGTTCTCCGTCGACTGCCAGGTACTCGATGAATGGCCGCTCGACCGCGATCTGGTCAGCGACATGCTCAACAACGCCATCCAGAACGCCGGGCGCCATGCCCGCCGCCGGGTGCACCTGGCAGCGGCGGCCAAGGACGGCTGGCTGGTCATGACCGTCGAGGATGACGGCCCGGGTTTCGCCGCCCTGCCCCCGCCCCCCGGCACCGGCCTGACGGTCGCCCGGCGCCTGGCTGCGCTGCATGCCCGCAAGGGGCGGCAAGGCAGCCTGCACTTGAGCAACGACGCCCTGCTCGGCGGCGCCCGTTTCGAGCTGCGTCTGCCCTAATGGACGATTACAGCAAGAAGCGCTTTCTCGTCATCGACGACCAGCCGCAGGCGCGCGACGCCCTGCGCACCATCGCCCAGACCATCGGCGCGTTCACCGTCGAGTTCGCCTCCAATTACCAGGATGCGATCTACCGCATCCGCAACAACTCGCCGGACATCATTCTCTGCGATTACATGTTGGGCGAAGGACGTTCCGGCCAGCAGTTGCTGGAGGAGTTGCGCCGCTTCAACCTGCTGCCGGACGAAACGATCTTCATGATGGTGACCGGCGAACAGGCTTACGAGCAGGTCGTTTCGGCCGTCGAACTAGTCCCCGACGACTACATCATCAAGCCTTTTTCCCCGGACAAGCTGGTTCTGCGGCTGAATCGCATCGTCGCCAAGAAAAATTTCTTCGCCGCCTATTACCGGGAAAAGCGCAAGCAGGAATATGCCCGCGCCCTTGAAATCCTGGCAGCCCAGCAGCAGAGCGAGGCAGGACGTCCCTACCGCTTCGAAACCCTGCGCCAGCAGGCCGAGATCCTGCTCAGCAGCGGCAATGCCCAGGGCGCCGAAGCGGCTTACCGGAAAATCCTCGACGACTACGAGTTTCCCTGGGCACGCGCCGGCGTTGCCCGTTCATTGCACCGGCAGAAACGTTTTAGCGAAGCGCGCCAGGAAATCGACCGGGTGGTCGACGCCACGCCGCTTTTTTTCGATGCCGCCGACCTCAAGGCCAATATCTGCATGGCGCAGGGCGAACATGCCGAAGCCCAGCAGATCCTCGACGAAGTCGCCAAAAAAACGCCGCGCAACTATCTGCGCAAGCGCCTGCTGGCCGAAGCGGCGACCCTGAACGGCGATCTTGCCGTCGCCCAGGCCGCGATGGCCGACGTCATCGCCAACGACACCATGCCCGGCGCCATTTCGCCGGGCGACCGCCTGGCCTTGGCACGCAGCTATGTCGATGCCGGCGACCGGATTTCCGGCGAAAAAGTGCTGGTCACGCTGCGCGACTCGGAAATCCAGGCGCTGAATCTCGACGAGCAGGCCGGCTTTGCCGCGCTACTGGCCATCTGTGCGCCGGGCAAAGGCAAGCCCCGCTTCGTCGGCCTGCGCCCGGCACTGCTGGTCGCCGAACTGGAGGCCACGGCACGCATCGACGTGCTGCGTGCCGCGCTGTCGATCGCCGACCATCCCTTGGCCGACACCCAGACCGAGCAGTTGATGGCCGGCCCGGAAGCCAAGAAAGTCTTCGCCGCGATCCGCAAACACTACGCACTGCACGGCCGGGAACAGGATTTCCGCGAAATTCAAAAACAGGTGGCGCTCATGCGCATCCAGCATGACGAGGAGCGGCCCGCCCCGCCGGCCTAGCCCACCGGCAGAATGGCGGCCATCTTGCCCCAGTCGAGCGCCGCTTCGACCGAATCGGCCAGCCGGTCGAGATCGGCTTCACGGCGGGCGGCAAAGTCGACCGGCTCGCTGTCCGTCATGCCCGCCCAGGCGAGCAGCGCGCTCAGGGCGGCCGGATGATCGAAAAGGCCGTGGCAATAAGTGGCGAAGACCTGATCATCGGCTGAAACAGCACCATCGCTGCGGCCGTCGGCCAGTGCCACCGCCCTTTGGGCAAGGCCGGCCCCCTCCGTCACACCAAGGTGGATTTCGTAGCCGATCATGGCTGGCCGGCCAGGCAGCGACAAGTGACCGCTCACATTGCGCAACTGTTTCTCGGCTTTCAACGTCGTCGTCACCTCAAGCACACCGAGGCCCGGCGTGCTGCCCGGACTGCCTTCCAGCCCCTGTGGATCGTCGATCCGGCGACCGAGCATCTGGTAGCCGCCGCACAGGCCGATGAGTTTGCCGCCGTAGCGCAGGTGTTTCTCGATCGCCGCCGCCCAGCCGCGCTCGCGCAGCCAGTCGAGATCGGCGCGCACCGCCTTGGAACCGGGGAGGACGATCAGGTCGGCGGCAGGCGGCGTTTCGCCCGGGCCGACCCACCGAAAATCAACCTCCGGATGCAGGCGCAACGGATCGAGATCGTTGTGGTTCGAGACGCGCGGGTAAGCCGGGGCGACGACTTTCAGTTTTGGCCGTTTTTTGCCGTCGACCGTCGCAGTCGCGATGGCGTCCTCGGCGTCGAGCATCAGGCCGTGCAAGTAGGGCAGGACGCCGAGTACCGGCTTGCCGGTCCGCGCCTCCAGCCAGCTCAGGCCGGATTCGAGCAGGCCGATGTCGCCGCGAAAGCGGTTGATGACAAAGCCCTTGACGCGCGCCTGCTCGGACGGCGAAAGCAGGTCGAGCGTGCCGACCAGATGGGCGAAAACGCCGCCGCGATCGATGTCGGCGATCAGGATGACCGGGCAATCGACCGCCTCGGCAAAGCCCATGTTGGCGATGTCGCGGTCGCGCAGATTGATCTCGGCCGGAGAGCCCGCCCCCTCGACCAGCACGCAGTCGTAAGCGGCGCTCAGGCGCGCCCAGGACTCAAGCACGGCCCCCATCGCCCGCGGCTTGTAGGCGTGGTAATCACGGGCGTCGAGATCCATCGCCACCTGGCCGTGGATGATGATCTGCGCCGTCTTGTCGGTAGTCGGCTTCAGCAGCACCGGGTTGAAATCGCTGTGCGGCGCAAGACCGCAGGCCAGCGCCTGCAGGGCCTGCGCCCGGCCGATCTCGCCACCATCGACGGTCACCGCCGAATTGAGCGCCATGTTCTGCGGTTTGAATGGCGCCACGGACACGCCGCGACGTTTCAGGATGCGGCACAGCGCGGCGACCAGCGTCGTCTTGCCGGCATCGGAAGTCGTGCCTTGGACCATCAGGGAAGCGCTGGACATGGGGAAAAACGGTGAAAAAGGGCGGTAATTATGGCACCATCCCCCTTCCGAAGCGATTCGGAAAAGTATCTCCAGGTGCCGTTGGCGGCGCTTTCACAAATTGTTCCTGAGACCAAGACAAGTCGAAGACGCCCCGCGGGCATCTCCGTGGGACCGTGCAATCCTGCATGGCGCGGCGAAGTCGACAACGTCAGGGACGATTTGTGAAAGCGCCGGAACGGAGAATCGGGAAGGCGGTGTAATTCCGCCACGTGCCCAACGCTGTGAGGAGGACGTTCGCCGCAAATTGCCACTGGTGCAGACCGGGAAGGCGCGGCAACGGTTGAATCCGAGTCAGAAGACCGGCCAGGAGATCGTTTGAGGGCTGCTTGGTCAGGCAGCTGCCGTTTTTCCACAAGGGGAATCCATGGAAAACCAAGTTGCACCGGCGCAAGCCGTACCGTCTTTTTCAGCGGCCGAACGCGCCGCCGTCTATCGCACCATCTTCAACCGCCGCGACGTGCGCGGCCAGTTCCTGCCCGACCCGGTCCCCGACGAGGTGCTCAGCCGCGTACTGATGGCGGCCCATCATGCGCCGTCAGTCGGCTTCATGCAGCCGTGGAACTTCCTGCTCGTTCGCTCAGCCGAGGTCAAACAGCGCGTCCGCGACGTCTTTGCCAAGGCGCACGCCGAAGCGGCGCTGATGTTCCCGGAAGGCAAACGCGAAATCTACAGCCAGCTCAAGCTCGAAGGCATCGTCGAATCACCGCTCGGCCTGTGTATCACCTGCGACCGCGAGCGTACCGGCCCGGTCGTCGTCGGCCGCACGCACATCAAGACGATGGACTTGTACAGCAGCGTCTGCGCCGTGCAAAACCTCTGGCTGGCCGCCCGCGCCGAAGGCCTGGGCGTCGGCTGGGTGAGCATCTTCAACCAGCCGGAACTCCAGGACGCGCTGGGCATACCGCGCCACATCGTGCCGGTCGCCTACCTCTGCCTCGGCTACGTCAGCCACTTCCACGACAAGCCGGAACTGGAAAAGGCCGGCTGGCTGCCGCGCCTGCCGATCGCCGATCTGCTCTATTACGACCAGTGGGGACAGGCCGACGCCGAGCGACAAGAGCCGTTGACCGCAGCGCTCGCCGCCCTGCAGGACGACATCCAGCAGCGGGGCCGCTTCCCCCTATGACCCTCGACGGCGCGCTCGCCATGCCGACGGCCGCCCTGGCCGCCGTGCTCCTCGACCGCCTGCTTGGCGAGCCGCGCCGCTGCCACCCGCTGGTCGGCTTCGGCCGGCTGGCCAGCGCCGTCGAACAGCGCCTGAACCGCCGCCAGCGCCTGGCCGGCCTGTTCGCCTGGGCGCTGGTCGTCCTGCCGCCGGTTGGGCTGGCCCTGCTGCTGCGGCCGCTGGCACCGTTCATGGTCGACGTCGCCCTGCTCTATTTTTCACTCGGCGCGCACAGTCTCGCCGAACATGCCGAAGCGGTCGCCAAACCGCTGCGCGAAGGCCGGCTGGACGAGGCCCGGCAACGGGTCGGCTGGATTGTTTCCCGAGAAACTTCGGGACTCGACGCGTCCGGCGTGGCCAAGGCCGGCGTCGAATCGGTCCTCGAAAACGGCAATGATGCCATTTTCGGCGCGCTGTTCTGGTTCGCCCTGCTCGGCGGCCCCGGCGCCCTGTTGTTCCGGCTGGCCAACACGCTGGACGCCATGTGGGGCTACCGGACTGAACGTTTCAACCTGTTCGGCCGCCCGGCCGCCCGCCTCGACGATGTGCTGAACTGGCTGCCGGCCCGTCTGACCGCCCTGACTTACGCCCTGCTCGGCCGGACGCGCTTGGCGCTGCTCTGCTGGCGGACGCAGGCGCCAGGCTGGGAGAGTCCGAATGCCGGGCCGGTCATGGCGGCCGGCGCCGGCAGCCTCGGCGTGCGGCTCGGCGGCGCGGCGATTTATCACGGACAGACGGAAATCCGCCCGCCGCTCGGGGCCGGTCCACCGCCGGTGGCGGCCGATCTCGAGCGGGCGATTGCCCTGATCCGGCGCAGTCTGGGACTGTGGCTAACCCTCCTTTTCATGATTGGAATCCTCCATGCTTGACCACGGCGGCCGCCTGCGCGAAGCGGCGGCACACTACGGCATCCCGCTGGCCGACTGGCTGGACCTGTCCACCGGCATCAACCCGGAAGCCTGGCCGGTGCCGGCGCTGCCCCCGGCCGTCTGGCAGCGCCTGCCGGAAAGCAACGACGGGCTGGAAGCCGCGGCTGCCGCCTACTACGGCAACCCCCGCCTGCTGCCGGTGGCCGGTTCGCAGGCCGCCATCCAGTGGCTGCCGGCCCTGCTGCCGCGTGCCGTCGTCGCCTGCATCTCGCCGATCTACAGTGAGCATCCGCAAGCCTGGCAACGGGCCGGGCACAAGTTGCGTTACCTGCAGAACGCCACCCTGCCGCGCGCCCTGGCGGCGGCCACCCCCTACGTGCTGCTGTGCAATCCGAACAACCCGACGGCGGACCGCCATCCGCACGCAGTCGCGGTCGACGCGGCGCAGCAGCTGAAAAAACGGGGCGGCTGGCTGATCGTCGACGAGGCGTTCATCGATCCGACGCCACAGGACAGTCTGGCGCCGTTGGCCGGCAGCGACGAAGCTCCCAACCTGATCGTCCTGCGCTCGCTCGGCAAGTTCTTCGGGCTGGCCGGGGCGCGTGTCGGCTTCATCTTCGCGGCGCCGGACATCCTGGCCCGAATGAACGAGGCGATGGGCCCCTGGACCATCAGCGGCCCGGCCCGCGAAGTGGCCCGTCAGGCGCTGCTGGATACGGCCTGGCAGGCCGCCACCCGAGGCCGCTTGCAGGCGGCCGGCGAGCGCCTGCACCAGTTGCTGGCACCGCACGGCGACGTCAAATCAACCGCCCTGTTCGCGACGCTGACCACCCCGCAGGCCACCGAACTGCATGAATATCTTGCCCGCCAGGGCATCCTGACCCGCCGCTTCGAGCAGCAACCGCTGCTGCGCTGCGGACTGCCGGGCCGCGCCGCCGACTGGCAGCGCCTGGGCAGCGCCTTAGCCGCATGGAAACCAAGATGAAAATTGCTCTTTTTTCGGCGTTGACCGTAGCGCTCGCCATTTCCGCCTCCGCCCACGCCGATCTCGTCTTCAAGGACGACAGCGGCCAGGAAGTCCGCCTCAAGGCACCGGCCCGACGCATCGTCACCCTCGCCCCGCACGCCGCCGAAAGCCTGTTTGCAGTGGGAGCCGGGGACCGTCTGGTCGGCACCGTCGATTACAGCGACTACCCGCCGGAGGCGAAAAAACTGCCACGGGTCGGCGGCTATTCGCGGATCGACCTCGAAGCCGTGGTCGCGCTCAGGCCCGATCTGGTCATTGCCTGGGAGAGCGGCAACAACATGACCCAGGTCAATAAGCTGAAAACGCTCGGCCTGACCGTTTATGTCTCGCAGCCGAACACCATGGAAAGCGTCGCCGACCAGCTCGAGCGCCTCGGCCAGCTGGCCGGCACCGAGCCCGCTGCCAACGCGTTGGCAGCCCGTTTCCGGGCACGTCTTGCCAGCCTGCGCACCGCCAATGCGAACAAGCCGAAGGTCCGCGTCTTCTACCAGATCTGGAAAACGCCGCTGATGACCATCGGCGGCTCGCAGATCATCAGCGATGCGATCAAGCTGTGCGGCGGCGAGAACGTCTTCGGCCACCTGACGCCAATGGCGCCGACGGTCAGCGTCGAAGCCGTGCTCGCTGCCGATCCCGAAGCCATCATCGCCACCGGCATGGGCGATGCCCGCCCGGAGTGGCTGCATGACTGGGACAAATGGACACACCTGACCGCCGTCAAGCGCGGCAACCTGTTCCACATCAACCCGGACCTGATGCAACGCCACACGCCACGCATCCTCGACGGCGCCGAAAAACTGTGCGCCCAGCTCGATCTGGCCCGCAACCGGAGGCCCGCCCAGTGAGCCGCACCCCGCAACGCATCGTCTGTCTGACCACCGAAACCGTCGAAGTGCTCTACGCCCTCGGCGAGCAGGAGCGCATCGTCGGCATTTCCGGCTACACCGTGCGGCCGCCGCAGGCGCGCCGGGACAAGCCGAAGGTCTTCGCCTTCACCAGCGGCGACATCGACAAGATCCTGGCCACCGAGCCCGATCTGGTGCTGACGTTCTCCGACCTGCAAAGCGATATTTCGCGCGACCTGATCAAGGCCGGCGTACCGGTTTATGCCTTCAACACGCGCAGCGTCGAGGACATCCTCGGCATGGTCGAAACCCTCGGCCGGCTGGTCGGCGCCGAAGTTGGGGCCATGCAGCTGGTCGGCGAACTGGAAGCCGGGATCGCCAAGGCCCGCGCCATCGCCGCCGAACGTTTCGCCCGCAGCGGCAAGAAGCCGCGCGTCTATTTCGAGGAATGGGACGAACCGCTGATCAGCGGCATCCGCTGGGCCTCGGAACTGATCGAAATCGCCGGCGGCGAGGACATTTTCGCCGAGCGGGCCCGCTCACCGCTGGCCCGCGACCGGCGGCCGACGGCGGAGGACGTCATCGCGCGGGCGCCGGAGATCATCATCGGCTCCTGGTGCGGCAAACACTTCCGCCCCGAACGCATTGCCGCCCGCCCGGGCTGGGCAGCAATTCCCGCGGTCAACACCGGGAATATCCATGAAATCAAATCGGCCATCATTCTGAGCCCGGGGCCGGCGGCAATCCGCGAGGGGCTGCCGCTATTGCTCGACATTTTTGATCTGTAAGAAGGCTGCCGACCGGCTGCCGCCTATAATCGGTAGCCAACTCCGGAGGAAATCCTGCATGAAAACTGTCGCCCCCATCCTCGCCCTGGCCCTGTGCGCGGCCGCCCCGGCCGCCCGGGCCGTCGACGAAGGCACGGCCGCCGTTCAGGCTATCGGCCGCCTCAACGGCATTGCCCTCGCCTGCCAACAGCCAGCGCTGGTCAGCCGCGCCCGCAATGCCGTGGTGACCACCGCCCCGAAGACCCGCGATATCGGCGAAACCTTCGAGGCAGCCACCAATGCCGCCTACCTCGAGCAAGGCAAGGGCGCCGTCTGTCCTGATGGAGCCGCACTGGCCAGCAACCTTGCCGCCGCCGAAAAACGCCTACAGGCCGCCTTCGCCGACAAACAATGATTCGCCTCGCCGCGCTGCTCGCGCTGCTGATCTGGGTCGGCCCGGTTACCGCCCAGGCCGCGCGCAGCCTTGAACTGCTGCAGGGAGAAGAAACCGGCATCATCCCGCGCTACCTGCTGCAGGACCCGAACGGCCGCTCCGTCACCAGCGAAGATTTCCGCGGCCGCTTCCAGCTGATCGCCTTCGGCTACACCTACTGCCCGGATATCTGCCCGACAACCCTGGTCGAAATGGCCGAAATCCTCAAGCAACTCGGCGACAAGGCCGCCGCCGTCCAGCCCATCTTCATTTCCGTCGATCCGGAACGCGACACCGGCACAGTTCTACGGACCTATACCGAATTCTTCGACCCCCGCATCCTCGGCCTGACTGCCTCGCCGGCCCTGGTCCGCCGCACTGCCGACAATTTTCGGATTCGCTACGCCAAGGTGCCGCAGCCGGGCAAGGATTCCCAGCATTACGCGGTCGACCATTCAGCGGGCATGTTTCTGCTCGGCCCGGACGGCGGATTCATCAAAAAATTCCCCTTTGCCACGCCAGTCACCGAAATTTCCAAGCAGATCGGTGAATTGGTCAAAAGTCGCCAGGCTATATGAAATTGCTCATTGCTTTGGCATAGTCGCTCGGGCAATATTCCGGCAATGCGGAGGCTGGCCCGAATTTACGTTGTATTCCTGCTATCCCTGGCTTCACCAGCCTGGGCAGGCAGCATCGCGCTTTTCCTCAGCGACACGGCCGGCGTTTATAGCCAGTTTGCAAACGCTTTCGAAGAATCGTTGAACGGCAGCAACTGGAGCATCTCGACCACCATTCTGGCGGACAACCTGCCCCAGTCGGTGCCGCCTTCGGACCTCATCGTCACGGTCGGGGTCGAAGCCCTGAAGAAAGCCTGGGCCAGAGGCGACACCACCCCGATTATCGCCACCCTGCTGCCCCGGCAAAGCTACGAGAAAATCGTTGCCCAGTCGCGACGCAACGCACCGCGTACCACGGCCATCTATCTCGATCAGCCGCCAAGCCGCCAGGCTGCTTTCCTCCGCCAGCTGCTCCCCGGGCAGAGACAGGCCGGCATGCTGGTCAGCAGTGAAACCAAATCGCTTTTGAGCCACTACCGGCAAGCCTTAAACAACGCCGGACTGACGCTGGCAAGCGAGGAAATCGAGACGGGCGACACTCTCCTGCCGGCACTCAATACGCTGCTCATCCACAGCAATTTTCTCCTCGCCATACCCGACAGCATCATTTACCAGCGGGCGAACATCAAGGCCATCCTGATCACCGCCTTCCGCCATCAACGACCGGTCATCGGCTACTCGCCCGCCTTCGTCAATGCGGGCGCACTCGCCGCCCTGCACACCACTCCGGCCCAGATTGCCCGCCAAACCGCCGACATGGTCATCAGCAGCGGCAGCAATCTGCCCCCCCCGGCCGGACCGGCCCAATTCGCCATCGCCATCAATCCGACGGTAGCCCAGGCGCTCGGCCTGAACATTCCCGATGAGGTCGCCATCCGGCGAGCCATGCTTGCCGACAGGGAGCCCCGATGAACCGTCTCACCCTCCGTCATCGCCTGCTGCTCTTGACCTTGCTGCCGAGCGCCCTGATCGCCATCGCGCTGGTTGCCTATTTCACCTTCAGCGGCATCAAGACGCTGGAAGGCGAACTGCGCACCAAGGGCCTGGCCACCGTAAGGTATCTGGCGCCGATCAGCGAGTACGGGATCATTGCCGGGCAAGTCGAAAGCCTGCACGGACTCGCCCAGGCCACGGTGCAGGAATCGGGGGTCAAGGCCGCCGTGATCGTCAATCAGAAAGGCCGCACCATCGCCGTCAGCGGCCGGGTTTCGCTGGCGGCCGATGAACTGCGACAGACGCTGCATGCCCCCGGAAAAATTGCCGAAACCGACCAATGGATCGCCTTCGCAGCCCCGGTCAGGCGCTCGACCAGCGAATCCGACCAGCTCTTCGAATCCGAGAGCAGCGAACCAACCACGCCGGAAGTAATCGGCTACGTCTTCGTCGAGTTCGACAAGAGCGAGCTGATCAACCAGCAGCGCCAACTCCTGCAACGCGGCCTGCTGATCGTGCTGATTGGCATGATATTGCTCGCCCTGCTCGCCATCGCCATGGCCGATAACCTGGCCCGGCCCGTCATGCGCCTGGTTCACGCCATTCACGGCATGTCGTCCGGCAATTTCGGCACCCGGGTCCCAGCCGTTTCCAGCGGTGAACTGGGTGTCCTCGAAAAAGGCTTCAACGAAATGGCCGCCCATATCGAAGAAGTGCATCACTCGATGCAGACCCGGATCGAGGAGGCCACCACCCAACTTGCGTTTCAGGCCCGGCACGATGCCTTGACGGGCCTGCTCAACCGGCGGGAATTCGAGCATCTGCTGGAAAAGGCGCTGGCCGGCGTCCAGGCGGGCGGCGACGAGTTTGCCGTGCTCTTTCTCGACCTTGACCGCTTCAAGCAGGTCAACGATACCTGTGGCTACCTCGCCGGGGATGAACTGCTGCGCCAGGTGGCCCTGCTCTTCCACGGGCGCCTGCGCGAGGACGACACCCTGGCCCGCCTGGGCGGCGACGAATTCAGCATCATGCTCCCCAACTGTAGCGGCGCCCGCGCCCGCCAGGTGGCTGAAGACATCTGCGGCCTGGCGGCAGCCTACCGCTTTATCTGGCAAGACAAGGTCTTCGCCATTGGCACCAGCATCGGCCTCGCCACCGTCACCCGCAAAGTGCGCAACATCAACGAAATCGTCGCTGCCGCCGATGCGGCCTGCCACCGCGCCAAGGAGAGCGGACGCAATCAGGTATGCGTCCAGGAGGCCACCCACAATCCCGACCGCCGACAGGAAAGCAGCAACTGGGCGAGCCGGATTGCCAGCGCCCTGGCCGACGACAAACTACTGGTCGAGGCAATGCCTTTACGGGCACTGCAACATCCTTCCGCCAAGCACATCGTCGAACTGACCGCCCGCCTCAACGAGCCCGGCCAGCCGCCGGTAGCCTTGGCCGCCCTGACCGATGCCGCCGAACGCTATGATCTCGCCCAGTCCATCGATCAGCGTCTGATCGACACCGCCGTTGCGGCTCTGGCACAAGCCAAGCGGCACCACAAAATGCTGCACTGCCTCGTCCCGCTCTCCCGCAGCTCGCTGGGCAGCACGGAAACCATCAGCTACATTGCACGCAGCCTGGCCAGCCACCAGCTCTCCGGTAACGGGCTCTGTTTCCTGTTCTCCGAAGATGTATTGACCCACCTGACCATTCAGGCCATGGAATTTTCCCGACAAGTCCGGCAGGTCGGTTGCCAGATCGGACTCGACGATTTCGGCGGCGGCCTCTCCTCTTTCAGCCACCTGCGCAGCGTCTCCCCAAGCTACGTCAAGCTCAGCCGCAGCCTGACCCGGGAAATGGGCGGCAATCGCGCGTCGACCGCGCTGCTCAGAGCCGTCCAGGAAATCACCGCCGATCAGCACATCCACTCGATTGCCGAAGGTATCGACGATCCGGATAGCCTCCAGCAACTTACCGAACTGGGAATCGATTACGCCCAGGGCAAGGCCATTGCTCCCAGCGAACCTTTCGAGGTCTGGCTCGAGGGTGCCGTCATACGCTCCCGATAGCGCTGGGACAGATCAGAAATCAAGACGGAGGGTGATCCACTGGCGGCGATCAACCACCCGGTTGGCCGGGCTATGGTGCGACTTGTACTCGTTATGCGACCCGTTCAGGGACTGCACCATCAGCGCGATCTCCCCACCCAGGCCGCCGGCGCGGAAGGGGTAGGCTAAACGGCTGTCCAGGCGATAATACTTTTCCGACCAGGTAATCGCCGACCATTTCATGAAATCCTGCCAATATCCGGCGGCTGAAAACTCCAGTCCATAGGGCAGTTTCTGCATGAGCAAAATCGATGCGGAGTGACGCGGCATCGAGTAGTTGGTGAAATTCCTGACTTTCACCCAGTTGGGGATGATCGCCTGCTTTCCGGGCAGGAATTCGCTGTCGATTTGGCTGTAGGCCTGGCTCAGGACGATTCGGGTCGGTTCGAACGGCTGCCACTTGAACTGATATTCGATACCCCTGATATGGACATCCTGAATCGGAATGCTCGAGTCGCCTTGTGTGCTCGGATCACCATCGAAAGCCATATCGATCCTGTACAGACGGTCGTAGATTTTTTCGCTGAAGAGGCGAACATCCAGGCTGGCCCGCTGTTCCCGCCAATCGCCGAGATAGCCGATTTCCCAAGTATCGAGGCGTTCCGAGGGGAGATTCGGGACGCCGGTATAAAGCTGTTCGGTATAAGGTGGCGGCAGGGGAATCTTTTGATCACCCAGTAAATTGGCGGTACTCGGTGTCCGATTGGCCCGTGAATAGCCCAGCCGAATCGTGTTTTCCTGATTCAGGTGAAAATTGGTACTGATCCGTGGCGAAGCGTGACTGCCGGCCAGCGAATCATTTTCGCCGGCCAATCCCAGGTTGCCGGTGAACCAGTTGGCCGGTTTCCATTCGAGGTTGCCGAATAGCCGGTAAATTTCCCGACGAACAGTTCCTTGCCCGGGGAAAGTCCACGCGGAACGCACCGAATCCTCACGCCAACTCGCCCCCCAGACCAGGCGCGTCAAATCAGCTAACTTCAAGCTGTGCTGCAGTTCGATCTCGTGCCGGGTTCCTTCGTCGCCGGTCTGGTTGACGTGAATCACATTTTGACCTGGCGGGAAAAGGGCGGAGGGAGCAACTACGTTGAAAACGTCCGATGATTGATCGAGCGTGTAAGAGTAGCGTACCTGGAGATCGGAAGTCGGCGACAAAACCCGGCGCCACAGGAACTGAGTGTAGGTATTCTGCTGACGCACGTCGCGAATCGGATTCGTCGACTGGCCAAAGAGCTTATCGGCATACAGTCTGCCCGCCTGGGTCACTCCCTCGACCTGCCCCATGCTGAATTGCAGGCTATCTTTTTCGGAGAGCGCGAAATCGGCACGAAAATCGAACAGACGCGAAAAATAGGAATCGATCCAATCATCTTTATTCGCCAGTCCGTCGTCATTCTGCTGTTTGAAGGTAAAGCGGAAATCCCCAACCTCGCCTATCTTGCCCCCGGTCCGCAAGGAATAGTCGCGGACATTCTGATTGCCGTAGCTGGTGGACACGGATACCCCGCGAACCAGGGCGGGATCCACCGTAATGATGTTGATGACACCGAGAAACGCATTGCTGCCGTAAGAAACTGCATTGGTTCCACGAACCACCTCGATACGTTCGATATCCTCCAGTGCCACCGGTAAAGTTGCCCAGTTCACACCGCCATCGAACAGCGGCGAATACATCGATCGTCCGTCAATCAACACCTGGACCCGGGACGAATAATCCCCGTCGCCCATGCCGTGATAGGTGACCTTGGCCGGCTCCGTGTTGTTCGGATAGGTCTGGAATCCAGGCACCAGGCGAAAGACATCGTTAAGATCCCGCGCCCCCGAAGCCTTGATCATCTCCCGGTCGACAACCGTCACGGCGGTTGGCGCATCGGCCAGGCGCTGCGGCAAACGACTGACCGATGCGACAACCGGCAATTCGCTGAAATAAAGCTCTTCATCGACGGCCGACGCCGATCCGTTGAGGCAAACGCCTCCCAGGAGGATTGCCGCGCTCAGGCGCGGTCCACGCAGATTGGCCCGCATGCCCCTCACATCTCCATTTGCTCGATGGGGCCGGACAGCACCAGTGCCTGCTTCCAGGCCTCCGAAAAACACCGGGACTGGGCACCGATCTGCACACCATGCCGGCTGCTGGCCACCAGGCACAAGGCCAAGCCAGCCTGATCGACGGCAGTCACCCCCTCGATATCGAGTTCGTCGACACCGACACGGGTCAGGGCGTGCATAAAATCGTTGCGCAGCGCCCCCGAAAGGCCACCGATAATGCGCATGATCTTTCTTTTGCCCAGTTCACGCACGGCAAGTATGGATGCCTTTCCGGAGGCCAAGGCAGCGTTGATCGCATCTTCGATCAGAATCTGGCTAATCGGACCTGGCTGGAAGCGCACCCCAAACAGATCACCGACGCGGCTGACCACCGTGGCGGGCACATCGATCACCGGTGAATCGAAAATGCGGAATTCGCAACCGATATTGTGCGCAACCTCAAGAGGCAGCGCGGTGCGCACCATCAATCCCGATAGCGACAGGTTCTCGATTACCCCCTCGTCGATTGCGCCCCCGTATCCGATTCTCACCGTAGGCGGGCAACCGAAACGTATGCGTTGATGCCGCCGCTGATCCAGCATATTGACCACGACTTTCTATATGTTTGTTTTTTTGGAATTTTAACAAAATTTTGTATGCTCACCAGCAATTGCATCAAGGCGGCGTTTAATTGACTTTTTGCGGCCCGCTCGGTATTGTCCGAAAACGCTGAAGGCATCCAGCCGCGCCGATTTGAACTCTGATTGCGGGCGCGTACAAATACCGCTAAAACGGGAACCACCCAGTGCGCCCGACGAGTTCACGTTTCAGGCCAACTGGGTTTTTTGTTTTCAGGAACAGCATGTCAGGACAATCCGTCGGCGTCGTCACTTCACAGCACGCCCACTTCGACCAACCGCTGCATTTGCGCAGCGGCGGCGTTTTGCCGGCCTACGATCTGGTCTATGAAACCTACGGCACGCTCAATGCCGCCAAGTCGAATGCCATCCTCGTTTGCCACGCCCTCTCCGGCCACCATCACGTGGCGGGCCATTACGCCGACCAGCCGGACAACATCGGCTGGTGGGACAATATCGTCGGCCCCGGCCGACCGCTCGACACTGACCGCTTCTTCATCGTCGGCCTGAACAATCTCGGTGGTTGCCATGGCTCGACCGGCCCCTCCTCGATTAACCCGACCACCGGCAAGCCGTGGGGTGCCGACTTCCCTATCGTCGCCGTCAACGACTGGGTACACGCCCAGGCACGCCTGGCCGACCGGCTCGGCATCGACAGCTGGGCGGCGGTCATGGGCGGCAGCCTGGGCGGCATGCAGGCCTTGCGCTGGAGCATTACTTTCCCCGAACGGGTACGCAACGCCATCGTGATCGCCGCCGCTCCCAAACTGTCGGCACAAAACATCGCCTTCAACGATGTGGCTCGCCAGGCTATCCTGACCGATCCGGATTTCCACGGCGGCAACTACTACGAGCACAATACCCGGCCGCTGCGCGGACTGCGCCTGGCCCGCATGCTCGGCCACATCACCTACCTGTCCGATGACCAGATGGGCGAAAAATTTGGCCGGGAACTGCGCAATGGTTCCTTTGCATTCGACTTCGATGTCGAATTCCAGGTCGAGTCCTACCTGCGTTATCAGGGCGACAAATTTGCCGGCTATTTCGATGCCAATACCTATCTGCTGATGACCAAGGCGCTCGACTATTTCGACCCATCGCGCGAAGACAATGGCAATCTGACGGCTACCATGGCGCGCACTCAGGCCAACTTCCTGATCACCTCCTTCAGTACCGACTGGCGGTTTACCCCAGCCCGTTCCAAGGAAATCGTCGCCGCATTGCTGGCCAACGGGCGCAACGTCTCCTACGCCGAGATCAATCTCAACTTCGGCCATGATTCCTTCCTGATGGCCGATGCGCATTATCACGGCGTAGTCGATGCCTATCTGCGGAACATCAAGCTATGACCCATACCCTGGACCGTCCCGACTTTGAACTAATCGCCGGCTGGATCAAACCCGGCCACCGGGTGCTCGACCTCGGTTGTGGCAACGGCTCGCTGCTCAAGCACCTGATTGAAACCCGCGGCGTACAGGGCTGGGGCGTCGAGATCGAAGACGCCAACATCCTTGCCGCCGTCCGGAACGGCATCAACGTCATTCAGGGCAATCTGGAACGCGGCCTCGACGAGTTTGCCGACCAGGCCTTCGACCACGTAGTGCTATCGCGCACGCTGCAGACAGTGCGCCATACCGAAGGTATCCTGCGCGAGATGCTGCGTGTCGGGCGCGAAGCGGTGGTTTCCTTTCCCAATTTCGCCTACTGGCGAAATCTGCGCTCAGTCCTCGAAGGCCGCATGCCGGTTTCCGAGGATTTGCCCTACCAATGGTACGACTCCCCCAATGTCCGCTTTTTCACCCTGCTCGATTTCGAGGCGCTGTGCGCCCAGATGGGGCTGATTATCCGGGAACGCCACGTTCTCGATGAACAAGGCAACATTGTTGAAGGCAAGGACAATCGCGAGGTCAACTTCCTCGGCAGCCTGGCGGTCTATCGCCTGACGCAAAACCGCTGATGCCGGCCTGGCTGGCGGCCCTGCTCACCCGAAAGATGCTGATCTGCATCTTTACCGGATTCTCGTCGGGCCTGCCGCTCTACCTGTTGCTCAACCTGCTGCCCGCCTGGCTGCGCAGCGAGGGCGTGGATCTGAAAACCATCGGCTTCTTTGCCCTGATCCAGTTCCCCTACACCTGGAAATTTCTCTGGTCGCCCCTGCTTGATCGTTTCAGCCTGCCCGGCTTTGGCCGACGACGGGGCTGGATGCTGGTCACACAAATCGGATTGCTGTTTACCATTGGCTTTCTTGGTAGCCTGGATCCCAAGGAAAGCATCTGGCCCATTCTCTGGCTGGCCGCCCTGCTCGCCTTCCTGTCAGGAACCCAGGATATCGCGGTCGACGCCTTCCGCCGGGAAATTCTGGACGACCGCGAACTTGGCCTCGGCAATGCGGTACACGTCAACGCCTACCGCATCGCCGGCCTGATTCCCGGCTCGCTGTCGCTGATCCTGGCCGACCGCCTGCCATGGAGCGAAGTGTTCTGGATCACCAGCGCCTTCATGATTCCCGGGATGGCAATGGCCTGGCTGGTCAGCGAACCCCAGATCAAAGGTGCACCGAAAACCCTGCGCCAGGCCGTGACAGAGCCTTTCCATGAATTTATCGGCCGCCAGGGTTGGCAAGGCGCCATGATGGCCCTCGGCTTCATTTTCCTCTACAAGTTGGGCGACAGCCTATGCACTGCGCTGGCCACGCCGTTCTACCTCGACATGGGCTTCACCAAGACCGATATCGGCTTGATCGCCAAGCATGCAGGACTCTGGCCGGCAGTTTTCGGCGCCCTGCTCGGCGGGCTGTGGATGGTCAGGCTGGGCATCAATCGGGCACTGTGGCTATTCGGCGTCGTGCAGTTGGTATCGATCTTCGGTTTCGCCTGGCTGGCCGCACAGGGACATTACGATAGCATAGGGATCGGCGAGCGCGCCGCACTGGCTTTCGTCATCGGCCTCGAGGCGCTCGGTGTCGGACTGGGCACTGCAGCCTTCGTCGCCTTCATTGCACGAACGACCCACCCGGCCTACACCGCCACCCAGATGGCGCTATTTACCAGCCTAGCAGCGGTACCGCGCACCTTTATCAACGCCTCGGCCGGCTGGCTGGTCGAAACGCTCGGCTGGCAGGGATTCTTCTGGCTGTGCGCCGGACTGGCGGTACCTGGGATGCTGCTATTGTTGAAAGTAGCCCCTTGGGGGTCCTCTGCCAGCAAATCCATTCGTCCTGCCTAAGGACGACCCAGCCCCCCGAACCTGCAAGCGCAGCACCGCTCCTGAAGCGATCCAGTGCTACGGACTTACTATAAAATCGACCACCCGGGCGACGCGCCTTTGGTGATCGATTGACCGTTTGTCGGGTTCAATGTGCTCTGGACAAGGAATTCTTGATAGCCCGCCAGCCTTGCCAGAGGAAGAGGCCGCGCTGCGCCCAGCGCCAGGCACGCCTTGGCCGCAACACGGCGGCCAGTGCAACGGCAGCCCCAACCGCAGCCGGATGATGTTTCAGCCAATCAACCCCCTTGAGCACCCCATCGCCTTTGGCCAGGGCTGCCGCCAAGGGAGCGGCATGCTGCGCCAGGGTGCGCCGCTGCTCATCCAGACGCGCCTTGAGCACGCCACGCCGCATCGCCAGCTCGAGCAATCTCGAGTTCATTCGCCCTTGTCGCGAGCACGGCGCAACTGCACCAGGTCCGCTCCCAGTTCGTCCAGACTCTCCCGAAACATCCTGCTTGGCTGGCTGGCCTGACGCTTGAGAGCGGCCAGCAGAAACAGGCCGCCACTGATGAAGAGGACAGCAAAAATACCGAAAACAATCACTCGCTGCTCCCAGAAAGCCAGCGCCAGGCAAAAAATTGCCATGACGATGCCGATCGCCAGCAAGAAGGCCGTAGCGACCGCTTTCGAGCAGAGCGACAGGAAGCGGATTTTTTCTTCCTCAAGCTCGGTAACGAAAAGTTCGGCACGCGTCCTGCCCGTCGCGATCAGAGTTGCGACGATAGTTTTCAAGGCGGAGAAGAGGCCCTCCCGACCTTCCCCACCGCCTGACTGCTGTGTCATTCGCTTAGCGACGACCGATCAGCACGCCGAGGGCAAGACCCAATGCGGCAGCGACACCGACAGCCTTCCACGGCTCTTCGTGCACGAAATCATCAGTCGCCCGCGCAGCAGCCTTGGTCTTGTCGATCAGGGCCACTTCAAGGTCAACGACGCGCTCCTTGGCATCGCGCAGGCGAACGCCCAAGCGCTCGCGCAATTCGCCGACCTTGTCGCCGGCAGCCCCGGCGGTGGCGCGCAGCAGTTCTTCGGTATCGGAAATTACGACCTTCAGATCGGAAACCAGCTTTTCCTTGTTGGCGGCGGTCATTTGCTCGGACATTTTTTAACCTCGTTTGACTGTTAAGCAGAACTACAGAGTATCCCTACAGCGCAGTGAAATCAATTGGCATTGAATGCCTGTTTGACATCGTAATCGACAATCAGCGGCGCGTGATCGGAAAAGCGCTCTGCCTTGTAGACTTCGCACTTGGTCGCCAGTGCAGCAATGCCCGGCGTGGCAATCTGGTAATCGATCCGCCATCCGACATTCTTCGCCCAGGCCTGACCACGATTACTCCACCACGTATAGCAGGCATCGGTGGCCTCGGGATGCAGGCGACGATAAACATCAACCCAGCCCTGCTCGTCAAAAACCCGCGTCAGCCAGGCCCGCTCTTCCGGCAGGAAGCCGGAATTCTTCTGGTTCGATTTCCAGTTCTTCAGATCGATCGCCTGATGGGCAATATTCCAGTCGCCGCAGAGCACGATCTCCCGACCCTCGGCGCGTAGCGCCAGCATCAGGGGGAAAAAAGCATCGAGAAAGCGGAATTTTGCCGCCTGACGCTCCGGCGACGACGAACCCGAAGGCAGGTAAAGCGATATGACAGAAAGGTGGCCAAAATCCGCCCGGAGATAACGCCCTTCGGCATCGAATTCGGCGCCATCGAAGCCTTCGACGACGCGATCCGGTTGCTGCCGACTCCAGATGCCAACCCCGCTGTACCCCTTCTTTTCAGCGCAATGATAAAAAGCCCGCATGCCGTCTGGTGCCATCATTTCCGGCGTCAGATCGGGCAACTGCGCCTTCAGCTCCTGCAAACAAATGACGTCGGCCTGCTGCGCCGCTACCCAGGGCAGAACATTTTTGCTCCAGGCGGAGCGTATACCATTGAGGTTCAGAGAGATGATGCGTAACATTGTGATCGAATTGGCCGTGTTTTTGCGGCCATGAGAAATGGAAAGATATGGATTTTCGTCAGGATTTCATCGAATTCGCGGTCGACTGCCAGGTTTTGCGCTTTGGCGAATTCAAGACCAAGGCAGGTCGGCTGTCACCCTACTTTTTTAATGCCGGATTATTCAATGATGGCGACTCGCTCGGACGCCTGGCCGAATTCTACGCCAAAGCCGCAGAGGCCGGCGGCGTCCAGTTCGACATGCTGTTTGGCCCAGCCTACAAGGGCATTCCGCTGGTAGCCGCAATTGCCATCGCCCTCGCCCAGCGCGGTAGGAATTACCCATTCGCCTTCAATCGCAAGGAAGCCAAGGATCATGGCGAAGGCGGCAGCATTGTCGGCTCGCCGCTGGCCGGTCGCGTACTGATTGTCGATGATGTGATATCGGCCGGCACCTCGGTACGCGAATCGGTCGAACTGATCCGTGCCGCCGGCGCTACCCCGGCCGGCGTGCTGATTGCCCTGGACCGCCAGGAGCGCGGCCAGGGCGAACTCTCCGCCGTCCAGGAAGTCAGGCGCGACTACGGCATTCCGGTCGTCGCCGTAGCCGGACTCAACGACCTGATGACCTACCTCTCCGGACGTCCGGATTTTGCCACCCATGGAGCCGCAGTGGCCCGCTATCGCGAGCAATACGGGGTCAATGCGTAAACGGCCCCTTCTCCCTCTTCTGTTGTTGCTGGCCAGCGCGGCACAGGCGGGCGGCGATTTTTATTGCTGCAACGACCCGAGCAGCGGGCGCCGGGTTTGCGGCGACACCCTGCCTGAACAGTGCCGCGGTCGGGCCTATCGGGTCCTCGACAGCAGCGGCAACATCGTCAAGGAAGTAGGTCCGCCGCTGACGGCGGAGCAAAAAGCCGAACAGGCGCAAGAAAACCGACGCAAGAAAAAACAGGAAGAAGCGGACCGCGAACTGCGGCGTCGCGACCAGGCTCTGCTCGACACCTACACAACGCCGGAAGATATCGACCTGGCACAAAAGAAGGCCGAGGCTGACGTCAATTTTGCGATTCTGGCAACGGTTGCGCGGATCGATGCCGTGCGTACCAAGCGCAAAAAATTTGCCGACGAGGCCGAGTTTTATCGGAAGAAGGCGCTACCGCCTGATTTGGAGCGTGAATTGCATGCGCTCGACCACGAAATCAAGCTGCAGCAGGATCTACTCGAAATCAAAAAGAAGGAATTCGAAACGATCAAGGCCAAGTACGACGCCGACCGCAAGCGCTACTTCGAGCTGACCCGCCGGCCGGCCGCCGCACCGAATACCGGCGCGGCAACGCCGGGGCGCTGATCAACCAGCCAGTTTCTGCTTCAACAGGTCATTGACCTGTTGAGGGTTGGCTTTGCCCTTGGCCGCCTTCATCACCTGACCGACCAGCGCATTGAAGGCCTTTTCCTTGCCGGCCTTGAACTCCGCGACATTGACGGGATTGGCGGCCAGCACTTCATCGACCAGCGCCTCGATGGCGCCGCTGTCGGTGATCTGCTTCAGGCCCTGCTTCTCGATGATCTCATCCGCCGTCGCGCCCTCGCCATTCCACAGCGCGTCAAACACCTTCTTGGCGATATTGTTGGAGATGGTGTTGTCAGCGATACGCAGGATCAGCCCGGCCAGTTGGGCCGCCGTAACCGGCGAATCGGCGATTTCCTTGCCTTCCTTATTGAGACGGGCCGCCAGATCGACCATGATCCAGTTGGCGCAGGGCTTGGCGTTGGCCAGGCCGGCAATCGCCACAGTCGACTCGAAAAATCCGGCAATTTCCTGACTGCCGGTCAGGGCCGCGGCATCGTACACCGAGAGGCCCAGCTGATGGGTGAAGCGCTCGCGTTTCTGGCCGGGCAGCTCGGGCAACTCGCCCTGAACACGGGCAATCCAGTCGCTCGAAATAAGCAGCGGCAACAGGTCGGGGTCGGGGAAATAGCGGTAGTCGTGCGCATCTTCCTTGCTCCGCATCATGCGCGTTTCGCCGCTTTCCGGATCGAACAGCACTGTCGCCTGCTGAATCCTGCGACCTTCCTCGATCTCGTTGATTTGCCACTGGACTTCGAAATCGATGGCTTCCTTGAGGAAACGGAAAGAATTGAGGTTCTTGATTTCCCGACGGGTACCGAATTCGGCCTGGCCTTTCGGGCGAACCGAGACATTGGCATCGCAGCGGAAGGAGCCTTCCTGCATGTTGCCGTCGCAGATGCCGATCCAGCGCACCAGCGCATGCAAGGCGCGAGCGTAGGCGACGGCCTCGTCGGACGAGCGCATATCGGGCTCGGAGACGATTTCAAGCAGCGGCGTGCCGGCCCGATTCAGGTCGATGCCCGACTTGCCGTGGAAATCCTCGTGCAGCGACTTGCCGGCATCTTCCTCGAGGTGAGCGCGGGTCAGGCGGACCACCTTTTCGTAGGCCTTGTCGCCTTGACCAACCTGCAGCGTCAATTGGCCACCGACCACCACCGGCAGGTCCATCTGGCTGATCTGGTAGCCCTTGGGCAGGTCGGGGTAGAAGTAGTTTTTGCGGGCAAACACCGATTTCTGCGCGACTTCGGCACCGATCGCCAGACCGAAGCGGATGGCGCAATCGACCGCCTTCCTGTTGAGTACCGGCAAAACGCCGGGCAGCGCGAGATCGACCGCACAGGCCTGCGTATTCGGCGCGGCGCCAAAGGCCGTCGAAGCGCCGGAAAAAATCTTTGAAACCGTCGAGAGCTGTGCGTGCGTCTCGATACCGATCACTACTTCCCACTGAGTCATAACTTCATCCGTTTCAGAAACACTGTCCGCTCTTCGCCTCGACCATGATCGGCCAGAGATAGTCGAAGGCCTGGCCGTCGCAAGCCTTGGGACAACTGTTGAAGGCAATCGTCACGCGCGGCCCCTGCTCCCACATGCGGACCAGACAATCTGGCTGGGTCTTGTGGCGCAGCAGGGCCTGCGGCAATTTCTCGACCTGCTCGAATTCGTTCAGGCTGAAGCGGCAAGTCCCGTGGCCCTTCATGCTGACCTGGGCGCTGAAGGTCTTGACCGCAGCCTCCTTGACCAGCAGATCGAGTCGGGTCTGCGTGCCGATGGCATCGCGGTGCGAGCAGCGCGACCGGACATTGAGCGGCCGGGTCGGCTGAGGTTGCAGGTTACGGTTGGCCAGGTATTTCAGTGTCGAATTCTTGAACTTCGGCGTTTCTTCGACCACCGGCGGTGCCTCAACCGGCACTTCGACGACCGGTTCCGCCTCGGGGGCCTTCGGCGCCTCCGCGCAACCGGCCGCCAAGGCGGCAATCAACAGGGCCAGGGCATAGCGCATTGCTTACTCCGCGCCGGCCGGGCGGCGTCGGTGCCAGTCGGTCGCCTGCTGGTAGCGATGCGCCACGTTGAGCAGTTGCCCTTCGGCAAAATAGTTGCCGATCAGCTGCAGACCCACCGGCAGACCGCCGACAAAACCACAAGGGACCGACATGCCGGGCAAACCGGCCAGGTTGACCGCGATGGTGTAGATGTCCGAGAGATACATCTGCACCGGATCGGCAGCCTTTTCGCCGAGCTTGAAGGCAGTCGACGGCGAGGTCGGGCCCATGATCACATCGCAGGACTTGAAGGCCTCGACAAAATCGTTGGCGATCAGCCGGCGGATGCGCTGGGCCTGCAGGTAGTAGGCGTCGTAATAGCCGTGCGACAGCACGTAGGCGCCGATCATGATGCGCCGCTTGACCTCGGCCCCGAAGCCCTGGGCGCGGGTCTTCATGTACATGTCGTCGAGGTTGCCGTAGTCCACGGCACGATAGCCGTAGCGCACGCCGTCGAAGCGGCTGAGGTTCGAGCTGGCCTCGGCCGGCGCGATGACGTAATAGGCCGGCACCGACAGGTGCGAGTTGGGCAGCGAGACGTCGACGGTCGTCGCGCCGAGCTTCTCGTATTCGGCAATGGCGGCGCGCACGGCGGCCATCACCTCGGCATCGCAGCCTTCGCCGAAGAATTCCTTCGGCAAGCCGATGCGCAGGCCGTTGAGCGGCTTTTCCAGATCCCGGGCGTAGTCTTCGGCCGGGCGGTCGAGCGAGGTCGAATCGCGCTCGTCGAAGCCGGCCATGGTGTTGAGCAGCAGGGCGCAATCCTCGGCGCTGGCCGCCATCGGGCCGCCCTGGTCGAGCGAGGAGGCGAAGGCGATCATGCCGTAGCGTGAAACCACGCCATAGGTCGGCTTCAGGCCGGTCAGGTTGCACAGCGCCGCCGGCTGGCGGATCGAGCCGCCGGTATCGGTGCCGGTCGCCGCCGGGGCCAGACGGGCGGCCACGGCCGCCGCCGAACCGCCGGAAGAGCCGCCGGGTACGCGCGCCGTATCCCACGGATTGCGTACCGGGCCGAAGAACGAGGTTTCGTTCGACGAGCCCATGGCGAATTCGTCCATGTTGGTCTTGCCCAGCGACACCAGACCGGCATCGCGGTGCATCTTCTCGATCACCGTCGCGTCGTAGGGCGAGACGAAATTGGCCAGCATCTTCGAGCCGCAGGTCGTCGTCCAGCCTTCGGCGCAGAAGATGTCCTTCTGGGCGACCGGGATGCCGGTCAGCGGGCCGGCCGTGCCGGCAGCGATGCGGGCATCGGCGTCACGGGCCATTTTCAGGCTTTTTTCACGGTCGACCGTAACAAAGGCGTTCAGCGTCGGGTTCATGCGTTCGATGCGGTCGAGGAACAGGGTGGACAGTTCGACGCTGGAAATCTGCCGGGCGGCCAGCGCCTGCGCCAGTTCCTTCAGGCTCTTGTTGATCATTCGATCACCTTCGGCACGAGGTAGAGGCCGGCTTCGGTTTCCGGTGCGACAGCCTGATAGGCCGCGCGGCGGTCGGTTTCGGTCACGGCATCGTCGCGCAGGCGCTGACTGACGTCCTGAGCATGGGCCATCGGCTCGACGCCGGTGGTATCGACGGCCTGCATCTGTTCGATCAGCTGGAAAATACCATTGAGGTGGCCCTGGGTGGTCAGGGCCTCGTCATCGCTGATCTCGATGCGGGCGAGATGGGCAATGCGCT
>CAMLHL010000018.1 GCA_946479855.1 uncultured Pseudomonadota bacterium
AGATGAAAATCGTCGTGCCGGTCACGCTGCTCATCATCTTCCTGCTGCTCTACCTTAATTTCCGGCGCCTGACCGAAACCATCATCGTCATGCTGTCGGTGCCGTTTGCTCTCGTGGGTGGCGTATGGTTGATGTGGCTGCTCGGCTACAACCTCTCGGTGGCCGTTGCCGTCGGCTTCATCGCCCTGGCTGGCGTCGCCGCCGAGACGGGGGTCGTGATGCTCATCTATCTTGACCACGCTTGGGAAGAACTGAAGGGTAAGCGGCGCGTTGAGGGTAAAACGCCCAGTGTGGGTGACCTTTACGAAGCCATTATGGAGGGCGCAGTGGAACGTGTTCGGCCGAAGATGATGACTGTCGTTGCCATCATGGCCGGCCTGCTGCCCATCATGTGGGGAACGGGTACCGGGTCGGAGGTCATGAGCCGCATCGCAGCGCCAATGGTCGGTGGCATGATTTCCTCGACCGTTCTAACACTGGCTGTGATTCCCGCCATTTACGCACTGGTTAAGCAGTGGCGCCTATTGAGGAACCTGGAGTCTTGACAAGCACATCATGAACTCGAGTACAACCTCTCCGACATGCGACCACTGCGGTACTAGCGAGCAGGAGAGGTTGCACCTCCGAGAGGGCTATTGTCATTGCTGCGAGGGCTGGGCGTATCGGCGTCTACTTCGAGGTAGCGGCGGTCATCATTTCGCTGACCCTCCTGGGGCAGATGCTGGAGCTTCGGGCACTCTCACAAACTTCCGCTGCTACCAAGTCCTTGCTTGGCCTAGCTCCCAAGACTGCTAGGCGAATCAAAGTTGACGGCTCTGAAGAGGATGTTCCGTTGAATCACGTTCATGTGGGCGACCGGCTTTGCGTATGCCCCGGGGAGAAAGTCCCGGTCGATGGCGTGGTCGTTCCGAGCTTTAGCACGGTCGATGAGTCGATGCTGACGGGCGAGTCCATTCCAGTTAGAAGCAAGGTGATTGGTGCCACCCTCAACGGCTCGGGGAGCCTGGTTATCCGCTTGGAGAGCGTTGGTTTGCATACCGTATTGGCACAAATCATTCAGATGGTTGCCGGTGAAACAGTAAACGACCACTCGTGGCCGGTAATCGCTTGATGCCAAATGGCGGCCGTATCGAAGTACAGCCACCGCATTGGAGAATCGCCCTCAGTTATCGATAACAATTAGTTTCCGTCACGAATCCGCCATTGATGGGGCAAGAGATACTTCGTATTTTTCGAATTAACCATAAAAAACATGTTGATTTTTACTGCCTCTATCACCAGTTAAAGTGTTAGGACGTTCTTTACGGAGGAAACCAATCACTATGAGAACTGATGCACGGGTTATCGATCTGAATAAAACCGAGTACGGCACCTATGCCGTGCCCGATACCAGCCGCGTCATTCGCAACACTTACAAGCTGCTGGCGCTCTCGACGGGTGTTGCCGGCGTCGGCGCGGGGATCAGCATGCTGGCGGGCATCGGGCCGCTGGCCGGTATCGTCTTCACGCTGCTGGGCCTGGTGTCCTTGTTCTATCTCCACAAACATCGCAACTCGGCTTCGGCTGTTCCGGCAATGCTGGCCTTCACCGGCTTAAGTGGAATGGGCCTGGGTCCGACGCTCAGCCATTACATCAGCCTGCCCGGCGGCAGTACCACAGTGCTGACAGCAGCCGTGATCACTACGGTCGTCACGATGGCCCTGACGGCCTACGTGTACAAGACCGGCAAGGACTTTTCCCGCATGGGTGGCTTCCTGTTTGCCGGGCTGATCGTTATCCTGCTCGCCAGCGTTGCCACCCTGTTCGTTCCGGCCATGCAGGCCGGGGTATCGGCGGTTGCCGCTTTGCTGTTCTCCGGCTTTATCCTTTATGACTCCAGCCGTTTGGTCCGTGGCGAAGAGGACAACTACGTGATGGCGGCCGTCAGCATGTATCTGAACGTGCTGAACCTGTTCTTGTCGGTATTGCAGCTGCTTGGCCTGGCCCCGTCCAACGACTGAACCGTGCTTGGTAATCGCCCAGAGCGGCGAGAAACTGCAAGCTCGCTTTAACGGCTCACCTTCGGGTGAGCCGTTTGTTTTGGTTTCCTTTAACGGGAAGTGCCACTCTGGCCCTTCGCACTAGTACAAGTTCCTCCCGGTTACTAGCACGTCATCATCGTCGCCACCTCCTGTCAATCGGTCTGACAAATTTCCTCGCCGTATCTGCCTGAGCTTCTTGATACCTTCGGCCGCCAGCTTGAGTACTTCACGCCCATAACAGCTATTGATGGTATCGAGTATCCCCATCAGGCGCTCATCTCGGGTATCTGGCCGAGGCCATGGTGGCTGAGCAGGCGCAGCACCCCTTGTTCTGGCTGACAAAGGATTTATCCCAGAAATCTGTGGATACCTGCCACTCAGGTGCTCATCACAGTTACAGGCTACTCTCGTCATTGCCGTGGAAGAGCGCCGACTCTTTGCAGAAGTTTGTTATTTCGGAATCTGACACTTACCCGATTGAATGAATTGCCACCGATCATCTTTGATGATCATGAAATATCGCGGCGCTGCCGGCATGGAGCAAATGTAGCTTCCCAGTATTGCTGCGTCTGGCGTTGATCAGGAGTTGCTGGTCTGGGCTGATGGTCGCGTGTATTGGCGGCACGGTCGTGCCGAACCTGCTACAAACCCTAGGAGTCCAAATCACCAGCGCAGCATGCGGGTGCTGAGCAGCGCGCCGACGACGGCCGGAATCAGCATGCCGAGCAGGTACCAGAAGCCGATGAAGGGCGTGGCCATTTCCGGACAATGGAGGCAGTAGATCAAGGCCGCTGTGGAACCGGCGAGCAGGCCGGCAGCGAAGCCGGCGAAGCGGGTATGGGTGGGGGCCAGGCCTTTCATGGCCCACATGAGGCCGGCGAACAGGGGCACAGACAACAGGGCGATCAGCAGCGGGCAGCTTTTCCAGGTGGCGCCGAAAAACAGGGCAGGGCGTTGCTGTGGTGCACTGTCGAACAGGGTGTAGGCGGCCAGGCTCCAGATGACCAGCACCGGCGCCGTGAGCAGCACGGGGAGCTGGTCGATACGGGCACCGGGCCGCGACAGGCGCAGCACGGCAAACAGTGCGACGCCGGCGAGGCTGGCGACGAAGCCGGCCTTGATCCAGAAGGCGGGCAGCCAGACCGCTGCCGCGAGATCGGGGCGCAGCTGCAACAGGGTGGCCATCAGCAATCCGGCCAGCGGCAGGCCGATGCTCATCGCCTGGGCGTAACGGCGCTCGGCCGCGTGCGGATCGACGGCGCTTTCTCCTGCGGCCAGCAGGGCAACCAGTTGTTCGGTTTTCATCTCAATAACCTCTAATTTTCGCGGCCAGTGCTTTCAGTCCGCGATGCACGCCGACCTTGATGGCGGATTCGCTCATCCCGGTCAATTTCGCTGTTTCGCCGACCGACAGGCCGGCCAGCTTGGTGTGCACGATCGGCAGGCGCTGGCGGTCCGGCAACTCATCTAGCAGCTTGTTCAGGTCGCGCCGCGCTTCGGCGGCTTCGGCATCCGCCGAATCGAAGATTTCCCTGCCGTCGTCCAGCGAATCGGTGCGCTGCTCGTGGATCGCCCGGCGGCGGAACAGGTCGACCAGCTTGTAGCGGGCAATCGCCTGCACCCAGGCCGACAGCGGCTGGCCGGGGTCGTAGGTGTGGCGCTGGTTATGCACCGCCAGCAGGGATTCCTGCACCAGATCCTCCACTTCGTCGGGCAGGCGGATCAGGCGCTTGCGCAGGAAAGCCCGCAGATGCGAACTCAACTCGCCGAGAAACGTCTGGTACGCCGCATTGTCACCGGCCAGGCCACGCACGAACAAATCCCTGAGGCGTTCTTCCTTCGCACGAAAGCCTTCTTCTCTGTCTGTTCGTTGCATGGATGCCTTTGGTTACAGCCGGTGAAAAAAAGATCGCCGACCCGTCTAGAAAATATTTTGCCCGAGGCTGTAACCGTTCGCCAACCGGTGACGAACTACCTCGCATAGAACGAAACTTTGTGTCGAACAGTCTATCCCGCTACCAGCGGGATTACGCGAAGGAAAGTCATGAGCAACGAGAACCTGATCATTCACCCGCCGTGGCTGCGGGTGACGCATTGGCTCAACGTCGTCGCCGTCGTCATTCTGGTCATGAGCGGCTGGCGGATTTACGACGCCTCGCCCTTCTTTCCCATCGCCATTCCCAAGGAAATCACGCTGGGCGGCTGGCTGGGCGGGGCGATTCAATGGCATTTCGCAGCGATGTGGCTGCTCGCGGTCAACGGCCTGATTTACCTGTTTTTCAATATCTTCAGCGGCCGCCTGCGGCACAAATTTTTCCCACTGTCGCCGCGCGCCATTGTCGCCGACTTGCTGGCGGCCCTCAAAGGCAAGCTGTCGCATGCGGATTTGAGCCACTACAACGCCGTGCAGCGGGTGGCCTACCTGTTCGCGATTGCCGACCTCGTCGTGCTCGTGCTGTCCGGGTTGGTACTGTGGAAATCGGTGCAGTTCCCGATCCTGCGCGAGTTGCTGGGCGGCTATGAGGCGGCCCGCCGCATCCATTTCATTGCCATGAGCGCCCTAGTCGCCTTCGTCGGCGTGCATGTGACCATGGTGGCGCTGGTCCCCCGCACGCTGGTCGCGATGATCCGCGGTCGTTAAGGAGTCAAGCATGTTGCCGAAAAAGAACCGCCCGATGCTCGCTGACGGCGACCGCGTGCTCAAGGATGCCTTCAAGGATGTCGGCAAGTACATCGAATTGCCGGCCCGTCGCGCTTTCCTGCAACGCTCGATGACGCTGGGCGGGCTGACGCTGCTCACTGGCTGTTCGATTACCGACGACGAGAGCGTTGAGGCCGCCCTGCTGACGATGTCGCGCTTCAATGACAAGGTCCAGGGCTGGCTGTTCGACCCAAACCGACTGGCACCGACCTATCCGGAGTCGATGATGACCCGTCCCTTCCCGTTCAACGCCTATTACGACGAGGACGAAGTGCGGGAAGTCGATGCCGCCGCCTTCCGCCTGGAAGTCAGCGGCCTGGTCGCCGACCGGCACGCGTGGACGCTCGACGAACTGCACGCCTTGCCGCAGGTCGACCAGGTGACCCGGCACATCTGCGTCGAGGGCTGGAGCGCCATCGGCAAGTGGGGTGGCGTGCCGTTTGCTGCCTTCCTGCGCCGGGTCGGCGCCAACCTGGGGGCCAAGTACGTCGGCTTCAAGTGCGTCGACGACTACTACACCAGCATCGACATGGCGACGGCGCTGCATCCGCAGACGCAACTAACCCTCACCTACGACGGCCAGACCCTGCCGCCGCGCTACGGCTTCCCGATGAAGCTGCGCATGCCGACCAAGCTCGGCTACAAGAATCCGAAGCACATCCAGGCCATTTTCGTCACCAATAACTACCCCGGGGGCTACTGGGAAGACCAGGGGTACAACTGGTTCGGCGGCAGCTGATTTTTTCGGTTGCCCTGATCACCCGGCAATTTCGCCACGCAACACGCTCTAACGAGGAAAAAACCATGAAAAAGATCGCCGCAATCCTGATGTCCTCCTGCCTTATGCTGGCCGTCGGCAATTCCTTTGCCGACGAGATGATGAAGAAGGACACAATGGCCAAGGACCACATGGCCAAGGACGAAATGAAGAAGGACGCTATGGCCAAGGAGGGGATGGCCAAGGACGGCATGAAGAAGGATGCCATGAAAAAAGATGCGATGAAGAAGGACGGCATGGCCAAGGATGCCATGTCCAAGGACGAAATGAAGAAGTAAGGCCGACGGGGGCCGGGCAACGCGAGGCGTCACCGGCCCTGTCGCCGATTATCGGGAGTCGCAGCATGTTCAAGTCAATTTCCAGCATCGTCGTACCAGCCCTGTTCGCGCTGGCGGGTCTTTTGGCCACGCCGCTTGCGGCGGCTGAAGGCGGCGGCGCGGCGAGCGGCGACGGTCGCTTGCAGACCGCGGTTTTTGCCGGCGGCTGCTTCTGGGGCGTCGACGCGGTATTCCGGCACGTCAAAGGCGTCGCCGCCGTCGAATCCGGTTATGCCGGCGGCAATGGCGAAACTGCCACTTACGAACGGGTCAGCACCGGCACCACCGGCCATGCCGAGGCGGTGCGCGTGCGCTTCAATCCGGAGCAGGTTTCGTATCAGCAATTGCTGCAGGTGTTTTTCGGTGTCGCCCACGATCCGACCCAACTCAACCGGCAAGGCCCGGATGTCGGCAGCCAGTACCGTTCGGCCATTTTCTACACCGATGCCGCGCAGCAGCAGGCGGCGGCGGAAGCCATCCGGCAACTGGATGCGGCCAAGGGGCGCAGCGCGCCGGTCGTCACCCAGGTGGCGCCGCTCAAGCAGTTTTACCCGGCCGAGGCGTATCACCAGAACTATCTGGCCCTGCATCCGACGCAGCCCTACATCGTATTCAACGACCTGCCCAAGCTGAGCCAGCTGCGCCAGCGCTTTCCCGAGCTCTATCGCTAGGAATTTCGACTGTTGCGCCGTCGATCATCGAGGTCATATCGATAGCTGTGCGGCAAGTAACCGGCGCATAGCGGCCTAGTTGCGGCCAGAGGTCAAAAATCGGCTTTGGCCGAGGGGCAAGAAGCGTATTTCGGCAGCGGTGGCAAGCACTGGGCCACAGCAGTCATGGCATCCTGACAAGCGCTCGAAGGCAGGAATACGATCTCTCAATAGCTGGATAGTTTCGAACAAGTTGCCTATCTCAGTTGTGGCGCATGAGTTTGCGTGCGTACATCTGAAAATCCAGCCCGACAATTTGACTAAGCTTTTCTGCGCGCTCGAACATCCGTTCCCAGTTAGGCATAAATTTGTCGTTGCCGAAGGCGATCGCGATATCGTTGTCGTCGAATCCGACAGGGATGGAGAGGGTGTTGACGCCAAAGGTACGGCGCAACATCCGGAGGTGCGCTGCCCGCTCCTTGTTGTCGCCCGCCAGATTGCAGACGATCAATCCGCCATCCTCTAGTTGATGTTTCAGGTGGTCGTAAAATTCAGTATTGCATATGGAATTGGCAAACCCGTTCCGATCGAAAGCATCTACCAAAATGACATCGAATGTTTGGTCGGAGGTAGCAACAAAATCTGCGGCATCGCCGAGTATGATCCGGAAGCGCCCGTCATCATTGGGAACGCAGAATTCGTCGCGAAATGCGAGTACATGCTCATTGATTTCGATGACGGTAATATCGGTATCCGGGAAATGACGGTGACAGAATTTCACCAGCGATCCACCTCCCAACCCCAACATCAAAATGCGCTTCGGTTTCGGATTGAAGAGTGCGAAACTCATCATTTTCCGGGTGTAGGCCAGTTCCAGTGAATCGGGCCTGTTGATTCGCATCGCACTCTGCACGTGCGCGAAAGAGAAATAAAGATACCGCGTGTCGCCGTCTTCCAAAACAAAGGGCTTCTCGTAGTCACCACGAAACAGCCTGTCCAGAATCAGCGAGGTATCTGACGTCGGGTGTTCCAGTACCTTGATCGTGCCGCTGAGCGCGAACGGGCTTGGCATGGAGAGAATAAAACGCTCTGGGTATTTCATGGCTTTCCGACTTGTTCCAGCGAATTTCCGCTTAACTTGATTCCGTAACGCAGGCGAACAGCCGACAAAATTCCACGCAGTATTTCAATAGGCCGCGGCGGGCAACCATGGACGAATTGATCAACGGGAATAATCTTGGATACACCACCACAACTTGCGTAGTTCTCGCCAAAAATGCCGCCATTAACGGTACAAGTGCCAATGGCAACCACTAGCTTGGGCTCGGGCATGGCATCGTAGGTTCGCCGTAGGACTTCCTCCATGTTGCGCGATACCGGGCCGGTGACCAGTAGCATGTCCGCGTGGCGCGGACTGGCCACGAATTTGATCCCGAGTCCTTCGAGGTTGTAATAGAGATTGTTGGTTGCGTGTATTTCGAGTTCGCAGGCATTGCAGGAACCTGCATCCACTTCCCGAATAGCCAGGGCGCGTCCCAGAACTTCAAGAATTTCGTTGCCCAGCGTCGATGCATTACACTGAAAATCTGGCCCCAACTCCGGCCGGGGCTCTGTGGCTATCCCCTGGCGGGCGATCTGAATGAGTGTTTTCAACATCAGCGGTCGTGCCCTGCGTAACTGAGATTGAAGGATTTGTTGATCAGCGGGAAGTCGGGAACGATATTGCCGATCACGGCATGTTCGAGCACTGGCCAATTCTGCCAGGAGGGGTCGTGACAGTGGCAGCGTTTGATCTTTTTCCCATCAGATTCGAGTGCAACAAAGACTTCGCCCCTCCAGCCCTCGATCCATCCGGCCCCCAAGCGGTTACCAGAATTTTCTGCAAGAGGTACGATAGTTTCGCCTACCGGTAGTTGCAGTGCGATTTGCTGGATTAGCCGCAACGATTCGAGCAGTTCGTCGAAGCGGACATTGACGCGGCTGGCCACGTCGCCATTGTGATAAAGCGCTGGTTTCACTTCGAACTTGTTGTACGGCGCCATCTCGAAATCGGCGCGCAGGTCGGAAGCGATGCCGCTGGCCCTGGCGGCGAAGCCAAGCAGCCCCAATTTTTTGGCCAGATCATGGCTGACCTTGCCCGTCGCGATGAAGCGATCCTGTAAGCCGGCATGATTTTCATAGATGCCCCGAAGTGCTCGGATTTCATCGGCAAATTGCTCGCACTGGAGAATGAGACTTTGGGCGCCCGCTGCATCGAGATCAACCGCGACGCCGCCGGGAATCACCTTGTCCATGAGGAAACGATGCCCGAACAGCCGGTCGTTCAAGCGCACCCAGTCTTCCTTCAGGCGCATGAACTGGCTCAGTCCAAAGGCGAATGCCGCATCGTTCCCGAGCGCTCCTAGATCTCCAAGATGGTTGGCGACCCGCTCGCGCTCCAGCATCAGTGCGCGAAGCCAGCGGCCTCGCAGGGGCACGCGGGTATCCCCCAGGCTTTCCAATGCCATGCAATAGGCCCAGGAGAAAGCGACGGTCGAATCACCGGACACGCGGCCAGCCAGGCGATGGCCTTCACCGGCCGGCAATTCCTCGAAGCGCTTGTCGATCCCTTTGTGTTTGTAGCCCAGTCGCTCTTCCAGGCGAAGGGTTTTTTCCCCGACGACGGAGAATCGGAAATGGCCTGGCTCGATGATCCCGGCGTGGACGGGGCCAACCGCAATTTCGTGAACGCCATCGCCTTCGACGCGCACGAATGGGTAATCCCCAGCCTTCAGATCGGGGAAATTCTCGTGGCCGGTGGCATTCTCTCTGAGCGGAAAATAGTCGGCGGGCCAGGCACCGTGGTTGAGCCACGGCCGGCGATCCGCTTGCCGCTCAGCACGAATCCCCACCAAGTCGTGGGTGGCGCGTTGCATCCGGGCGGCACTCGGGAAAATGCCGGAGAGATCGGGATAGCAATTGAGGTGCTGATCGAGCGGCATTTCCAGGATCAGTAAGCCCTCCGCAGTGGCGAAGGCGGCCGATGCGACAAAGATGGCAATCTCATTATTTCTGCGTTCACTTCCCCACAGGCTGATGAGTCGCCCATCACTTGCGGCCACGGCATGGGCAATGGCCTGCCAGTCGCTGCTAACGCATTGCGTACGCCACATGGGCAAAGGCGTAGCGAGATGTTCCAAGTCGAGCGAGAAGTCAGGGAGATTCATCAATACGCTCCCAGGAGGCGGGCTGCCTGTCGGTACCAGGTGTCAAGATAGGGGGGGACGTAGAAACCGAGCATCAGTCCGAAAGCGAGATGGATGAATACCGGTAGCAGGGCCGGCGGATGGGCCAGGGGCTTTACCGAAGTGATGCCAAAAACCATCGGCTGAACGCGCCGAAATATGGCCGCGAACGAAATGCCCAAGGCGAGCAGCAACAAGGGTGTGGACCATGGTAAGTGGCGCATGGCCGAGGTCAGGATCAGGAATTCACTGGCGAAAATACCGAAGGGCGGCATACCGAGGATGGCCAGGGAACCCAGCATCAACCCCCAGCCGACCGTTGGCGAAACCTTGATCAAGCCGCGTATGTCTTCCATCAATTGCGAGCCGGCTTTTTGTACAGCATGCCCGACCGAGAAGAAGATGGCCGACTTGATCAGGGAATGCAGTGTCATGTGGAGCAGGCCGGCGAAACTGGCGACTGGTCCGCCCAGGCCGAAGGCAAAGGTGATTAAGCCCATGTGCTCGATCGACGAATAGGCGAACATCCGCTTGATGTCCTTCTGCCGGAACAGGAAGAAGGAGGCCGCGACAACCGAGAGCAGGCCGAAGCCGACCAGCAAGTCGCCAGCAAAGCGACTGTGCAGGGCACCGTCGGTCAGCACCTTGCAACGCAGAATGGCGTACAGTGCGACGTTGAGCAGCAGACCAGAAAGAACGGCTGAAATGGGGGTTGGCCCCTCAGCATGTGCATCCGGCAGCCAGTTGTGCACGGGGACGAGACCCGCCTTGGTACCATAGCCCAACAGAAGAAAAACAAAGGCCAGCGAAATAATGGTCGGGTTTAGCTGTGTCTTGACGGCATCGAGGTTCGTCCATAGCAAAGCATCGACGCCATCGGGAATCACGCGATCGGCTGCCATGTAGAGCAGGATGGTGCCAAACAGGGCTTGCGCGATGCCAACCCCGCACAGGATGAAGTATTTCCAGGCAGCCTCCAGGCTGGCTGGGGTGCGGTACACCGATACCAGCAGCACGGTCGTCAAGGTAGCCGCTTCCATTGCCACCCACAGCGTTCCCATGTTGTTGGTGGTCAGGGCCACCAGCATGGTGAGGGCGAAAAATTGGTACATGCTGTGGTAGAGCCGCATGCGACCGGGCGTCATCTTGCCGTGGTCTTGCTCGACCTGCATGTACGGCCGGGAGAATATGGCCGTGGTCATGCCGACAAATGCGGTCAGTGTGACCAGGAAAACATTGAGCGGGTCGATGAAAAACTGGTTGCCTAGCGCCATCAGGGGCCCATGGTCGATGATTTGAACCGTCAGCCAGCAGGCGGCGAGGAAACTGGCACCGCTGAATGCTACGTTGACGTTGCGTGCCTGCGGGTGGTGGCCAACGAGCGCGAGTACCAGCCCGCCCAACAAGGGAATGCCGAAGACCAGGTAGAGGGCTTCCATCGGCTCAGTCCTCCTTCAGCTTTTCGAGATGGCGGATATCTAGGCTGTCGAACTGTTCCCGAATCTGGAACATGAAAACCCCCAGGATCAGAATGCCCACCAATACGTCGAGTGCGATGCCGAGTTCGACGACCATCGGCATGCCATACGTTGCCGATGTCGCAGCCAGGAAGAGCGCATTTTCCATGGCCAGAAAACCGATGACCTGCGGAACAGCCTTGGCCCGGGTAATCATCATCAAGAATGACAAAAGAATGCAGGCCAGTGCGATGCCCAGCGTGCCGTGTGCAATCGTTTCAGAGAATTTTGCGATGGGTAGCGCGACATTGAACGCAAAAACAACCAGCACAATGCCGACGATCATCAAGGTTGGGATGTTGACCAGGGTTTCGATGTCCCAGCGAACGTTCAGGCGGTTGATGAGCCGGTGCAGCATCAAGGGAATCAGGATGACCTTGAGCAGCAGCGTCATCGCCGCCGAATAGTAGAGGTGGTGCTGGTTCGTGACGTAGGCGACGACCGTCGTCGAACCAACTACCGCCAGGCCTTGCCAGGTATAGAGGTAGATCAAGCTCAGGATTCGCCGCTGCGACAGCATGGCGAAGGCCAGGATCAGGATGATCGAAGCGAACAGGTTGATGAATTGCGGGATCAGCGTATTCATTCAGGCACCCAGCAGAAAGTGCACCAACATGCCGATCACTGCCAGCAAAAAGGCCGTGGCGAGGAATTCAGGCACCCGAAAAATACGCATCTTGGCGGAGAGCGTTTCGCTCAGGGCGAGCAGGAAACCGCCGATGGCCAATTTCAGAGCCAGCGCGGGAATGGCGAAAATCAACGCCAGAGGCGAACCGGCCTCGGCAATGCCCCAGGGAAAAAATAGGGCCAAGCCAATACATGAATAGGCGAATAATTTCAGACCAGACGCCCATTCGATCAGAGCCAGGTGGCGCCCGGAATATTCGAGGATCAGCGCTTCGTGGATCATCGTCAGTTCGAGGTGGGTGGCCGGGTTATCGATTGGAACGCGGGCGTTTTCGGCGAACGAGACCATGGTGAAGGCGATGCCGGCGAACGCCAGGCTGGGATAGATGGCGAACTCCTTGTGGGCCAGGAACTCGACGATGCTGGTCAGCGCCGTGGAGTGGCTGATCAGCGAGGCGGTGAACAACACGGCCAACAAGGCAGGTTCTGCCAGAAAGCCGATCAACATTTCCCGTCGCGCGCCGAGCGATCCGAAGGCCGTGCCGATATCCATGGCCGCCAGGGAAATGAAAAACCGCGCTACTGCGAAAATCCCGACCAGCGCAATGGCGTCGGCCGCGGGCGAAAGCGGCAAATCGGTTGAAAGCGTTGGAATGATCGAGCAGGCGAGCACCATGCACCCGAATACGATATAAGGTGCCATGCGGAACAGCGAGGAAGCATGGTCAGCGACAACGGACTCTTTGTGGAACAGCTTGTGCAACATCCGATAGGGTTGCAGGAGACCGGCCCCTGAACGGTTCTGTAGCCAGGCGCGCCATTGGTTAACCCAGCCCATCAGGAGCGGAGCCCCGAGCAAGGCGATGAAGATCGCCAAAAGTTGCGCGAGAATACCCAGGCCGTTCATCGTTGTACCAGGAATAGCATGAACAACAGTGTCAGAAAGCTGTACAGGAGATAGATGGCGATGCGTCCTTGTTGGAGACGCCCCACAATCCCAGCAACCCATTCGGTCAGGCGGCCAATCGGTAGGTACAGCCAGTGCCAGATATGGTCGCCCACTTCGACGCGATAATGCGGCTCAGTATCGAAGGGCGTCGGCAAATGCCTGTCCATGCGGAAGAACGGCTCGAAAATCTGGCGGATCGGCTGCCCGAATCCTTCGGCCGTATCCTGCATGCGTGCGGTTTGCCAACGATGACCGCAATCCCAGGGGGGCGATCGGCGCAAGCGGCCATGGTAAAGAAGTCTGACCAATATAAAAGCCAGCAAACACCCAGCGGCTGCGCCGAGGAGAAAGAGCATTGGCGCATAACTGGCCCGGTCGGTCGAAATGGGCACCAAGTACAGCCATGAATGAATGCCTTCCTGGCGACCGATGGCAGCCCCGATCCAATGTATCGATATGGTATCGATCAAGTGAATCAGCGCATTCGGGAATAAACCCAGGCCAACGCACCAGCCGGCGAGCCACAGCATGCCGATCCTTTCCCAAAGGCCGGTATCGTGCGCCCTTGCTAGCTTCTCTTCGCGCGGTTGGCCCAGGAAAATAATCCCGAAGAATTTGACCATGGCGTAGCCGGCCAGTGCAGCCACGAGCGCGATGACCGCCGCCACGATCGGGATGAACATGTTGAGGAAGGAATCCGGCAGGCTGGGAGTGAACAGAAAACTCTGCAAAAGCAGCCATTCCGAAATGAATCCGGAAAATGGCGGTAAGCCGGAACTTGCGAGCACGCCGACCAAAACGAGCCAGGCAGCCCAAGGCATAAAGCGGATCAAGCCACCCAAGCGGCCGAGATTGCGTTCACCTGTCGCATGCAGTACGGTACCGGTGCCCAGGAAGAGCAGGCTTTTGAAGAAAGCGTGGCTGGCCACGTGGTAGAGGGTCGCGGTCAGCGCCAGTGCCGTCAACAAGGGCATCCGGTAGGCAAGGAATATCAGTGTCAATCCCATACCGCTGAGGAGCAGGCCGATATTTTCGATCGACGAATAGGCCAGCAGTCGCTTCATGTCCGTCTGTACCGTGGCAAAAACGACACCGAACAGGGCGGTCAGCAGTCCCAAGGCGAGCAGGATGCCTCCCCACCACCATGGCCCTGCTGGTAGCAGATCCAGGGTCATGCGTAACAATCCGTAAATGGCGGTTTTGAGCATGATGCCGCTCATTAGCGCCGAGACGGGTGACGGAGCGGCGGGGTGGGCTTCGGGAAGCCAGACATGCAAGGGAAACATGCCTGCCTTGGCCCCAAAGCCAACAACAGCCATGCCAAATGCTGCCGAAGCCCAGAATGGGGACAGAGACTGGGCGCGCATATTGGCGAAGGTGTAGTCGCCAGTATTTGCCTGGAGCACGCCAAAGCAAAGCAGGATGCTGATGGCACCGACGTGGGCGACTAACAGGTAGATAAACCCGGCACGCTGCACCTCGGGCAGCTTATGGCTGGCCGTAACGAGGAAGAACGAAGAGAGGGCCATCGTCTCCCAGGCGACCATGAAGGCGTAGGCGTCATCTGCCAGCAAGACCATAGCCATGCTGGCCAGGAAAGTGTGGTATTCGAAGCACAGCAGGCCAGGCGGCGTACCGGTTCCCTTGCGGAAATAGCCGGCAGCGAAGACGGAGATGCCGGCACCAGCGCCGCCAAGGATCAGGAGGAAAAAAGCTGACAAGGCATCTGCGCGCAAATGGAACGGCAGTCCCGGCAATCCAATTGGCAGCACAGTGATGTTGGCACCATCACCAAACAATTGCAGGGCTGCCGACGCCATCACCAAGCAGGCCAGGCCACCAAGCGGGAAAAGCAAGCGGGCAACGATGTCAAATTGCCTCAGCGCGGCAATTCCCGCAACTCCGATCACCAACCAGAGGCCGATGACCAATAGCATCCAATCAATGGGAAGCCAGGTCAGTGACATACGGTTTTATCCGCGAATGGTTCAAGCCATGCCATATCCGGCTTTCCAGGGAGAGAACTGCCTGCCCCAGGTTTTTGCGAGGTCTGGGTAGCGCTCCAAAACCAATGGCAGTTCAGCCGACAAAAGGCGGGTTGAAATGAAACCATCAGCCCCTTTCTGCTGCGCTCGGGCGAAGCCTGCAAACTCCGTCCAATCGGCGACGATGATGATTCGGCTCGAGGGGCTGAGTTGCCGAGCTTCCCGAATAACGTGGCTGACGATGCGATCCGGCAATGGTGCGACGATAAAGACTAACTCCGGGGCTGTTCCGGACAATATCTTCAGGAATGCCACTCCGCTGCCGCAATTCTGTATCGACAAGAATGTTTTGCAATGCGCCAGGCTAGCCGTAATTTTTGCTGCTTTGGTCGGACGGGAACTGACGACAACCACGTTTTCGGCACGATTATTGGGTTGCTGCTTATTCACGGCCATCTCGCCAAGTTGCTGAGGTGTTATTCATGTTGGTTTAAAAAAGGGGTGGTCATCGCCAATCGGCGATGACCACCCAAATCCCATAAAACCCGGCTGGCTTGAAAAGGGAGGCCTGGCCGGGCTCAACGAGAGAGGGCGCTTCAAACTTATGCATACGATGCAGGTTCGTTAGGGAAGTAGCGAATGATTTCCAGCGGGAACCGCGTACCAGCGGCATGATCCCGAATGCATTGCAGAACATAAGGGCTGCGATGGCGATCTTGCTCTGCTTCCAGTTCGGCGATGCTCATCCAGCGCACGCCGAGTATTTCCGGATCAATCGGTTGCCGTGGCTTGTAATCAGCCAATTTCCCTGTGAACGCAAGGCGCAGGTACAGGGTGTTCTTCTGAGCGTGAAACCATTGGTAAAAGCCAACAATGGCGGTTGGGTTAAATAGGTAACCTGATTCTTCGAGCGTCTCACGCATGGCGCCTTCAGCGGCCGACTCATCGGCCTCCAGTCGACCGGCAGGCTGATTGATAACTCGCCGGCCATCCGCCATCTCTTCGATCACCAGATAGCGCCCATCGCGCTCAATGACGCCGGCCACGATGACCTGGTGGCGTATCACGCTGACTAAAGAGTTTTTGCTGATGATGTGCGACAACTCATCCCACGACTCTGCATTCGTTTCTTTGTTAAGCACTCAAGCACCTCACCACCAAGAATTGCACTGTATGTTAACGTTATTAACATACAGAAATCATTTAATTAGAAAGTTGTGCCAATCATTGTTGTATCACGTTAAAATTATAGTTACTTGGTTTTAGATGGCAATTTGCATTTGATTAACATGTGGGGATTCTAGGCATGGAGCATCGCACCGCACGTCTCACTTTGTTGGTCGATCCCAGGAAGAAAAAGCTCTTCGAAGAGATTTGTGCTCAGCAGGATCTGACGCCGTCACAGGTGGTTAGAAAACTGATTCGCCAGTACATGGTGGATAACGCTGGCTCAATCGAAATTCCGGAATGGATGACACGAGGCACCCAGCGCCCAGAGGCGTCGGAGTAAGTCGGTTTAGTCAACCAGGAGCCACTGAAATGGAATTGATCGCACGCCTCATGATTCGCCGTTTCGACGCGGGGGAAACCATTGCGGAGCATTTACTTGGGCAAGAACTCGGCAAGTCGATAGCGGTTTTCCGGGTTCTTGGCAGGTCGATGAGTCAGGCAATGAAGCTGCTGGTCTGCGAAACCGAAAAACAAAACAACCCGGTTGTCGTTTTGGTGCTCGGGAAAAGTCGGTTTAGTGATTCCCAGCAAAGTACATTTGTGGCTGCCTGCTCAAAAAGTAAAACACTGGGAGCCAAGGTCGTTGTATGCGGTGGCGATCCGAGTCTGATGTTTGATCGCCTCGCCGTGTATCGTGACTCGCTGACCTGGTTCCCAAATTTGCATGCCTATGTTTCATCGCTCGAACTAAGCAACCGACATTGATTGGATGAATGAGCGGATGCCCTCGGCAAAAATTGGTTTTCGAGTGCTTTTCGTTTGCATGGGCAATGTTTGCCGATCACCCACTGCTCAGGCTGTATTCAGTCACGTGCTTGAAGCAAAGGGCGGCGCTGCAAAGGTAGAGGTTGATTCGGCCGGTACGCATGGCTATCACTTGGGTGAGCCGGCCGACCCGCGAACCCTTCGCGCTGCAGCTTCGCGAGGCTATGACCTCTCAGGGCGCCGCGCCCGAAAAATTGCTTGGCAGGATATTCAGGACTTCGACCTGATCCTGGCCATGGATAAAACCAATCTGGACAACTTGCGCCGAATTGCTTTACCTGAGCAGCAAAAGAAATTTGGACTGCTCATGGATTACTCGGTGAACTTTGACGAAGACGAGGTGCCCGATCCCTGCTATGGGCTGGGTCACACCTTTGACTTGGTGATCGACATGATCGAAGACGCTTCTCTCGGCCTGCTCAAGGTTGTCAAGAAAGTGCTCAAGGAAAGGCAGCGCAGTGAGTGAACTGATCTTAACCGTGCTCATTCTTATGGTTGGCGCAGGGCTAGCTTTATTACCTGTTTCCAATCGATTACGAGCAGGCATTGGGCTTGCGTCGCAGGCTTTGGCCAATGTCGTGGCTCTATCCGTGGTGATTCCTGTTTTGTTTGGCGCTCCCGATATCACCGGAACGATGCCCTGGGCCTACCCCATTGGCGATCTGCATTTCCAGCTCGACGCGCTAGGTGCCTTCTTCCTGAGCTGGTCGTTGCCGATGACCTTGCTTGGTGCCATTTATGCTCTCGGCTACATGGCCAAATACTTTCAGACTTCGCGGCACCTCGGCGTGCATTTCGCGCTGCTGAACATGATTTCCGTCTCCTTCCTGCTGGTCTATACCGGCGAGCACACGGTGACCTTCCTGTTCGGCTGGGAAATCGCCGCCCTGGCAGCCTGGTTGCTCGTGATCTGGGAGTACCAGAGTGAGCGCATCCGCTTCGCTGGCTTCAACTATCTTGTCTCCACGCACATCGGTCTGATATTCCTGGTGGCGGCGGTGATGATTCTGTATACCCACACGCATTCGTGGTTTCTTGACGATTTCGGCATCTGGATGAGCCATAACCCAGGTGCGCTGCGCAATACCGTGTTCTTGCTGCTGGTGGCCAGTTTTGGATTGAAGTCGGCATTTTTTCCCTTCCATTCCTGGTTGCCACGCGCTCACGCGGCAGCACCAGCCCACGTGTCCGCCCTGATGTCAGGTGTCATTCACAAGGCTGGGCTGTATGCACTGGTGCGCTTCCTGTGGCTATCTGGCAAACCGGACGAATGGATGGGCTGGTTTCTGATCATCTTTTCGATCACCTCGGCCTTGGTTGGTGGCTTGTACACTGTGGGCCAGCGGGACCTCAAGCGGCTACTCGGGTATTCCTCGACCGAAAACGTCGGGATTGCCGGAATCGGCTTTGGCATCGGTTGCCTCGGCCTGACTTGGGATGTGCCGATGCTGGTTGCGCTGGGATTCGGTGGCGGTTTGCTGCACGTCCTGAACCATGCGTTTTTCAAGTGCCAGTTGTTCTACGCGGCTGGCTGCGTCTATCAGATCAAACATGTGGTCGATCTGGAACGGCTCGGCGGCCTGTTCAAGGCCATGCCGGTGACGGCCATCTCTTTCCTGGTCGGCGGCGTGGCAATTTCCGCATTACCACCCTTTAATGGCTTTGCCAGCGAATTTCTTATCTATTCCGGGCTGTTCGGCAACTCTGCGACTAGCATCTGGAGCAAACTGGCACTCGGCCTGGTGGCAGCGGCCCTGGCGTTTGTTGGTGCCGTTTCGGCCCTGAGCATCACCCGGGCCTATGGGGTGATTTTCCTCGGAACACCCCGCGATGAAAGCTTGCCGCCTGCCCATGAGGCGAGCAAGTGGATGCTTTTTCCCCTGGTTATCCATACGCTGGGAACCGTTGCATTTGGTGTCGTCCCGCTATTTGGATTGATGATTGTTGCAAGACCGACTTCGATGTTGATGCAGGCGCTGAGTCAACCGGAGTCAAACGCCATACTATTAGAGACTGCTGAAATACTGGGGCGTATTTCGCTGATTTCCGGCGGTTTGCTCTTGGCGCTTGTTGCCATTCTCTGGTGGCGACTGAGATCCTCGCCAGGAGCAAGGCCGCGCACCCACGTGACATGGGGCTGTGGCTACAACGCACCCAATCCCCGGATGCAATATACCGGCGCCAGTTTCTCAACCGATTTCGCCGCCCATTTCCGCAACGTCATGGTACTGATCAAGCGGCGCAAGGCGCCTGCCGACTATTTTCCTACCGACAGCTACGCCATCACCGATTGCGTCGATGCGGTGGAGCGCCGCCTTTACTCCGTCATCAATCACGGTGATCAAACGGCCACCGGCGTATCGCGAAAAATGCAGGAAGACGACCCACGCTTTGCCTTTTCGGCCGGGCTTGCCGCCATCGTGATCATCGCGGCGCTAGTGTTGCTGGCCGAAGGAGTCTTGCCATGACCGTTTTCCTGACGATCGCCCACTGGTTGCTCGTCCTTGCCATGCCGATCCTGCTCATCGGTGTAATCAATCGGGTCAAGTCGTGGTGGGTGGGCCGGCAAGGGCCGGGCTTGCTCCAGTCATTTTTTGACTTGCGGCGCTTGCTCGGAAAGAAAAGCGTGGTCAGCGAGAGCGCTTCGCCGCTGTTTCGGGCCGGTGCCTACATCGTGTTGTGCTGTGGATTGCTTGCCGCCAGCATGGTGCCCTTGCTCGGCCAGTACGCGCCCTTGAGTTTCTCTCACGATTTTGTCGTGGTGGCTTACACGCTGGGCCTGGCGCGTATTGCCCTGATGGTGTCGGCGATGGATGTTGGTAGTGCCTTCGAGGGCATGGGGGCGGCGCGTGAAGCAACATTCTCAACTTTTGCCGAGCCGGCCTTGTTCATTCTGATTGGCACAGCCGCTGCCGCGACCGGAATGACTAGTTTTTCCGGTTTGATTGGTCAGTTGCATAACACGCCTTCGTATGGCCTGATCGTAGCGCCACTGGTCGTTGTGCTGCTCATTCTCTTGCAGACCGAGGCGGCACGCGTGCCAGTGGATGACCCCATGACTCATCTTGAATTGACGATGATTCACGAAGTCATGATCCTCGATCACAGCGGCCCGGAGCTGGCCGCCATGCAATATGCCGCCGCCCTCAAGATGACCTTCTACGCAGGGCTGATCGCTGCCTTGCTTAACCCGTTCAATCCGTGGCAGTCGCCAGGCCCGGCGGTGATGGCTTCTGCTGCCTTGATGCTGGTTGTGGCAATGGTGGTGGGCTGCATCGAATCCCTGGTCGCCCGCTTGCCAATGCGCTGGGTGCCTCGCTACTTGTGGCTGGCGGGACTGGCCGGGCTGGGCAGTATGCTGGTCGTTGGCTTGGGAGGGAGAGGCGTATGACCTTGCCGCTGATTCTCTGCTTGGTGGCTACGGTCATTCCGGTATTCTTTAGCCGCCTGTCGGCCACACCGGTCTGGCTATCGATTCAGGCTTTGGCACTGGTCTGGGTTACGGTGGTGGGTGAAGATTCCTTGTCGGTTCATGCCATCGTTTCAGTCGTTGAAATTATCGTGATCCGTGTTGCTCTGGTTCCCTATCTGCTGGCCCGCGCTATTCGCAAGACGCCGCAAGCACGGATGAGCGTGATGCCCTCCAACCTGTTTGCCTGGGGTGTGGCGATTACGCTGATCATTCTGGCCTTCAAATTCGGCGATGGGGCCCGGGCGGATTACCGGGCACTGACGTTGGGCGTCGTTGCGGCGACGGCGATGATCGCCTTTCTTATTCTGGCAACCAATCACGAACCGGCTGCCCAGTTGGTAGCCGTGCTGTTTATGGAAAACGCGCTGGCCCTGTTCGAGTCGCTGATGCCGGAGTCCTGGCCGATACCGGTGCATCTTGCCGTGAGCGGCGTCTACGTACTGACAGTAATGGTCGGTAGCTGGCTGGTGCGCGGTCATTGCGCCACGGCGCCGTTCAGAGAGAGCAAGGAAGAATCACTATGAGCCTGACTCGTCTAGCGGAATTTCCCGAATCCAGGCCATCGGAGGATATCGCCAGCGATCACGGGCAGTTGATCGCGCCGGCACTGGTCGGTCTGGCCCTGTTGCTTTGGCTGGGCAGCATTGCGATATTCCTGACCAACGATCTGGCGAGCTTGCCCAAGTATTTCGGTAATCACTATTGGGTGCTCGACCCGACCTCGATGTTATTCGTGTCGGTCATCAATACCGTCTTCCTGGGGATCAGCGTCTACATGCTGTCACGGGAGCGCGGCTCCCCTGAACTCACTCGAGACATTCGCATGCGTGCCTCGCTGACCATCCTGTTCATGCTGGCCATGAACCTCGGCATCATGGCTAACCATCTGGTCCTGATGTGGGCGCTGATCGAGATCACCACCGCTTGCGCCGCGTTGATGATGGTCTGCGGCGAATACGGCGCTCCCAAGCAGACGGCATGGCGTTACATGCTCTATTCGTCAATGTCTTTGGCACTGACTTTCCTCGGTTTCATGTGCCTGACGCAATCGGCGGCGCTGCGTGGCGTGGAGATCAGCTTCCGGATTGACGAACTGGGCTCAGCCCTGACCATGGCGAAGGACGGCTGGCAGCGCCTCGGCCTCGCCCTTATGCTTTTCGGATTGGGCGGCAAGTTGGGTCTGGCGCCGCTCTACAGCTGGTTGCCGGAAACCTACGAAGCGGCACCGACCAGTACCAGTGCGCTGCTCGCTGCGGTTCAGTTCAATATCAGCATCGTCCTGATGTTCCGCATCTTGCAAGTTTTCCAGGGTTTCGACGTGAGTTTCGCCGGACAGGAATTGCTGGTCATGGGTTATATCTCACTCGTCGTTGCCGCCGTTCAGATCATGGCTGCCCGCAACTACAAGCGGCTCATCGCCTATGCCTGCATCAGTTCCTCCGGTGTAATCGCGCTGGGGCTGTCGGTGGGCAAAGCAGCGGCTTATGGGGTGGTGCTTTACATCGTCAGTAACGCTTTCGTGAAATCCTTGCTCTTTATTACGGCAGGACGGATGCGCTCGGTTTATGGCACTAACGAAGTAGCACCGCTTAGTGGTGTGATTCGCGTACTGCCTTTCGCCGGACTGCTGTTTACCGGAGGTATCTTCGCGCTTCTCGGCTTCCCGCCATTCGCCAGTTTCCTGGCCGAGATGCTCATCCTTTCCGGCATTGTCCAGGCTGGCAACCTGATGGCCTTCACGCTGATGTGCGTGATGCTCACGGTGATCTTCGTAGCGACCGGTCGCACGGTTTTTCCGATGCTGTGGGGCGAGCCCAAGCAGGAAATTCCACGGGTACGTGAATCCATGATGGCGATTGTGCCGAAAGTCGGTTTCGTTGGCGTACTCAGCATGCTGGGTACATATACCCCGGCCATGATTACCGACCTGCTGCGCGCCGTAGCGCGTTCGATCGGAGGCGTCTGATGATTTCGCGGGCAACCAAGGTCTGGCCACTAGACCAGTTGAAACTGAAACACCTGAATCAATTTGTTCAAGCCTGTCGTCAGCGACTCAGCGCAGGGGATCGCCTGGCAACTTTGTTTGGCCGGGAGGAGAAAAGCAACCGCATGTGGGGTGTGGTGGTGACGGCAGTTTTCCAGGATCAGAACGGGGAATTGCAAGCCCTCCATTGCCTGACGGAAAGCGATAAACACTACCCGGCGCTGACGCCGGACTTCCCGGCAGCCCATATTTTCGAACGCGAACTTTGGGAGCAGACTGGCCTGTTTCCTGAGGAGCACCCCTGGTTGAAACCGGTTCGCTTCGAAGGCAAGCGCCAGGGGCTGATGGCTGAATACCCGTTCTTTTCCGTACGGGGCCAGGAAATACACGAGGTCGGTGTTGGTCCTATTCACGCCGGCGTGATCGAGCCCGGCCACTTCCGCTTCATGTGCCTGGGTGAGCAGGTGCATCACCTGGAAATCCAGCTTGGATACCAGCATCGTGGGGCCGAGCATCTCTTTTTACGGAAAAAACCAACATTGTTGGCGCCGGTGATCGAATCGGTTTGCGGTGACTCCGTTGTCGCCTACGCCTGGGGCTATTGTTCTGCAATCGAAGCTTTGGCTGGGCATGAGGTCGCACCGGAAAGCGATATGCGACGCGCTGTTGGCCTTGAACTCGAACGGATCGCCATCCATGTTGCCACCCTGAACGGCTTGGCGACCGATATCGCTTTCCTTCAGGGCGGTGGAACGTATGGTCGCTTGCGGACCGCCATCATCAATGCGGTGCAGCGCGTTTCCGGTAACCGGTTTGGTCGAGGCTGGATTCGCCCTGGCAAGGCCAAGCCATTAACTGATGCCTTGCGGGCCGATCTGATTCAGACGCTGACGGCATTTCTTCGCGACTTTGACGAGGTCAACGCGCTCATGTTGAGCAGCCAGAGCGTCAAGGCGCGGTTCAAGGGTACCGGCGTGGTGTCTCGGAATGCGGCTGATGACTTGGGTCTCGTCGGCATTGCCGCTCGGGCGAGCGGCCGGGCAATCGACGCCCGGGTGGATTTGCCAAGTCGGCCTTATCAACGCTTCGCGATCGCCAGTGCGGTTGAGGTGACGGGGGATTGCTGGGCCAGAATGAAACAGCGGATGCGGGAGGTGGATACTTCCGTCGCCTGGTTGTTGAACGTGCTGAAGGACGAAAAGCTGACCGCCGTCTGCCAGGAGGAAGCCAGCTTGGCAAGCAACGCGTCACTTAAACCCGATTCGTTGGCGGTCTCCGTCGTCGAGGGGCCTCGCGGCACTGTCGTGCAGGCAATTGAAACCTCCCATGCAGGGGAAATCGTGCACTACAAAGTACAAGATCCTTCACTGACCAACTGGTTTGGCTTGGCTATGGCCTTGCGGGATAACGAAATCTCCGACTTTCCGATCTGTAACAAGAGTTTCGATCTGTCCTACTGCGGCAACGATTTATAAGGTTCGACCATGATCAAGTCCCTCAAGGTCCGAAAATCGCAGGGCTCCCAATACATTCCTATCTTGCGGGAGGCCATCCCAGCCGGTTTTCGTGCCAAGCCGGTGATTGCCGCATCGGCCTGTGTGGCTGATTGCACAGCCTGCCAGGTGATATGCCCAAGCAATGCGCTCGCCTTGGCGCCAGTGCAAATCGACCTTGGTCGCTGCATTTTGTGCGGCGACTGTGAGCCTGCCTGTCCAGTCGGAAAAATCAGCTTCAGCAACGATTTTCGGCTCGCCAGCACCAAGCGCGACGGCCTGACAATCAGTGCCGAGCATACGAATATTGATCCTATTCAGGTTTCTGCCGCTTTGCACCAACGCTATGGCCGCTCGATGAAGTTGCGTTCCGTTTCGGCTGGCGGCTGCAATGGCTGCGAGATGGAAATCAACGCGATGAGCAACGTCAATTTCGATTTTGGCCGCTATGGCATCGATATGGTCGCCTCACCGCGCCATGCCGACGGTTTGATACTCTCAGGGCCGATCAGCCGCAATATGGTGATGGCCCTGCATCGTTGCTGGGAGGCCATTCCCGAGCCGAAGATCGTCATTGCTGTTGGCGCCTGCGCCATTTCTGGAGGAGTTTTTGCCGAATGCAATGAGATCGAGCGGAGCTTCCTCGATCAATTCAAGCCCTCGCTATATGTGCCTGGGTGTCCGGCGCATCCATTGTCGATCATCGTCGGCATTATGGATTTGCTGGGTATCGCCGATTAAACCATCCATATTTTTCTAACGTATCAACGGAGAACATCGTTTCATGAGCCAATTGCCCAACTGCCCGCAATGCAATTCCGAATTCACCTATGAGGACGGCGCTCTTTATATCTGTCCGGAATGTGCCCACGAGTGGAGCAAGGATGCGGTTGCCGAAGCGGCTACCGAACGCGTCTGGAAGGATGCCCATGGCAACCTCCTGAATAATGGCGATAGCGTGACTGTGATCAAGGATCTCAAGATCAAGGGCTCGTCATCGGTCGTGAAGGTGGGCACCAAGGTAAAGAACATTCGCCTGATCGAAGGCGACCACGATATCGACTGCAAGATCGATGGCATCGGTGCCATGCAATTGAAGTCAGAGTTCGTGAAGAAGGCTTGAAATGGCTGACATCCAGCGTTTTGGAACAACCCGGCGCTATTCCAGTGCAGTCGTGCATGGCCAAATGGCCTATCTGGTCGAGGTGACGGATGACCTTGAGGCAGACATTACGTCGCAAACCGAAAACGTTTTGGCGAAGCTAGATAGCTTGTTAAGTGAGGTGGGCAGTAGTCGAGCACAGCTCTTGACTGCAACCATCTACCTCTCCTCCATGGGGGATTACGATGCCATGAATGCAGTGTGGGACAAATGGATTCCCAGAGGCATGGCACCGGTTCGAGCCTGTATGGAGGTCAAGCTTTCCTCTCCCGAATACCTGATCGAAGTGGCGCTGATAGCAGCCGTTGGCTAGTCCATGTGCATGCGGGTGTGGCTGAAAACTACCAGGCGACACGGCCAGCCAGTGCTACCGTTCAAACTTATGTCCGAAAAATTTGTTCTGGCCTAAGAATGAATAAATCGAACGCAGAAAATTCCGAACGTAGTCGTTTACGACGGCGATAACGATTCACCTATCGATGTTTTGCGGATGGCAGCTAATTTAACGTACAGCGTGCTGCGAGAGATTCCCAGTGTTCGCGCCGCCATCGACAGGTTGCCCCGGGCGCTGGTGACCGCTGCATTGATGGCGATCCGTTCCATTTCGGCCAGGCGTCCGGCGGCCATGGCTGGTGTCACTTCGCCTCCGGCCAACACAGAGTCGACTGCCGCAGCACTGATATGCGGAGGAAGCAGTGTACCGTCGATGCGGTTGCCATCGCTCAGCGCAAACATCGCCTCGAAGACGTTCTGCAGTTCCCGGATGTTGCCCGGCCAGCGATAACGCAGCAGATGGCGCAAGACTTCTGGCTCGAGGCTTTTCGGAGGGCAGCCGTATTTTCGGGCAAGGCGCTGGTTGAGATGGCCGATGATCGCTTCGGTATCCTCGGGGCGCTCGCGTAGCGGCGGCAGATGCAGGCTGACGACGCAGAGCCGGTGGAAAAGGTCTTCCCGGAAGCGGCCGGCGCTGGCGTCGGCTTGCAGGTCCCGGTTGGTGGCGGCGACGATGCGCACGGCTACTTTACGCTCGCGCGTATCACCGAGCCGGACAACCACACCGTCCTGCAGTACACGTAGCAGATGCGGTTGCATGTCGAGCGGCATTTCGCCGATTTCGTCGAGAAACAGGGTGCCGCCATCTGCCTGCTCGAACTTGCCGGGCAGGCCGCCGCGACGGGCACCGGTGAACGCGCCTTCGCTATATCCAAACAGTTCGCTGGCCAGCAGTTCGCGGGTCAGGGCGCCGCAATTGACGGCGATGAAAGGCCCTTCGGGTTTGTTGCTTGCCTTGTGGATGGCGCGTGCGAAGACTTCCTTGCCAGCACCCGTCTCGCCGAGCAGCAGCACGGGCAGATCGAGCGGTGCGATCCTTCTGGCCCGGATCTTCGCCGTCGAAATAGCCTGGCTGGTGCCAATGATCTCGGCAAAGACACCGTCTGTAGTCTTGGTCGCCATGGCCGGAATTCCGATCACCTGTTGTTGATTGGGCTTGCCAACGGGAATGACCAAGAGGGTGCCGAGGTCGCCATCGCGGGAGCGGACCGGATGCAACCATTCCGGGCGTAGCCAGAGTGGTGTCTGGCGCATACGCTCGTCAGGATGCACGGCAAAGTCGAGGGCGGTCAACTGGCTGCCCACTTCAAAAGGCAGGCGGACGCCGTACATTTCACGCGCCTGTTGCATGCTGCCGCTGGTCTTGACGATACGACCGCGCTGGTCGAATAAAACGACACAATCGTTGCCATAACGACTGAATCCATCCATGGCGTGTTCGAGCAGGCGGCCATGTAATTCGGCATCGCGGCGCGCCAGCACACCTTCGATCTGCTTTGCAGCCGAAATGACCAGGCCCAGCGTGTGGCCGTGGAAGGTTTCCTTGACGCCGGAGACATCAACGACGCCCAGCAGGTTCTTTCCCAGCGGGTCAAGGATGGGGGCGGCGGCGCAGGTCCAGTGCTTGACGTCGATACAGTAGTGTTCGCTGGCGTAGATTTGCACCGGCTGATGCGTGGCAATGGTCGTGCCGATGGCATTGGTGCCGATTAGTTCCTCGCTCCAGCAGCCGCCAGGGGCCAGGTTGATCTGTTCCCCGGCATCCCGGGCACGGGACTCGCCATTCAGATCGAGGATGGTGCCACTCGGGTCACTGAGCATGATCAGGGTGCCGGACTCCCGCAGGATTTCGCGCAGGGTTTCGAGCACTGGTTTGGCTGCCTCGTACAAATCCCGGGAACGTGCCCGCACTTGGCAAATCTTGTCACCACCCGCGGTCGGCGCACTGCCAATGGTCGGATCAACGGCCTCCGAGCGGCTGCGCCGCCAAGAGTCGAGAACAACGTTACGCACGCCGGCAGCGGGCAGCGGGTGGTCCAGAAGGAAGCGTTCCCACGAGTTGGCTACCGCCGACTCGTCGCCGATGCGTGGAATAAGAAGATTGCTGTGGGGACTCACGTTGGACTCGTCGCAGGCTCCGGAATTGTCACAGTAGAACAATTAATTAACGTAATCGTAAACATAGTTCACGATGTCATTTGAGTCAATTAAAGTCTTTTTATATCAAAGACTTGTGCGCCGCAGCAAAAGTGGTCAGAAAGTGTCCGGAATCCGGACAGTCGAAAATTAGCGTCGTGATTCAGGACGTTTTACATCCTTTGCCCGGACAGGTGTCGTTTTCTGATTTTTTTCGACAATGCATTGATTTGTTTAGATAATTTAAGCGATAGGCAAGTTTTTTGTCTCCTGGCCCGGGCCTTGCCATTAAGTCGGCGTGGGATCACTCACCACAGCACACCAATGACAGGAGACAAACATGCAAATCCAGCAGTCAAACGTACAGGTGATGGGAATCGATGCCGGCGGCACGATGACCGATACCTTCTTCGTCCGCGCCGACGGCCGTTTCGTCGTCGGCAAGGCGCAGAGCAATCCGGGCGACGAATCGCTCGCCATCTACAATTCCTCGGTCGATGCGCTCGAACACTGGGGCCGGAACGTGGATGACGTCTATCCGGAACTGGTAACTTGCGTCTATTCCGGGACCGCCATGCTCAACCGCATCCTGATGCGCAAGGGCCTTGATGTCGGCCTGATCTGCAATCGCGGCTTCGAGCAGATCCACTCGATGGGCCGTGCCCTGCAAAGCTACCTCGGCTACGCCCTGGAAGATCGCATCCATCTCAACACCCACCGCTACGACGAGCCGCTGGTGCCGGTCTCCCGCACCCGCGGCGTCACCGAGCGGACCGACGTGCAGGGCAAGATCGTCATCCCGCTGCGCGAAGACGAAGTACGGCAGGCGACCCGCGAACTGGTCGAAGCCGGCTCGCAAGCCATCGTCATCTGTCTGCTGCAATCCCACAAGAACGAAGCGAGCGAGCAGCGGGCGCGCGACGTCGTTCGCGAAGAGTTGAAAAAACTCAAGTCCGACATCCCGGTCTTCGCCTCGGTGGACTATTACCCGTCGCGCAAGGAAAGCCACCGGATGAACACGACCATCCTCGAAGCCTACGGCGCCGAACCGTCGCGCCAGACGCTGAAGAAGGTCAGCGACCGCTTCAAGAAGCATGGCGCCAAGTTCGACCTGCGGGTGATGGCGACGCACGGCGGCACGATCAGCTGGAAGGCCAAGGAACTGGCCCGCACCATCGTCTCCGGCCCGATCGGCGGCGTCATCGGTTCCAAGCTGCTCGGTGAATACCTCGGCGACGAGAACATTGCCTGTTCCGACATCGGGGGTACCAGCTTCGACGTGGCGCTGATCACCAAGGGCAGTTTCGCCATCAAGTCCGACCCCGACATGGCCCGCCTGGTGCTCTCCCTGCCGCTGGTGGCGATGGACTCGGTCGGCGCCGGTGCCGGCAGCTTCGTCCGTCTCGACCCCTACAGCAAATCGATCAAGCTCGGTCCGGACAGCGCCGGCTACCGCGTCGGCACCTGCTGGCCGGAAAGCGGGCTGGATACGGTGTCGGTGTCCGACTGCCACGTTGTGCTCGGCTACCTGAACCCGCAGAACTTCCTCGGCGGCGCCATCAAGCTCGACGTGCAGCGTGCCCGCGACCACATCAAGGCCCAGATCGCCGACCCGCTCGGCCTCTCCGTGGAAGATGCGGCGGCCGGGGTCATCGAGCTGCTCGACCTGACGCTGTCCGAGTACCTGCGCGCCAACATCAGCGCCAAGGGCTATAACCCGGCCGAGTTCACCTGCTTCTCCTACGGCGGCGCCGGCCCGGTGCATACCTACGGCTACACCGAAGGCGTCGGCTTCAAGGATGTCGTGGTGCCCGCCTGGGCTGCCGGTTTCTCGGCCTTCGGCTGCGCCTGCGCCGACTTCGAGTACCGCTACGACAAGTCGGTCGACCTCGGGGTTGCCCAATTTGCCAGCGACGAAAAGAAGGAAGCCGCCTGCGCCACGCTGCAGGAAGCCTGGGGCGAACTGGCGGTCAAGGTTATCGACGAGTTCGTGATCAACGGCTTCAAGCCGGAAGACGTGCTGCTGATCCCTGGCTACAAGATGCAGTACATGGGACAGTTGAACGACCTTGAAATCGTTTCTCCCGTTTCCAGCGCGTCGACCGCAGCAGATTGGGATCAGATTGTCGACAGCTTCGAGAATACCTACGGTCGTGTCTATGCCAGCTCGGCGCGCTCGCCGGAACTGGGCTTCTCGATCACCGGCGCCATCCTGCGCGGCATGGTTGTGACGCAAAAGCCGGTACTGCCGGAAGACCCGGATGCCGGTCCGACGCCGCCACAAGAGGCCTATCTCGGCACCCGCCCGTTCTACCGCCACAAGAAATGGGTCGAGGCAGCGCTGTGGAAGATGGAGTCGCTGAAAGCCGGCAACCACATCGTCGGCCCCGCCATCATCGAATCGGATGCCACGACCTTCGTCGTGCCCGACGGCTTCGAAACCACGATCGACAAGCACCGCCTGTTCCATCTCAAAGAAGTCAAGTGAGGAGACCCACCATGAATATGATGAGCACCAAAGAAATCGGCCTCGGCAACCTGCTCGAGAGCGGTCTGACGCTGAAACAGCACCGCGACGCGATCATCGAGCGCACCAAGGCCACCGGCTACTACAACGGTCTGGAAAAACTGGAACTGCGCGATTCCGACCCGATTGGCTACGAAAAGCTGTTCTCCAAGCTGCGCGGTGGCCTGGTTCATGCCCGGGAAACGGCCAAGAAGATCGCCGCCAGCCCGATCGTCGAGCAGGAAGGCGAACTCTGCTTCACGCTCTATAACGCAGCCGGCGACTGCGTCCTGACCTCGACCGGGATCATCATCCACGTCGGGACGATGGGCGCGGCGATCAAGTACATGATCGAGAACAACTGGGAAGCCAACCCGACGATCAATCCCGGCGACATGTTCACGACCAACGATTGCGCCATCGGTAACGTGCACCCCTGTGACATCGCGACCATCGTGCCGATTTTCTGGGCCGGCAAGCTGATCGGCTGGGTTGGCGGTGTCACCCACGTCATCGATACCGGCGCCGTGACGCCAGGCTCGATGTCCACCGGCCAGACCCAGCGTTTTGGCGACGGCTACATGATCACCTGTCGCAAGACGGGCGTGAACGACGAGCCGCTGCGCGACTGGCTGCACGAATCGCAGCGCTCGGTGCGCACGCCGAAATACTGGATTCTCGACGAAAAGACCCGGATCGCCGGTTGCCACATGATCCGCGAGCTGGTCGAAGACGTCATCCGGGCCGACGGTCTCGAAGCCTACGAGAAGTTCTCGCACGAAGTGATCGAGGAAGGCCGCCGTGGCCTGATGAGTCGCGTCAAGGCGATGACGCTGCCCGGCAAGTACCGCAAGGTGTCCTTCGTCGATGTTCCGTTCAAGCACGACGATGTCCAGGTTTCCAACGCTTTCGCCAAGCTCGATTCGATCATGCACTCGCCCTGCGAAATGACGATCAAGCCGGACGGCAAGTGGCGCCTCGACTTCGAGGGCGCCAGCCGCTGGGGCTGGCATACCTTCAACGCCCACCAGGTGGCCTTTACATCGGGTATCTGGGTGATGATGTGCCAGACCCTGGTGCCCACGCAGCGCATCAACGACGGCGCCTACTACGCCACCGAGTTCCACCTGCCCAAGGGCACCTGGTGCAACCCGGACGATCGCCGCACCGGCCACGCCTACGCCTGGCACTTCCTGGTCTCGGGCTGGGCGGCGCTGTGGCGTGGCCTCGGCCAGTCCTATTTCAGCCGCGGCTACCTGGAAGAGGTCAATGCCGGCAACGCCAATACCTCCAACTGGCTGCAGGGGGGCGGCATCAACCAGGACGGCGAGATTCACGCGGTCAACAGCTTCGAAGCCTCGTCTTGCGGCACCGGCGCCTGCGCCGTCAAGGACGGCCTGAATCACGCCGCCGCCATCTGGAATCCGGAAGGCGACATGGGCGACATCGAGATCTGGGAAATGGCCGAGCCGCTGCTGTACCTCGGGCGCAACGTCAAGGCCAACTCCGGCGGCTACGGCAAGTACCGCGGCGGCTGCGGCTTCGAGACGCTGCGCATGGTCTGGAATGCCCAGGACTGGACGATGTTCTTCATGGGCAACGGCTTCATGAACAGCGACTGGGGCATGATGGGCGGCTACCCGTCGGCGACCGGTTACCGTTTCGAAGCGCACAAGACCGGCCTCAAGGAGCGCATTGCCATCGGCGATTCGCTGCCGCTGGGGGGCGACCTCGATCCGACCAGCCCCGATTACGAGCGCCACCTCGACGCGACGGCCGTGGTCAAGCGTGACAAGCAGTGCGTCACTACCGAGGACTGCTACGACAACCACGACCTCTACCTGAACTACCTGCGCGGCGGCCCCGGCTTCGGCGATCCGATCGATCGCGAAGTCAAGGCCATCGAGAACGATCTCAACCAGAAGTTCCTGCTGCCGGAATACGCGCAGAAGGTCTATGGGGCGGTGTTCACCCAGGATGCCAAGGGCGTCTATACGGTCGACGAAGCCAAGACTCAGGCCCGGCGCGCCGAAATGCGCAAGGAGCGCCTGGCCCGCGCGTTGCCGACCCGCGAGTGGATGAAGGAGGAGCGCGAGCGCATCATCAACAAGCACGCCTCGGTGCAGGTCCAGCACATGTTTGCTACCAGTTTCGGGCTGTCCGAGAAATTCACCAAGGAGTTCAAGGATTTCTGGAGCCTGCCGGCTGACTGGCAATTGCTCGAGGAAGAGCTGGGCGTGCCGACCTACGGTTCCAAGCACCGCATGGATCTCTCGCTGATGCCCGACGTGACGACCGTCGTCCAGGTCGAAGAGTAAGCCGTGCCAGCCACTATCTGAATCAAGGAGACAAAAATGTCATACACCAATGAGCAGGTCGCCCACCTCGTCGACGGAACGCTGGACTGGGAAACCACCTTCCGCATGCTGTCGATGCCCAAGGACAACAGCCGCTTTGAGCAATACCTGGCGGCGCTGCAGGCCAAGGTCGGTTTCAAGGACCGCATCGTGCTGCCGCTGGCGCCGCACATGTACATCGTGCAGTCGGCCAAGACCAAGCAGTGGATCGTCAAGTGCGACTGCGGCCACGAGTTCTGCGGCTACCAGGACAACTGGAAGCTGCATGCAGCGATCTACGTCCGCGACACCGAAGAGGCGATGACCGAGGTGTACCCCAAGCTGATGGCGCCGGATACCCAGTGGCAGGTCTACCGCGAGTACTACTGCCCGACCTGCGGCACGCTGCACGACGTCGAGGCGCCGACCCCGTGGTACCCGGTCATTCACGACTTCGAGCCGGACATCGAGGCCTTCTACAAGGAATGGGTGCATCTGCCGGTGCCGGAACGGGTTGATTAAACGCTGAGCGAGGCGGAGACCGGCATGCCGGTCTCCGCCTGCATCACCCGCCAGACCAGACAAACCAAGAAGGAACAGCACAAAATGAACAAGGTGTATGCAACGAGTCAGGCCGCACTCGACGGCCTGCTCTTCGACGGCATGACCGTCGCTGCCGGCGGCTTCGGCCTGTGCGGCATTCCGGAAAACCTGATTGCCGGCCTGTTGCAGGCGGGCACCAGCGACCTGACCATTGTCGGTAACAACGCCGGCGTCGACGACTTCGGCATGGGGCCGCTCTTGAAGACGCGGCAGGTGAAGAAGGTAGTCGCCTCCTATGTCGGCGAAAACAAGGAATTCGAGCGCCAGGTGCTGGCCGGCGAACTGGAGCTCGAACTGGTGCCCCAGGGCACCCTCGCCGAACGCCTGAGGGCAGGCGGCGCCGGCATCCCCGGCTTCTACACGCGCACCGCTATTGGCACACGGCTGGCCGAAGGCAAGGAAACCCGGCAGTTCGACGGCAAGGACTATGTGCTGGAGCCGGCCATCCGAGCCGACGTCGCCATCGTCAAGGCGTGGAAGGGCGACCGCACAGGCAACCTGGTCTTCCGCAAGACGGCGCGCAACTTCAATCCGATGATCGCCACCTGCGGCCGAGTCACTGTCGCCGAGGTCGAGGAACTGGTCGAGCCCGGTGAACTCGACCCAGACCAGATTCATACGCCGGGCATCTATGTGGACCGCATCATCCAGGGAGCCGGTTACCAGAAGCGCATCGAGTTCCGTACTACGGTCGAGGGTGCCATGACCGGCAAACAGGACCCGGTACGCGAGCGCATGGCACGGCGGGCCGCGCAAGAACTGCGTAATGGCTATTACGTCAATCTCGGCATCGGCATCCCGACCCTGGTCGCCAACTTCATTCCCGAAGGCATGCACGTGACCCTGCAATCGGAGAACGGGCTGCTCGGCATCGGGCCTTTTCCGCCCAGCGAGCATGTCGATCCAGACCTGATTAATGCAGGTAAGCAGACGATCACTAGCCTGCCGGGCAGCAGTTTCTTCTCCAGTGCTGACTCGTTTGCGATGATCCGTGGCGGCCATGTTGATCTTTCCATCCTCGGTGGACTGGAGGTCTCGGAGAAAGGGGATCTGGCCAACTGGATGGTCCCAGGCAAGATGGTCAAAGGGCCAGGAGGCGCCATGGATCTGGTTTCCGGCGTTGGACGGGTGGTCGTCCTAATGGAGCACACGGCCAGGGATGGAGCGCCGAAGATACGGCCACTCTGCAGCCTGCCCCTAACCGGCAAAGGAGTCGTGGATATGATCATCACCGATCTCTGCGTATTTACGGTAAATCCTGGCGGTGGTCTGACCCTGATCGAACTGCAGCCGGGCGTTTCAGTGGATGAGGTTGCGTCAAAAACGGGTTGCCCGTTTGCCGTGCGCCTTGGCCTGCCTGAGCCAATGCTGGAGTTCGCAGCTTGCTCATGAACCGGATGAGGGGCGCTGCCGGCAACGAACTTTCGCTGACCGGCAGTCCCCGCGCGCAGTGAGCGCTGCGCGCAGCAAAATTGCAATCGGGGAGGTGACAATAAAACCAATGAGGACAATTAATGAGAGATAGCTATACCAATGGATTGAAAATCCGCCGGCAGGTCATGGGAGATGATTTTGTTGACCGGGCGCTGGCCGATGCCAGCGAATTTACCCGGCCATTACAAGATTTCATTACTGCGCAGGCCTGGGGAAGCGTCTGGTGCCGCCCGGGGCTTGATCTGAAAACGCGCAGCCTGGTAACCGTAGCCATGCTGACTGCGTTGGGGCGGCAACACGAATTGCGTGGACATGTGCGCGGAGCGCTCAATAACGGTGCGACGAGGGAGGAGATTCAGGAAATCCTCCTGCAGGCTGCCGTCTATTGCGGCGTACCGCTGGCAGCCGATGCTTTTCGGACGGTGGAGACAATACTGTCCGATTGAGAGCATTTGGGGTTTTATTTTCTGGATGACTGCTTCATTTACCGGGCCTGAACTGGCTCTTTGACTGGCGCTCATTGCCTTGCCTGCGTTTCCCTAGAGCCAGCCGAGATGCTTGCATGCCTCGTAGATGAGATAAAACCCGAGACCGCACACGAAAATACCGAAGATAAGATGAAGGTAATTGGCATCGAGGCGGTTGGCAAAGAATGCGCCCAACCATGAGCCAATGAACATGGTTGCAGCCAGAATCAAGGCTGCCCGGATGTTGACGTGGCCATGCCGGTAATATTCGTAGGCAGCGGCCAAACCAATCGGCGGCAGTAATACGGCCAAGGTTGTGCCTGTCGCAGCGTGCTGCGAGAAGCCTGCCCAATACACCAGTGCAGGAACGATGACGATGCCGCCACCGATCCCAAAGAGGCCCGCGCAGACGCCACCGGCCAGGCCGATTAAGACGAAGATAAACCAAGATGGCATCGGATGCTCCTGTACCTCCCAAGGCAGAAGCCTCGCACAACGCGGGTTATCAATATCGGCTTCCGTAAGAGATCGAAAATTAAATTAGAATGCACTTATATTTAGCCTGTCTAAGTATCCCAGACGATTGAATACATCAACGGAGAGTTTAATGTTTAAGTCCGCACATGAACTGGTTCAGGAAGCCAGAAAATTCGTCAATGAATGCCCCCCGCTAGAGGTTCACGACAAACTGTCCGCGCCGGACATTTTGCTCATTGACGTTCGTGAGCCTGATGAATACCGTCAAGGTCATCTCGCCAGTTCGATAAACATCCCTCGCGGCATGCTGGAATTCAAAATTTCAAATGAACCGTCTTTGCAAAATCTGACCCGTCGGATCATTGTTTATTGCAAGACCAGTGGTCGCGCAGCGCTTTCGGTGGTCGCCATGCAAAGCATGGGTTTCCAGAATGTAGTCTCGATGGCTGGTGGATTCGATGCCTGGGTGGCAGATGGCCACCCGATTGCCAAGCCTCACGAAATCTCTTTTGAGTGAGCAAGCGAGCCTGAATTTCGAGGTCTGGAACGATTCAGCCGAAGGGCTCAAATCAATAATGAGGGCTATAGTTTTGGATATTGGCTGAAAGCACAATAGCCAAGTGGAGGAGAGAAGGATGCGATGGGTTGTTCCCTTGCTAGCAATTGTCCTGTCGATGCCAAGCTTTGCTGAGCAGCACGATGCCGGTATGCACCAGCAGCCGATGGCGGCCGCCGAGTCGCCCAAGGTCGCTGTCGATGGCCGACAACTGGTGAAATTTCCGGAACAGATGAAAGAGCACACCTTGGCCAGCATGCGCGATCATCTTCTGGCGCTGCAGGAAATACAATCGGCGCTAGCCAACTCGGATTATGACCGAGCCGCTGATGTGGCAGAAACGCGCCTCGGCATGAGCGCTTTGACGCTACACGGTGCCCACGAGTCTTCCCAATTCATGCCCAAGGGAATGCAGGAGGCTGGCTCGGCAATGCATCGAGGGGCCAGCAGGTTTGCAGTTGTCGCCCGTGATGCTGCGGTGACCGGCGAGATCAAGCCGGCAATCGGTGCTCTGTCGGAGGTGATGGCTGCCTGTGTGGCCTGCCATTCGGGCTATCGCTTGCAATAACTGATTTGGCCTGGCATTTCGATGATTGCTTGGGCCGCAGGCTCAGCGGCACTGAAGTGCCGGGTTACGGCGATATCTACGGTCGACAGTCAAAATCGACTGAAACCCGGTCGTTACGGTCAACATCAAGCCCATGAAAAAATCCGGCACCAGGGTTGGTGCGGAATAGAAAAGGCATTGTGATTGAAGCTGTGATGACGGTGATCTGAGGTCGCCGAGGTCGCCGCCGGCCCGGCACCGGACGGCACCGAGCCGTCCGTGCAGCCGGCTCAGCCCGGGGTCTTGCCGCTACCCGCCCGGCTGGTTGCACTGGCCGGTGGCATGTAGTCGGGTACCTTGTTCTTCACCGCCGGCTGCGCCGTCAGATAGGCGAAGATGGCTCGCAAATCCTTGTCGGACAGGCTGGCAACTGACTGCCATGGCATGGGTGGCAAGATCGGCCGGGTGGCGCCGACATGCTTGCCGGTCCGCATCGCCTGCATGAAATCTTTCTCGCGCCAGGCCCCGATGCCAGTCTCGCGGTCAGGTGTCAGGTTGGCGGCGTAGGTCGTTCCCCAGGGGCCTGTGAAGGCCGTCATGCTGGCCGAACCGGCCCAGTTCCAGGCATTGTCGAGCTTGGGCGAGGGCGGCAGGCGGAGTTCTTCCGGGTGGCCGGAAAGACCTCGGGCCACGTCTTTTTCCGGGCCATTCGCACCCATCTTGAAGGGCATGTGGCAATCCACGCAGCCGCCGTAGGCGACGAGGCGTTCGCCACGCTGGATCAGCGAGATGCCGGTATCGGCGGCCAGGGCGGCGGTGTTGAAGAGGCTGCCGGCGAGGGTGACGGCGATCAGGGCTTTGGGGTTGGGGCGCATGCTGCTTTCTCCTTGTGGATTGATAGGCTTGGGGTTGGTTCATCTCATCCGGAGGCGTCGGGCGGCCTCGGCGATGGCGTCGGCCTGCGGTACTGAGGCTTGTTCGAGTGGGTAGCTGGCGGCGACCGGGGCATCCGGTCCGCCCAGGCGGATGATCGGTGCCTTGAGGGCGGTAAAGGCGTTTTCGGCGACCAGTGCGGCGATCTCGGCACCGATGCCGCACATTCGGTTGGCTTCATGGACAACGACCAGGCGGCCAGTCTTGCGTACCGACGCAAGGATGGTCGCTTCGTCGAGCGGTTTGAGGCTGCGCAGATCGATGACTTCGGCCGCGATGCCCTGGCCGGCCAGCATTTCGGCGGCCAGCAGGCACTGAGGCACGATCTTGCCGTAGGCCACCAGCGTCACCTCGTCGCCCTGGCGGAGGGTAGCGGCCTGGCCGAGAGGCAGTATTTGCTCGCCGGACGGCACTTCGCCCGGCTGGTAGAGAAGGCCAATGTCGAGGAAGAAGAGCACCGGGTTGTCGTCGCGGATGGCGGCCTTGAGCAGGGCCTTGGCGTCGGCAGGATTGCTCGGCATGACGACCTTGAGGCCGGGACTGTGCACGAACCAGGCTTCGATGTTGTGGTTGTGCTGGGCGCCGACGCCCCAGCCGGCACCGGTCATGGCCAGCGTGACGAGGGGGAAGGCGAACTGGCCGCCGGAGATGTAGCGTAGCTTGCCGGCGCTGTTCACCAGTTCGTCCATGGCATAGCACAGGAAGGGAGCGAACAGCAGGTCGACGACCGGGCGCAGGCCGGTGGCGGCTGCGCCGACCGCCGTGCCGGCGATGATGCCTTCGGCCAGCGGGGTGTTGCGGATACGGCGGGCGCCGAATTCTTCCACCAGGTCGTGGCGCTTGGTGGCGATGCCTTCGCCGAAGGCGACGACATTGTGATCGCGGCGCATTTCCTCGGTCAGCGCGGCGCCGACGGCATCGTAAAGAGTCAGGGTGGGCATGGCGATTCCTCAGGCGTAAACGTCGCAGCAGAGCTCTTCCGCGGCGGGGAAGGGGGAGGCTTCGGCAAAGGCCTGGGCGACGGCGATATGGCTGGCGACCTTGTCGGCCATCGAAGCGGCCTGCGCCTTACTCAGGCGCCCCTCGGCGAGAAGGCGTTGACGGCAGGTGGCGATTGGATCGCGGGCCAGCCAGGCAGCTAGTTCGGCCTTGTCCACATAACCCTGATCGTCCGGTTCGAGGTGGCCGCGCGTGCGGTAGGTCAGGGTTTCGAGCAGGTATGGGCGGCCGCTGTCGCGGATTTGTGCGACGGCGCTCCGGGCCGCCTCAAGCACGGCGAAGACGTCGTTGCCATCGACCGTCCGGGCGGGGATGCCATAAGCGGCAGCCCAGTCGGCGACATGCTCGCGGCTCATCGCCTCGCGGCGATGGACAAAGGCCTGCCAGTGGTTGTTCTCGCAGACATAGAGAACGGGCAGGTTCCACAAAGCGGCAAGGTTGAGCGATTCGTGGAAGCTCCCCTCGCAGGCGGCGCCGTCTCCGAAAAAGCAGGCGACGATGCCGGGCCGGTCGAGCATGCTCTGCGACAACGCGACGCCGGGCGCCATTGAGAGTTCGCCACCGACGATGGTCGAGGTCAGGACAACGCCGAGCTCCTTGACCGAGATGTGCAGTGAGCCGCTGCGGCCCTTGCAGTAGCCGTCGCGACGGCCCATGACCTCGGCCAGCAGGCGGCCGGGATCGGCGCCGCGGGCCAGCAGGTGGCCCGCGCTGCGGTGGTTGGTCAGGATCAGGTCGTCTGCGGAGAGTGCATTGACGACACCGACGGCGGCGGCTTCCTGGCCGACCGAGGTGCAGGTGCCGGGCAAGGTGCCGGCGGCGCTGCCGGTGACGATGGCCTCTTCGTAGGCACGGATGAGCAGCATCTGCTCGAGCAGGTGGCGCGGATCGATTTCAGGGGGCTTGAGGTTCATGACTTCTTCCGTCGTTGTGCGATGGTTGAAGTCTAGGTCGCCGGAAAACCCTGACAAGACGGCCAGGGGCCGCTTACGATTCTTTTAAGAAATGCTGAATGAAGATTTAAGAAAAGCGGGGAAACAGCCTCGAAAATCAGCTTTCGACGAGTTGCAAGGTCCGTTCGACCACCAGCGTGAACCGTCCCCGGCCGGACTTGCCCAAACGGATGCCGGCGTTGCGTTCTTCAAGCCGGCGCTGCAGCAATACGAGGCGGGCTTCAAGGTTGTCGCTGATGCCGGGCAGGCGGATGCGCGGATCGACGCGCAGCCCCTTGTTGGTGAAACTGGTGCGCCGGCGTTCGACGAAATCGGTCAGCAGTACCCAGAGAATGGCGCCGGCGACGCCTTTGATCAGGTAGTCGTCGTCCAGAAAGATGCTGTCGTTGGCGGCAAAGTGGCGGACCGTCAGGGAGGGGCCGGTGGGGAGGGGGGCCGCATCTTCGGCAATGGCTGGTTCGTCGACCAGCTCATCGGCCTGCTGATGGTGCAGGATGGCCAGAGCGAGCTGGGCAGCGAAGGTGACCAGCGCGTCTTCTTCGTCGTAGCCGAAGTGCAGGTCGGCCATGCTTTCGACGTAGATGACCCCGAGCAAGCGGCCGGCGGCGGCAATCGGCACCGCCATCTGGCTCGCCGCCTCGGGCAGGCCGGGCAGCGGGATGGCCGTCTCCAGCGCGTCGCCTTGGCCATCGGCGGCGATGCCATTGCGTACGGTGCGGCCGTAGGTATATTCGTTATTCATGAAACCGATGCGGATCGGCGTGCGCTCCCGGGCACAGATACCGATGACGCCGGTGCCAACCGGAATTTCCGAGCCGATGCCGGATTCCGGGTAGCCGTGGCTGGCCAGGGTGTACAGCCGGCCTCGTGCCTCGTCGTGCATGAGCAGCATGACGTGGCGGATGGCAAATTCGCTTTCCAGGCAATCGACAGCCTTTTCCAGCAGGCATTCGAGGTTGGGGCAGGCGGCGAGCCGGTCCGACGTCCGGCGCAGGGCATTCAGATAATTGACCGGCGGTGATGCTGGCACCACCGTCTCGCCGGGCACCTGCTCAATGTCGAGGATGCGGTAGATATCGGCCCCGAGCAGGTGGAAGACGCCGGCCATGCCTGTATGCGAGGCAATCCCCGCCAGCTTGGCGCGCATCCGTTCGAACAGCGGACCGGCTGTTTCGGTGCGCAGGTAATGCAGGTTCAGCCGGTACTGGGCGGCCGTCAGATGGCTGGTCAGCAGCAGGCGTACCGGCGAATCGGCCAGGATATTCTGCCGGGTACGATTGAAGAACTGATAGGAAAGGGCAACATGCTCGTTGTCGATGAATTCCACCTGCGAGAGGTAGGCCAGGTTGGGCGTACCCTCGCGGTCGCAGGTGGCAATGTGTCCGGGAATGATTCCCTCCAGGCACTCGCGGATAGTCTCAAGGCGCAGGCTCATGCATCGGTACTCAGCGACTGGCCGGCTTTCGGTCCCGGCGTCTGGGTATAGGCTGCGCTCGGCGAATAGAGCACCGTCACCAAGTCGTCGATGCGGTGGGTGAAAAGGGTCCGTACCATCTCCTCCCGCATGCCGAGGGGAATGACTTCGTCGATAAATTCGTTGATGTGAATTTTGATCAGCGGCAGATCGGCCGGATCGAAGGGGGTTACGCGGGCATCGACGCCCTTCAGCTGCAAGGTACGGTTGCTGCTCGGCAGATTGAAGACATTGGCCACCCGTCCTGTGTTACGGATGTTATCCAGCAGTTCCGCCGACTGCGAGCGGCGCACGAATACCGCCACCTGCCGCCCGCCGTCGACCAGCTTGCAGCCCAGTCCCCGGCTCATGCAGGGGAGTCGGTCGGGGGCGCAGGAGGCGATGCTGATGCTGACCCCGGTCTGGATGAAGGCCGCATTGTCGCTGTCTAGCATGTCATTTCGATGGAACCGGGATGTGGCAATGACGTAACCATATCAATTCATTGTGTCGAGGAAAAGACGCGACAGCCGGCTGCCTTCAACCTGGAGCGAACCGCACGGCAAGTTTTTGGCCAAAGCGTTGGAGCTGATGGCCGCTCCACAGCTCGCTTCCGGGGTAGATCATGTCGGCCTGTTTGTTGATGAGTTATTTTGTTGAACAGTGCCCTGGTCTGTAACTGAAAAAGTCAGGGTTTCTTGGTCAGGCCGGCGCATTTCTGGTAAAGAATTGATTTTGAAAGTTTATTGGTTTTTACCGATAAACTCAGGCGCCCGGAATCGCATCCCGCGGCGATGTTGCTTGACCACTAATCACCAGCTCTTGGCATAATCGGGCCAATGCTTGCATACATTTTCCGTCGCCTGCTTTACGCGTTCCCGATTTTGATCGGCGTGAATCTTGTGACCTTCACGCTGTTCTTCGTGGTCAATACCCCGGACGACATGGCGCGCATGCAACTCGGGGTCAAGCGTGTGACGCCGGCGGCGATCGAGAAGTGGAAGGTCGAGCATGGCTACGACAAGCCGCTGCTGATCAATGCCGAGGCCAGCGGACTGGCGAGCCTGACGCAGACCATTTTTTTCGAGAAGTCGGCCCGGATGTTTGTCGGCGACTTTGGCCGGGCCGAGGATGGCCGCGATATCGCCCGCGAGATCAGCAACCGGATGCTGCCGTCGCTGGCGATCGCCTTGCCGACGTTCATTCTCGGCCTTTTCGTCGCCCTAATTTTCGCCCTGACGCTGGCCTTCTTCCGCGCCACCGCGTTCGATTTGTGGGGCGTCGTGCTCTGTGTGGCGGCGATGTCGATCTCCGGCCTGTTCTACATCATCGGTGGCCAGTACCTGATCAGCAAGGTCTGGCGACTGGTGCCGATTTCCGGCTACGGTGGCGGCCTGGAGGCCTGGCGCTTCCTGATCCTGCCGGTCCTGATCGGCGTGATTTCCGGCATTGGTTCGTCGACCCGCTGGTACCGGACCATCTTCCTCGAAGAGGTCGGCAAGGATTATGTGCGCACGGCGCGCGCCAAGGGGCTGCCGGAAACGCTGGTCTTTTTCCGCCACGTCCTGCGTAATGCGCTGATCCCGATTCTGACCGGTGTCGTCGTGGTCATCCCGCTGCTCTTCATGGGCTCGCTGCTGACCGAATCCTTCTTCGGCATTCCCGGGCTGGGCAGCTATACCATCGATGCGATCAACGCCCAGGATTTCGCCGTCGTGCGTTCGATGGTCTTCATCGGTTCGGTGCTCTACATTCTCGGCCTGATCCTGACCGATATTTCCTACACGCTGGTTGATCCGCGGATACGTTTCGAATGATGGGCTTGCAGATTGTCGTACTCTGGTCGGATGTACTGATCTGGCTGCTGCTCCTGGCGGGGCTGGGGCTCGGCACGCTGATCGCGAAAACGCCACCGCTGCTCGCCGCCTGGCGGCGGGTAGGGGCCAATCGCGTCGGCATGGCCTCGGCGACGCTGCTGCTTGTTTTCATCCTGATCGGCCTGCTCGATTCCCTGCATTACCGGGTGCAACTGGACGGCAGGCCGGGGCAGAAGGCCAGTTATGCGGTCGAGGTGCTGTCGTTGCTCGATGCGCTGGCGACGCCCTTGCGCACACGCAATGAAAAAACCTATTCCGAACCCTTCGCCACCCGGCTTTACGCCAAGGAAACCATCGATGTGCCCGGTCAGGGATCGGTGCGCGACTATCCGCGCCTGAAATATGGCGGCAGGCATTTGGGCGAGCGTGAGGATGAAGTGGCGATGGACGCCGCCTTCACGGCCGGCAAGGCGGGTGTGCTGGCACTGCTCGGCTGGCTGGGCGTGTTCGGTGCGGTTCAGTTTTTTCGTGGCCGGCACGCTGTGAGCAAGCTGGACAGAGCGGCCAGTCCTGCGGTCAACGTCGAAAAAGGGCAAAAATCGTCAGCGCGTGCCGGCGGTTTCGCGTGGGGGGCGGTGCTCGCCATGCTGGCGCTGATTCTGCTGACCGTCGTGCCGTTGTTCTGGCTGTCCGGCCAATACCACGTTTTCGGCACCGACAAGGTCGGGCAGGACGTGCTCTATCAAATCCTCAAAAGCGTGCGTACCGGCCTGATCATCGGCTTGGTGACGACCTTGGTCATGCTGCCGATGGCGGTGCTGCTCGGTATCGTCGCCGGCTATTTCCGGGGCTGGATCGACGATGTGATCCAGTACATCTACACGGTGCTCAACTCGATTCCCGGCGTGCTGCTGATTGCCGCTGCCGTGCTGATGATGCAGGTGGT
>CAMLHL010000019.1 GCA_946479855.1 uncultured Pseudomonadota bacterium
GCACGTTTCTTGAACTTGGAGCGATTAGTTTCGTTCACGGCGAAACCCTGAGTATAGAATTTGGGAGTTTCAAATTAACATCATGCACTTAGCAATGCAAGCTAAACCTGCTTCTCATTCTTGCCCGATTTGCATATACCCAACAAATAAAAAACCGGGGCATAGACCCCGGTTTTTCGTTGGCTGATGGTTTGATCAGGCGTCGAGCAAGATGCGCAGCATGCGGCGCAGCGGCTCGGCAGCCCCCCACAGCAACTGGTCGCCACAGGTAAAGGCAGCCAGGTATTCCGGTCCCATCGCCATTTTGTGCAAACGGCCGACCGGCACGGTCAGCGTGCCGGTAACGGCAGCCGGCGTCAGTTCCCGTTCGGAAATCTCGCGCTCATTCGGCACGACCTTGGCCCATGGATTGGCCTTGGCCAGCATGTCGCTGATCTCGTCAAGCGGCACATCTTTCTTCAGCTTGATGGTCAGCGCCTGGCTATGGCAGCGCATGGCACCGATGCGAACACACAGGCCGTCAATCGGAATCGAACCGGCGGAACGGAAAGCCGGCTTGCCGAGAATCTTGTTGCATTCGGCGCCCCCCTTCCACTCTTCCTTGGACTGACCTCCATCAACCGGTACGTCGATCCACGGAATCAGCGACCCGGCGAGCGGCGTATTGCGGAAATTCTTCTTCGGGAAGGCGTCGGAACGAATCGTCTCAGCCACCTTGCGATCGATATCCAGAATGGCGGAAGCCGGATCGGCCAGCAGATCGGCAACAGACGAGTGGATGGCTCCCATCTGGGCAATCAGCTCGCGCATATTCTGCGCACCGGCACCGGAAGCGGCCTGATAGGTCATCGAAGTCGCCCATTCGATCAGGTCGTTCTGGAACAGGCCGCCAAGACCCATCAGCATCAGCGAAACCGTACAGTTGCCGCCGATCCAGTTCTTGCCGCCCTTGGCCAGCGAATCCTTAATCACGTTCATGTTGACTGGATCAAGCACGATCACAGCATCATCGGCCATGCGCAGCGACGAAGCGGCGTCAATCCAGTGACCGTTCCAGCCGGTAGCACGCAGCTTGGGGAAGACTTCCTTGGTGTAGTCGCCGCCCTGGCAGGTAATGATGATCTCGCAGGCCTTCAGCGCGTCGATCTTGGAGGCATCCTGCAGCGGCAGCGAGGCTTCCTTGCCGCCGAACACCGGCGCCTTGCCGCCGGCAGCGGAAGTGGAGAAATACACCGGATCGATATGGGCGAAATCGCCCTCTTCGACCATGCGCTGCATCAGCACGGAACCGACCATGCCACGCCAACCGACCAGACCAACCTTCTTCATGACTTACTCTCCGAATAAAACCTTTGTTTAACGCACGAACGTGCTGTCCGGTTTACGCCAGCGCGGCAAGCACAGCATCACCCATTTCACTGGTGCCAACCCTGTTGGTGCCACGCTCGTAGATATCGCCGGTGCGATAGCCTTGGGCCAGCACCTTTTTGACTGCATTCTCGATACGAAGTGCCGGCGCTTCGAGGCCGAAGGTATAACGCAGCATCATCGCCGCCGAGAGGATGGTGGCCAGCGGGTTGGCCACGCCCTTGCCGGCGATGTCCGGCGCCGAACCGTGTGACGGCTCATAGAGCCCCTTGTTCTTGTCGTCGAGCGAGGCGGAAGGCAGCATGCCGATCGAACCGGTCAACATCGACGCCTCGTCGGACAGGATGTCGCCGAACATGTTGCCGGTGACCATCACGTCAAACTGCTTGGGCGCCTTGACCAGTTGCATCGCGGCGTTATCGACCAGCATGTGGCTCAATTCGACATCCGGGTAGTCGTGGGCGATCTCGATCATCACGTCGCGCCAGAGCTGGGTGCATTCGAGGACGTTCATTTTATCGACCGAGCACAGCTTCTTGTTGCGCTTCTGCGCCGCCTGGAAGGCGATATGGCCGATGCGGCGAATTTCGGACTCGCTGTAGACCATGGTGTTGAAACCGACGCGCTCACCATTTTCCTCACGCACACCGCGCGGTTGGCCAAAGTAGATATCGCCAGTCAGTTCGCGGACAATCAGGATATCCAGTCCAGCCACGATTTCCGGCTTCAGCGTCGACGCGTTGGCCAGTTCCGGATAGAGAATGGCTGGGCGCAGGTTGGCAAACAGGTTCAGATCCTTGCGGATGCCGAGCAGGCCGCGCTCCGGACGCTGTTCACGCGGCAGGCTGTCCCATTTCGGGCCGCCAACGGCGCCGAGCAAAACGGCATCGGCTTCGCGTGCCAGCTTTTGCGTTGCTTCGGGATAAGGGTTGCCAGTCGCGTCAACTGCGCTGCCGCCAAGCAACGCCTCTTCCATCTCAAACTTGAGATCGAGAGACTTCAGGACGCGCACTGCCTGTGCGGTAATTTCAGGGCCGATGCCGTCACCCGGCAGAACACAAATCTTCATAGTTGTAGGATCCAGTAGTTAGGATTCGGGATCAAGCCAGGAAAACCCCAAGTCATCGATATTTCTCTCTGACAAGCGCAAGCCTCCCGGCCGCCAAACGCTAAGAAAACAGCCAGGGTTGCTCGATACGGCGCCTGGCCTCGAATTCGCGAATCTTCTCGGCATGACGCAGGGTCAGACCGATGTCATCCCAGCCATTGAGCAGGCATTCCTTACGGAAGGCATCGATCTGGAAGGGAATTCCGTGGCCATCCGGCCGAACAACGGCCTGGGCCTGCAGGTCGACGACCAGCTTGTACCCCGGCGTAGCCTCAACCTGCTGGAACAGCGCCTCCACATCCTTGGCCGGCAAGACGATGGGCAGAATGCCGTTCTTGAAGCAGTTGTTGAAAAAGATGTCGGCAAAGGATTCGGCGACGATCGCCTTGAAGCCGAAATCGAGCAATGCCCATGGCGCATGTTCGCGCGAACTGCCGCAGCCGAAATTGGCACGGGTGAGCAGTATCTGCGCCCCTTGGTAGCGCGGCTGGTTGAGCACAAAATTGGGATTCTTCGGGCGACTGGAATTATCCTGGCCGGGCTGGCCGACATCCATGTAGCGCCATTCGTCAAAGGCATTCGGACCAAAGCCGGAACGCTTGATGGACTTGAGAAACTGCTTCGGAATGATTGCATCGGTATCGACGTTGTTACGGTCGAGCGGCGCTACCAAACCTTCGAGACGAACGAATTTTTCCATTTATTCCACCACCTTCTGCACTGCTTCACCGCTCTTCTTGAGGGCGCCACCGACTGCTTCTCCACCTTTTTGCAAGGCGTCTCCGACGGCTTCGCCGCCCTTCTGCAGAGCTTCTCCGGTCTTTTCGGCCCCAATGGCGACGTCCTTTTTGACGCCTTGTGCGGTATTACACGCCGCCACCAGCCCAGCAAAAGCCAGCCACAAGCAAACCTTAGTCATCGAGCACTCCTTACAGGACGTCGCGGACGTCCGCGAAATGGCCTGCAATAGCGGCGGCCGCAGCCATCGCCGGACTGACCAGATGGGTGCGCCCCCCCGGCCCCTGACGTCCTTCGAAATTTCGGTTGGAGGTCGAAGCGCAACGTTCACCCGGTTCCAGACGGTCGGCATTCATCGCCAGGCACATCGAGCAGCCCGGTTCGCGCCACTCGAAACCGGCGGCGATGAAAACCTTGTCCAGCCCCTCGGCCTCGGCCTGACGCTTGACCAGGCCAGAACCCGGCACGGCTAGCGCCAATTTGACGTTGGCGGCGACGTGACGCCCCTTCAGCACGCCAGCCGCTTCACGCAGGTCTTCGATGCGCGAATTGGTGCACGAGCCGATGAAAACCTTGTCGATGGCGATCTGCTTGATCGGCGTGTTGGGATTGAGCCCCATATATTGCAGGGCGCGTTCCATGCCTTCGCGCTTGACCGGATCGGGCTGCTTGGCCGGATCGGGAACAACGGCGTCGATGGCGACAACCATTTCCGGCGACGTGCCCCAGGTCACTTGCGGCCGAATGTCTTCGGCTTTGAGGGTGACGACGCGGTCGAACTGCGCCCCGGCGTCCGAATGCAAGGTGCGCCAGTAGGCAACGGCACGCTCCCAGGTGTCGCCGGTCGGCGAGAAGGGACGGCCCTTCAGATAATTGATCGTCGTGTCATCGACGGCGACGAAGCCCATCCGGGCGCCGCCTTCGATGGCCATGTTGCACAGGGTCATGCGCCCTTCCATGCTCAGGCCGCGGATGGCGCTACCGCCGAATTCGATGGCGTAGCCGGTGCCGCCAGCGGTGCCGATGGTCCCGATGATGGCCAGCGCCACGTCCTTGGCGGTGACGCCCTTGCCGAGCTTGCCGTCGACGGCGACCAGCATGGTCTTCGATTTCTTCTGGACCAGGCACTGGGTGGCCAGCACATGCTCAACCTCGGAGGTACCGATGCCGTGCGCCAGGCAGGCGAAGGCGCCGTGCGTCGAGGTATGCGAGTCGCCGCAGACGACGGTCATGCCGGGCAGCGTGGCCCCGTTCTCGGGGCCGACGACGTGCAGGATACCCATGCGCGGATCCTTGAACGGGAAATAGGCCAGCGCACCGACTTCGCGAATGTTGGCGTCAAGCGTCTCGACCTGCAGGCGCGAGATCGGATCCTTGATGCCTTCGTCCCAGTGGTCGGTCGGCGTGTTGTGGTCCGGCGTGGAAACGATGGACGAAACGCGCCACGGCTTGCGGCCGGCCAGCTTCAGGCCTTCAAAAGCCTGCGGACTGGTAACTTCATGCACGAGGTGGCGGTCGATGTAGAGAAGAGCCGTGCCATCAGTTTCCTGATGGACGACGTGGTTCTCCCAAAGCTTGTCGTAAAGGGTCTTCGACATGGATCGTAAAGTGAGCCGTAAAGCGTTGAATTATTGCACAGGATCGCCGGTTTTTAGCCTTTTCCGGGCGTCGCCCCCTGGACCAGGCGTTGTTTCGTTGGTCGTAGCACTGCCGTCCACCCAGCCCCAGATCAGCAACAGGCCGAGCAGCGCAAAACCCGAGCCGAGCGTGAAGGTCCAGCCGGCGCCCAGCCAATCCCAGGTCCGGCCGCTGATCAAGGCGCCGAGCAAACCGCCCGCCCCAAACGACAGACTGGAATAAAGCGCCTGCCCGCGACCCTGCGTCTTGCCCGGAAACCACTGGTTGACGGCGGCAATAGCCGAGGCATGGTAGGCACCGAAAGTCAGGCCGTGCAGCAACTGGACAAGAATCATGATGGCGACCGACTCGACGCCCCAGCCCATGAGTAAAAAACGCACGACGGCCGCAGCGAAACAGGCGAGCAGGATGGCGCGCAGCGAATAGCGAATCGACAGGCGAGCCATCAGCATGAAGGCGACAATTTCGGCCAGGACGCCAAGGGACCAGAGCAGGCCGACCTCGGTTTTGGCGTAGCCATGCGCGTCAAGATGAATCGAGTAGAAAACGTAGAATGCCCCATGCGCCGCTGACATCGCGAAGCAGGCGGCCATCAGCGCAATGACCTTGGGCTGGCGCAGGATATCGCCGATCGGCTGGTCATCGCGGGGGTGCGGCTGTGGCGGCACCTCGGGCAGGGTCAGTGCGTAGAGCAGAATGCCGAGCAGGATGACCCAACACACCCAGAGCACGCCGACCGGCGGCGCGATATCGAGCAGGGCGCCGGTAGACATCACGGCGACGATGAAGCCGATCGAGCCCCACAGACGGATACGGCTATAACGTCCACGCTCCTCGCGCAGGTGATCGAAGGTCAGCATCTCGACCAGCGGCAGGGCGGCGCTCCAGAAGAAGGCCAGCACGGCCATGGCGAGCAGCATGCCGGGTAGTTTATCGAGCCAGAAGAAGGCCGTAAAACCGGCCAGGCCAATGCCGCCGGCCAGACGAATGATCGCCATGCGGTGACCGAAATGATCGGCCAGCCAGCCCCACAGGTTGGGGCCGAAAAGGCGCATCAGCTGCATCTGCGACATCAGCAGACCGATGTCCCAGGCCGAAAAATTCAGGGATTTGAGATAAAGCCCGAAATAGGGCGAAAAGGCGCCGATGAAGGCGAAATAAAAAAAGTAGTAGCCGGAGAGGCGCCAGTAAGGCAATGCATGCATCCAGCCATTCTACCGGATGCATCCGCCGGCGCAGGCGGGATCAGGCCCTGCAGGAATCCTGGCCGGCACGGAAGGCCAGCAGCATGTGATAGAGCTCGTCCTTCAGCCTGATGCGTTGCTTCTTCATGTCTTCGATGGTGAAATCGGCCACCGGCATGTCATGCTCCTCCAAGTCTTCAACCCGACCGGTCAGACGGTGATAGCTAGCGTAGAGCTTGGCGAAGTGCGCGTTGCCGGTCTGCAGCAAGCGAATCGCGTCGGCGAATTCCGGAAATTCGTGATGGAGATCGTGGTGATCGACTAGCATGCTTTCCCCCTGTTTCGACAAATCCGCTCGACAAGCGGCAACAAGGAAATACTACGCGATTTTCCCGGCAATGCGAGGCGTCTGGCAGACCACGTCGCCACACTGAGCCCGATGGCGCAGGGCATGATCGATCAGGACCAGGGCCAACATGGCTTCGGCAATCGGCGTGGCGCGGATGCCGACACAGGGATCATGCCGGCCTTCAGTCGCCACTTCGATGGCCTTGCCCTGGCGGTCAATCGAATGGCGCAACTGGGCAATTGACGAGGTCGGCTTGATCGCCATGTTGACGACGATTTCTTGCCCGGTCGAAATTCCGCCAAGAACACCACCGGCGTTGTTGGTGGCGAAGCCCTGCGGCGTCATTTCGTCACCATGCTCGCTGCCCTTCTGGGCCACCGCAGCGAAACCGGCGCCAATCTCGACCCCCTTGACGGCGTTGATACCCATCATTGCGTAGGCAATCTCGGCATCGAGACGATCATAGACCGGCTCCCCCCAGCCCGGCGGCACACCGGCCGCGGTGACGGTGATTTTGGCGCCGACCGAGTCCAGCGACTTGCGCAACTGGTCCATGTAGGTTTCCAGTTCCGGCACGATGGCGGCATTCGGCGCAAAGAAGGCATTGCCATCAATCTCGTCGGCACTGACGAAGGGAATGTCGATCGGCCCGAGCGCGCTCATCCAGCCACGGATCGTCACACCGTAGCGCTCATTCAGCCATTTGCGGGCAATCGCCCCGGCCGCCACGCGCACGGCCGTTTCGCGGGCCGAGGACCGGCCGCCGCCGCGATAATCGCGGAAACCGTATTTTTGGGTATAGGCGTAATCGGCATGCCCCGGACGGAAGGTATCGGCGATATTGCCGTAATCCTTGCTGCGCTGGTCCTGGTTGCGGATCAGCAGGCCGATCGGCGTACCGGTGGTCCTGCCCTCGAAGACCCCGGAGAGAATCTCGACGGTGTCCGGTTCGCGGCGCTGCGTCACATGACGGGAGGTACCCGGCTTGCGGCGATCCAGTTCGCCCTGGATGTCGGCCTCGCAGAGCTCCAGCCCCGGCGGGCAGCCATCGACCACGCAACCGATGGCCGGGCCATGCGATTCGCCAAAGGAAGTAACGGTAAACAAAGTGCCAAAGGTATTGCCGGACATGAGCGGAACGGGGATTTGATCAGGACCCCAAGTTTATCACGTCGTGAAATTTGCCGTTTTTTTGCCGTCGACCATAGCAATGAAAAAGGCGGCCGCAGCCGCCCTTCCCTGGCGTGCTGATTTCACGCAGCCGGCGCTTCGTCCGGCCAGTTCTTGATGTAGCTCTTCAGCATCTTGTTTTCGAAGCTCTGCTCCTCAAGCACCGCCTTGGCCACATCGAGAAAAGAGATGACGCCCATCAGCGTCTCGCCATCGACCACCGGCAGATAGCGCGAGTGTTTTTCGATCATCAGGCGGCGCAGGTCATTAGCCTCCATGTCCGGGAAGGCGGTTACCGGATCCTTAACCATCACGTCACCGACCCGCACTTCGCCCTGGCTGGCCGCATGCTTCTTGAGCGCCTGCAGGACTTCACGGAAAGTCAGCATGCCGACCATCTTTCCGGCATCCATGACGACCAGAGAGCCGACATCAAGGTCAGCCATGGTTTCAACGGCAAAAGCCAGCGACTGCTGCGGCGTCACTGTAAACAGCGTGCCCCCCTTGACCCTGAGGATTTCCCGAACCTGCATCGCTCTCTCCCGAGATGGTTATTGATCGATGCGGACGATCTTAGAGCATCCGCAATAATTCTGGAAGGATAACGGCACCACTGCATCAAGCCATTGTCAAACTCTACGACAGCAACATTGAGCGATAGAACTATTCGTCGCATTTGACAGATTTAATGATGTTGGCACTTGCAAAACGTCATATTCGTATATACACTTCGTAATATTACCTAAGTCATAGATCGCTAGGATGCTTGGGTAAGCCTATTACACTAGCGTATGGAGAATGGATGATGACTACCGTCAAGACCATCGAAAAAATCGACGCCCGTGAAATCCGTCGCAAGCTCGGGCTTAACCAGCAGCAATTCTGGTCCACCCTGGGCGTGACCCAGAGCGGCGGCTCCCGCTACGAAAGCGGCCGTAACATGCCGAAGCCGGTACGCGAACTGCTCCGCCTGGTGCACGTCGAACAGGTCGATATCAAGAACATCAAGCGTGACGACTGGGAAGTGATCGAGTATCTCAAGTCGCAGGAACCCGAGCTGTTCAAGTCCCTGAAGAAATCGGCGCGCAGCCACGCAAAAAAAGCGGCCTGATTTTTGCCCCCAAGCGGGCGTCGACCGTAACAACGGGCATCACGGGGAGACAACGACCCGGATGCCCGTTTCCTTTTCCACCAATTTCGCAAAATTTGCCAAGGCGTCTGCCGGTAGCGCACTCAGGCGAGGCGCAGCCGGTTGCAGCGAGGGCCTGGCCAGGCCGTAGAGGTGTATGCCCGCCAGCTTCCCGGCCAGCGGGCGCAACAATTCACAATAGGCTCGCTGCGAATCCGCCGAAGGCGCCAGGCCATCGAGTGCGAACCAGCAGGTCTGGACCCAGGTCGGCGCCAGGTCAGCACAAATTTCCAGATTCTTCGCCATCTTTTCAGGCGAACCCGGTACGCCGTTGATCTCCGCCACCTCGGCCGGCATGGCCCGATCCACCTTGAACCAGACCTCCCCCCCGAGTTCGGCCAGATGCCGAATACCCTGTTGCACCTCAGGGCGATGCAACAGGCTGCCATTGGTAATCAGGCGCACCACCAGCTTGCCCTTCTGTGCGAAACGATCGAGCACGATACCGACGCGGTCCACCGCCCCGGCGAACTCTGCGGCGCTGGTCGGCTCGCCGTTGCCGGAAAAAGCCACGTCCATCAAATGCCGCGCTTCGGGCGGCACTTGCCGCTGCATGAAATCTCCCCGCAGGGCGTCCTCGAGAAAAATCGTCAGTTCCGTCTCCAGGCGATCCAGATCGATGGGCGGCGGCCCGCCGCGCGTCAGGTTGTCCACCTGGCAATACAGGCACGCCCAGTTGCAGGCATTGTTGGGATTGAGGTTGACGCCAATGGACACTCCGCCGGCACGACGCGAGACGACGGGATAAACGTAGCGCAGGCCGGCACTGTCCCGGCGGTGATCATCGGTGGTAAGCATGGCCCATTGTATAATCCGCGACCGCCTTGTCGAGCAATAAGCCATGTTGATTACCCGCCGTCTCGAATTCGATGCCGGGCACCGCATCCCCGACCATAAAAGCCAGTGCCGCCACTTGCACGGGCATCGCTACGCCATCGAAATCACGCTCTCCGGCAGCGTCATCGACAAGACCGGCGATGCCGCCAATGGCATGGTGATGGATTTCTCGCAGGTCAAGGATCTGGCCAACGCCCATCTGATCAAGAAATGGGACCATGCCTTCCTCGCCTACGCTGGCGACAAGGCCATCGTCGACTTCCTGACCTCGCTGCCCGGCCACAAAACCGTCATCCTCGACCGCGTGCCAACCGCCGAGAACCTGGCCCGCATCGCGTTCGAGCGCCTCGATGCCGTCTACCGCGACACCTATGGCAACCACCTGCTCCTCGAACAGGTCAGGCTATACGAAACGCCCAATTGCTGGGCCGACGCGCTGCGCACCCGGCTGGATTGAGCCGAAAAAAATCTCCCCCTATACTGGGCGACGAGGGCAAAGGCATACCCAGCCCCGAGGAGAGGGAGATGGCAAACAAGACCACAGACGACAGACAGCCGTCCAGGCGCCACTTGCGCGCGGGATCGGCATGACCCTGCCGACGCACGGCGTACCGAATACCGCACTGGTCCTCACGGGCGGCGGCGCACGTGCCGCCTATCAAGTGGGTGTGCTACTGGCTGTCGCCAAACTCTCGGGAAACCGGCGACAAAACCCCTTCCCCATCCTCTGCGGCACCTCGGCCGGCGCCATCAACGCCACCAGCATCGCCTGTCTCGCCGACAATTTTGGCAAAGCCGTCTCGGTGCTCGCCAGCTTCTGGCGCAACATGCACGCTGGCGACATCTACCGTGCCGATCCGCTCGGCATCGCCGCCTCAGGAGCGCACTGGCTGACTACCCTGACCATGGGCTGGCTGACCCGCAATCCGCCGCGCTCCCTGCTCGACAACGCACCGCTGCGCGATCTCCTGACCCGCCACCTTGATTTCCGCGGCATCGAACGCTCCATCGCCAAGGGCGTCCTGCACGCGCTGAGCGTTTCTGCCTCCGGTTACGAATCGGGCGACAACATCAATTTTTTCCAGGGCCACCCCAGTGCGCAACCCTGGCATCGGGTCCAGCGCATCGGCATCCGTTCCGAGATCAGCGTCGACCACCTGCTGGCCTCCAGCGCCATTCCCTTCATTTTTCCGGCCACCAAAATTCATCGCGAATATTTCGGCGATGGCTCGATGCGCCAGTTGGCACCGATTTCGCCGGCCATCCACCTCGGCGCCGAACGCGTGTTGATCGTCGGCGCCGGACGCAAGAACGAACACCAGGAACGACGACGGGTAGACGGCCACCCTTCGCTCGCCCAGATCGCCGGCCATGCCCTATCCAGCATCTTCCTCGACAGCCTGGCAGTCGATATCGAACGCATGCAGCGGATCAACCGAACCCTTTCGTCCATCCCGGCGGATATTCGCGATCAGAGCGACATCCCCCTGCGCCCGATCCGCACACTGATCATCGCCCCCTCAGAACGCCTCGAACGTATTGCCGCCGAACACGCCAAGGCCTTGCCCTGGGCCATGAAGATGATGCTGAGGGGAATCGGCGGCATGAATCGCCGCAATGGCACGCTAGCCAGCTATCTGCTGTTCGAGAAGCCCTATACCCGGGCACTGATCGATCTGGGCTACGCCGACACCATGGCCCGCTCGCAGGAAGTTGGGGACTTCCTCGATCTCTGAGAGATTTGGCGAATCCTGGCCGGACAATCAGTTTTTCGGCCTAGCTCGAGATGACGGAAACACGGCCAATTCGGCGCGACAGAGCAGCACCAGAATTTTTCAATCAAGGCGCGGCCTTAGAGGCAACGCGCCGATCAGGCCTCGTCGTCCAAGGAAGCGCCATCAGCCGCTGTTTCAAGCATCAGCGCCTCGGCATTACGCTCGAAGTACAACTCGATAGCCTCGCGCAGGTTGGCCACGGCTTCGGCATCAGTTGCACCATCACTGGCCACGTCAATATCCAGGCAGCGTGCAACGAACACGCCGTCTTCGGGGTAAACCTCGTATTTGATTTTGTAGCGGGTGGATTCGTTCATGGCGATATGCCCGGAGTGGCGTCGACAACGCGCCGGATTTCAAGTCGGCGCGGCCCTGAGCCACGCTAACGGGCAACGCCGGCAACATGGCGAACTCGCCGAAAATCGGCGACTTTCTCGGGCTTTGAGATATTTGGCGGGTCCGGTGAGATTCGAACTCACGATGGGTTTCCCCACGCCGGTTTTCAAGTAACTCGTAGGCTGACTTTATGCAACTTTTCACAGGTTGCGTAAGCCATACGATCCCCACCAATACATGCAACTCTGCTTCCTTTACATTTTTTGTAGCCTGTCATAACTTTACCTAGACTGCTTACGCGGTGCTTACCGCGCATCTAGGAGACTGAAAAATGGCCAAGCTAACAAAGACCTACATTGACAAAATCACACCACCGGCAAGCGGGTATGACCTGCACTGGGATGAGCAAGACAGAGGGTTCGGCCTGCGCGTTACAAAGGACGGAAAGCGCACCTACATCGCTCAAGGGCGCGTCAATGGAAAGGAAGCTCGTATCAGTATCGGGCCGCATGGTGTATTCACCGTTGACCAAGCACGCGAAGCTGCGCGCGAACATTTACGGAGCATGCGACAAGGAATCGATCCGCGAGCCGTTGCCAAGGAGCGAGCCGCCGAAACAGTTAGCCTCCGCGATGTGGCGGATGCATACAAGCGAGACCGCCAGTTAAAGGACAGCAGCAAGGCCGAGATCGAGCGCCATGTCACCACCACCTTCGAAGCATGGCTCAAGAAGCCTGTGTCGAGCATTAGCCGCGAGGCCGTCACTAAGCGGTTCAACGAAATCAAGAATCACGGCCTGCGCGGCGATGGACCGGCCCCCGCTCAGGCGAACCAAGGATTCGCAATATTAAGGGCATTAATCAATTACGCGATTCGGGAATACCGCAAGCCTGATGGGTCAGCCATCCTTACTGACAACCCTGTTGAGGTGCTGCACAAAAAATGGGCGCCGATCAAGGCAAAGACAAGCCGTATCCCTGAAAAGAAGGTTGGTGCAGTGTGGTACGCGCTTCAGCAGTGGCGAGAGGCGGCCTACAACCGCGACACCCTTGCTAGCATCGACCTCGTTACCTTCCTTCTTTTGACCGGTAGCCGAATCGGTGAAGCCAGCGCCCTAACTTGGGACCGGGTAAATCTGGACGAGGGCTGGTGGCACTTACCCGACCCTAAAAATTCTAACCCGGTCTGGTTGCCGCTATCCAGCCAAGCCGCTGAACTGCTCAAAACCCGCCAGCGCGTCAAGGGGATTGACTTTGTCTTTGCCAGTTGGGGCAAGTGTGGGCATATCCGCGACCCACGCGACACGATGAAAAAGGTAAGCGAGATTGCCGGACTACATCTATCGCCACATGACTTAAGACGCACCTTCACGACGATCGGCATTGCCTACTGCGGAATTGACTTGTTCAAGGTAGAACTACTGACAAACCATGTACCCAAGTCCGTGACAGAGCGCCATTACTTAGAAACGTCGCGCCTTGAATATCTGATGCCGCAGGTACAGAAAATCGCTGATTGGATTGTTGATCAAGGACGGATTGCGGAGGCTATTGCCAAAGGCAAAAACATCCTGCAATTTAGCGCTTAACCATTGATTAATTTAACTTTACAGCCGTTACGCAGAACGCAAATTATCCAACCTTGCTGCGTAAAGCTGTGCTAACTTAGCGCCAAGTAAACCAGCCCGTGCAATGCGTGGCAGGTCGGTGCCGGAAACGGGGCACCGGTTATCAAATATCCGTCTCCATTAGCCGAATGAGCAAGGGTGAAAGTCCCCCAGGCACCGGACACGGACAGCAGTCCAAAGCGGGTGACGACCGCAGGCCCAGCGCGGTAGCGCTGAAACCTGTTATCGCTCACCTGTTTTATATATGTGGTGAGCGGCATTCGGAAACCTGCCATGACCACAACCAATACCGCATTAGAACTGCTGACAAACGAAGAAGCCGCCTCCCTCCTCGGGATTCGCCCAAATACCTTGGAAATCTGGCGGACAAAGGGAAAAGGCCCGGAGTTCGTCAAGATGGGAAAGCAGAAGCAAGCCCCCATTCGCTACCTACGTCAGAAGATTTTTGCGTGGCTAGAAGCGCAATCTTTCGCTAGCACCAGTGCCTACAACCCAATCGCAAAACACTGAGTTCATCAGTCGTTGCTCTGCAAATTCAATGCAGGCGCGTAGCGCACTCCTGCCAGCAGGGGAAAGCCAATCAAGAAAAAGCCGTCTGACAAGACGGCTAAAAGGGAAACAACGAAATGAACAACCACAGCATAGCGCCCAGCGCCACGGACATGCTTGATAATTTACAGCGACCAAATGCAGCGCTAGGTGCGGCGCAGTGTGCCGGCCAACACCCTAGCAACAACTCTTTGGAGATCGTAGCCCCAGCAGCCCCGCAGCCTGAGCGCTGGACAAACATACCGGCAGCGCTACGCGACCGCCCACAATGGGTGCTCGCTGGTACTGACAAGCGCCCCCTGACTGCCGACGGTCACGCCGCGAGCAGCACCGACACGAATACATGGACGGACTTTGAAACAGCATGCCGAGCAGCCACCACCAAGGGTCTGCATATCGGATACATGCTGCACGAGTCCGACCCTTTCGCCTGTATCGACCTAGACGTGAAGGACGGAACACCACCGGAGTACATCGAACGGTTCCAGAAAATCGTCACCACCTTCGACAGCTACACCGAGCGCTCGCGTAGTGGTAGGGGGCTGCATGTGTGGATTGAAGGCAAAATCGGCAAGGGCATGAAACGCGACGGGGTGGAGGTGTATTCGCAAGAGCGGTTCATCATCTGTACCGGCGACACATACATCGACCGACCCGTCGCCCAACGGCAAGAACTGCTGGGCAAGATTGCAAGCGAGATGCGACCCAGCGCCAGCGCCGAGATTCAGCTAGACGGCGACGACGCCCCCGACTGGTCGCTTGCAGCATACGCGGCGGAAGACTCAGGCGAGCTAGGACGACTGTTCGCGGGTGATTGGCAAGGACGCTACCCTTCGCAGTCGGAGGCAGACTTAGCGCTGGTCAAGCTGCTTCTGCCTCATGCAGACTCCTCACGCGAATGTTGGCTGACCTTCCGACTTTCAAAGCTGGGCGAGCGTGATAAGGCGAGTCGTATCGACTACGCGCAATCAACTATATCAGAGGCAACCAAGCACCTCGCCAACGATGCGGCACAGGTAAAACACGGGCAGCAGATAGCGGAGAGCCTGTTCTGGCGGGGCTCCACACAGCGCGGCAACCCGCACCACTTCCGCCTGCTGCTTGACGATGATCTAGCCCATCTTCCTTCGTTGCGCTGGCTGGTGAAGCAGATCATTCCAGATGCGGGGATCGGTTCCATCTACGGCGACTCAGGCACCTACAAGTCATTTCTAACGCTCGACCTGTTGGCACACATTGCCAACGGGCAGGAATGGTTCGGGCGGAAGGTGATAGCAGCCCCTGCCGTCTATATCCCGTTCGAGGGTCAAGGCGGCATTCCAGCGCGGGTTGCAGCGTGGAGGATTGCTCAAGCGAGACGACGGAATCCTGATGCGTTGCTCATTGCCTCTCCGGGCAACGAGCGCTCCAATGTCGGCGTCATTATGGAGCCTATGAACCTGCGCGAGCAGGCACACCGCGACAAGCTGGTGCAGACCCTTACCGAATGCGGGTGGGCGGGCGGCGTGCTGTGTATTGATACGCTCGCGCACGCAGCGAACGGCATTGACGAGAACAGTAGCGAGATGGGCGAGATGATCGGCATCTTTAGAGAGCTACAGTACAGGCTGGGTGGAGTCATTTTGATTATCCACCACAGCGGCAAGAGTCAGGAGCGAGGAATGCGGGGCTGGTCAGGTCTGCACGCTGCAATGGACTTTGTCATTGAATGCCAGCGGGACAAAAAAGACAGCAAGACGGAGGCGAAGTTCGTCTTGACCAAGGTGAAGGACGGCAGCGACGGCATGTCGTTCGCATTCGCCATGCAGCCGGTCACGCTCGGCATGGACGACGACGGCGACGAGATTAGCTCGCTAATCGTTTGCCCGATGACAAACGAAGGTCAGTCAGTCGGTAGTGCGAAGCAGACGAAAAGGGGTATCAACGCTATCAACGCAGAGACCGCTGCCGCTGATGACAAATTCATCTATCAGTGGGTCAGTAACGAGGTGATTGACGGAAGGTTCCCCAGCAAGAACAGCCTCAAGGGTCAGCTTCCCGAGATGAAGGAGACCTACGAGATAACTCAAGACCGGGTGGCTGCTGCTGTTGAACGGCTTATCGCTGAGGAATTGCTGATGGTCGAGAGGGAATTGAAGTCCTCGAATGGGAACGTCTGGATTCACCCGATTGATACCCCACAGGTGGCGAAATGAGGCCGGGTTCGCTCAGGGTTCGCTCGGGGGTTCCATAGCGCATTACCAGCGAACCCCGAAAGCCCCGGGCTCCCCCCGCGAACTCGGGTTCGCTGGGTGGGGTTTAGCCCTTAGGGTAGCGAGCCCCTGCTACCACCCCACCCCCGAGCGGCCATCAGTTACCTGTGCCAGGCATGTTTGGGGAGGGGTTCGCTAGCGCGTACAGCCAGTGTTTAGGCAGACGCTCGCCCGATGCTATGGTACTTGCGCCATGCGTAAAATTCGCATGCCACGTTATTAACATTCCAGCCATGCTCAGGTGCAACACCCTTTGCATCGTTCACCATTGCGGTGGGGTGTGCGTCCATCCAGTCCCATACCTGCGCACACAGCCCACCAGCGGTAGGGCGCTTCACTCCGTTGCTTTCCTCGCGCAGCATCTTCGGCACGGGTTCCTTCTTTGTGTTGGCTGCGGGTACCGCCATCACCTTCCAGCCAAAGCGCACTTCATAACCATCCTTGTGCACCGTAATTCCAACCAGTTCAGCAGGTGCTCCAGCAGCAATTCCAGCGCGGCGGGCATTCGTTCTTTTTGTATAGGTTTTCTGCTCCATGGTCGCGGTTCTTCCTAAAAATGAAATACGGCAACACATTAGGATGAGCCCCTGGATTGCGGCAAGCCTACGAGGGGGGCCTAGGGGTGGGGATAGCAACACGAAAGCTGCGAACAACAAATTAGTAGTTTGCTGTTCCTTGTCCTGTAACTACCTGTTTTATCTTGTATAGAGAACACCCTTGTCATACGTTGTTTAGCACACCGTAAGTCCAGCGCTGTTTTTTACGACGCCCTGTTCTTACCCTGCAAATAACAACGCATGGAGCAAATAGTGAGCACTAACGAAACCCCTAGCTGGCTAGCGGCGCATCAGACAACGCGTCAAGGATGGTCACCCGGAGAGTCAGGCAACCCAAAGGGACGCCCGAAAGGAAGCCTCAACCGTAAGAGTCTCTTAGCAGAGGAATTTGAGAAGGCTGGTTCTGATATCGCCAGAGCAGTCATTGCGGCAGCAAAAAACGGCGACATCCAAGCAGCAAACATAGTGCTTCAACGTCTTGCTCCACCGCTTAAGGCCCGCAGCGAAAAAGTGACCTTCACGCTTGATTCCAGCCAATCACTGACCGAGCAAGCACGGCAGGTATTACAAGCAATCTCCGGCGGAGAAATTGACCCGGAAACTGGAAAGCTATTAATCGAGTGCATCGGCGGATTTGCGGGCCTCAAAGAGATAGACGAACTGGCAACCCGCCTGAATGCTATTGAAGCCAGATTTAACGGGAGAAAATGAAATGGAAATCCCGCTGAACTGCATCTTCTACGGCGCCACGAAAACCTGCCCATTTCAGATAATTGTATTGGCCTTATCCACCCAAACCGACAATGCATTCACTCAAAACACGGTTGATAGGCTGCCGATAGAATCGCAGGAAGAGTACTGGAAAAGGGTATCAGCCAAAGCTCTTGAGCTTGTTGAACCCTATGGGCACGAGCATTTCATCATAATGATCTGCAGAAACTATCCCCTCCGCGACCACCTATCCAACGACATTTTGCAAAATGCGGCACGGCAACAGTGGCTTGTGGCTACACATAAAAAAAACCACCAGATGCACGCCAAGGCGCTCTGTACCCTCCTTGAACATTACAGCAAACCGTATTTCCAACTATGAGGTCACGAATATCGGTAGGTACTCGGAGAAAGCTAGAACGACTAGAGCAATCGTTTGCCGTAGGACGACCGATCGCGCTGTGGCCGGCAATTCTCTCTTGCGAGGATTGGGAGGAAGTGGCTCTATCATTGCAAAAGTCACTTCAATCCGAAAATGAAAAAGATCAGAGCTCTGCCATAAAAATCAGTATTGGCTAATAATTTTCAATATATCTCCATCCAAGGAAGCCTTGGCATTGACGGAATTTTTAACAAGCGCACCAAAACCATTTTTCCCTCTAAACGTAGTTTTGACAATCAAATATGTCCCCATGTCGGTATATGAAGTCTCGACGTGCTCATAACTCTTTGGGTCATTCATCCCTTCTTTTATAAGCTTTTCAAGAGTCCTATGGGAACCATCCCAGCTACTGAACTGAGATTTAATTTTATTTTTTCTCTCTGGCGTATCTTGGATATCTGGTTTTCGAACCGCAGCTTCTGCTGCGGCAATCGTAGCCTCGGAAGGCCACAGCCCGTCATGCACTGGCAATGTATCTACCAATCCATCGTGATCGAAAATTCCAAGACTGCCATCCGCATTAATCACATAGTAATCACCGAATCTTGAACCGGCCTTCTTCTTAAATTTATTCTTGCCTGCTTTTACAATTTCGAGGCCATCGTTTCCACCAGTCTTACTTTTACCACGTAAAATCTCATAATACTTCCCATCGACCTGTTCAAAGCTTCTGGTGGCTTTTAGCGTTCTGCTATACCAAGTGCCAATTATTTTTCTTTTCTCAACGGGAGGAAGGAAAGCTGTACCTGGCGGATTCCACGTTTTGAGTCCAACAGGCTCTTTATTTTCTTCGGCGCTAGAAAATGCCGGGAAATAAAGCAAGCCTGACAGGATGAGAAGCCTTCCAATAGAAAAATATTTCTGCATTAACCCTCCATGGAGCTAGCGATTTTTCGGTAATTTAGTCTTCTGTGAGAGGAAAAATCCACAGAATCTACATATATCGGTACGTTTTATTCCATCGACGCAGATGCTCACCTCTTCATTTGCGCAGGAGACATCATTGGAGCTCGAGCACACACAATACCATTGGACTATACCGGACAGTCAGAGACGTGCCTATAGGCCGTTGTCTATAGGCACACCCAAAGCGAAAGTCGCCCTATGGCGAATTCGCAAGCCCCTGACAACATTGGATACAGCTTCGGCGTCGTACTGCGACGACACAGATCCGCATTGAATGTCTCTCAGGAAGAACTTGCTTTTCGTGCGGGCGTTGATAGAACGTTCATTTCCCGACTCGAACGCGGAATAAGGCAACCAACCATCACAACGTTGATAGGGCTTGGAGTTGCACTAGGTATTTCTGCTGCCGACTTGGTCCGCGAGACAGAGACTGAGTGGCACGCCCTCAAGACATAGCCAAAAATATGCCGCACCACCTACCAAAGGCTGACTTTGTGGAGAGCTTAGGGCCGCGCATAAAGTAAGGGGTTGGCTACCACCTTGGCCACGGTAAAAACACAATGTATGCCGCGTTATCACCCTGCACAAACAGCGATTATTGGCTGTGGTGCCGCGCAACTGGCTAGGCCGCTAGCTGCCGGGTACGGAGAAAACAACATATTTTCCGTAGCGATCAGCGAAGAGAGGGCTATCCTTTAGGCATTATTTTGGTTGAGGTGCTGTTGTGTCCAGAGATACCCAACAGACTGTCAAACTAGCTGTCGATTGCGAGACAGGGGAACTATTCCCTGCCGAACGCTTGCTTTCACTCGCAGAAGTTGAGTTTACGGCTTTGCGCAGGTCAGCAATGCAAGCACGCTTGGACCGGCGTGCCGGCGGGAATTCCGTTCGATTTCAATGCGCGATATGCAGACAACCACTTTTCCTATCAAGACATATCGGCGGCTCGCGTAACAGATGGTTTGTTCACGATGGGAATGCTGACGGTTGCCCTTGGTACGAGCAGAATCGCCTTTCACCCGACCAAACCAAAGCACTAATTTACCGAGGCCAACAGGAAGGTGCGGCGCATCGAGAAATCAAGAATTTTTTAGCATATTGGTTAGAGAAAAACCAAGATGTCAGCGACATAAGCCAAGAACAGACCACTTTCAGTGATGTTGTTAAGGGCGAGTGGCGCAGACCAGATGTCAAATGCTTGTACCGTGGCATGCCATTGGTTTTCGAAGTACAACTGTCATACACATTTTTGTCCGATGTTATTGCTCGTGACGAGTTCTACCGACGCGAGGGAATTTTCATCATTTGGGTTTTTTCAAAATTTGAACTGAATCGGGCTGCGGTTACTGATGAGGCCTTTTTCAATAATCGAAACCTCTTCGTTCTAGATGCAGAAGCCATTCAAAAGACGAAGGAGCACGGAGCATTGACGTTCAGTGGATATCGACAAGCTCCACAACTTGTCGATGATTTCATCTGCGATATTTGGACATCTGAACCCGTCGTGCTCAGCGATACCATATTCCCTTATGACAACTATCGTCCGTTTTTCTTTGAGTACGGAGCCGCCAAGGCAGAGCTAGAAACAAAACGACTTGAGGCCCGCCGTACCCATGAGGTAAAGCAATGGGCCGATGATGTAGAGAAGTACCTAAATGCTGTGACCTGTCACTGTATTAACGACTATGACAATGAAACAAAAAACAATATTTTGTCGCAAGTTGGAAATCTAAAAAGAAGCCGTTTCTGGCATAGGGGCTATGAGGTTTTGCAGGATGACCGTCTCTACGGATGGCACGGAGTTCTAGCAATTCTGCTTTCCATTAGACTGAACAAGACGGTCGGTTATTCTCCGAGCATGTCGATATTTCAAGTAATTGAGGCCGGATTACGCAAAGGCCATCCACAGGGCAGTAAGCATTCCTATGCAATTTTATTTTTATGGGCATATAAAATTTACCGCCCTGCAGTAACCAGCAGAAACCACAAATGGCTAGTTGAGTATGCCGAAAATATTAAGGAGTCAATTGAAGCTGGCGAAGATACCTATTTGCGCTACGAGGGATACGACGAAGCTATTGCACTACTGTTTCCAGATCTAGCAAGCCAGCTTGAGTCATCTTTTGGATGCAGCGCCACTCTTTGCTAAAAGGCTTACGGTATTAGCGCGGCGCTTGGATAGCCTGAACCCTTCAGCGGTAAATCCGCTGGTAAGTCTCGCTGGTGAATTCAAGGAGAGCTACATTGTTCTCTTGGATGCTTTTACGTATTTCATCTGGGCGAATAGCCATTACGTCCTTCAAGTGCTTGAGCACCTCAGGATGCTCCCAGTTCCATGTTGGCGACCCGATAACAGCCATGAACGCTTCGAGCCTGTCGAAATGCCATGTAAGCATTTCAACTGTTTTCTGACATTTCGCGTAGCCATCAAACTGGAACACTTGCCCCTTCGCAGCAAGCGACCTGAGTTCAATTACTGACGGCTGGACACCCTCCAGCACCTCTAACAGGCGCTTGCCGTCGTGCTCCCCGTTCTTCTCGATGTAGGCAATGGCACCTTTGAGCGCAGCGGCTTCTTTCTCACCGCTTTCCCACGTTGGCACATGGCTTGCCATACTAATCTGTGCCATCTCAAAAAGCGTAATAGGCTTACGCATTTCAGCAATGTAGGTGTGGGCTGCTTCAACGAGCGCATCGAGGAATTCTGCTTTACCTTTAGCCTTGTCTTGGCGCTTCCATGTTTGCAAGGCACTGATTGCAATTACGGCTGTAATCACAGCTGCCATCGCACTGATTGTTTCAGGCCAGCGTATAGCTTCAAGGGACCATACAAGGGCATCGCACATCAGCGAAATCCTTCACAACATAGAGAGGAAGCACTTTAGTTCAAAGCGCGATAGGTGCCGCTGGCGGTGCATCTCAAAAACCGGGGCTGCTTACTATCTGCTTACCGCTCAGCTTTTATCCCAGAACAAATGGGAAGCGCAAATATGCGCTAACCCATTGTTTTAATTCTGGCGGGTCCGGTGAGATTCGAACTCACGATGGGTTTCCCCACGCCGGTTTTCAAGACCGGTGCATTCAACCGCTCTGCCACAGACCCGCGGGAGAGGCGCGCATAATATCATAGGGTGTCATTCACGCCAGATACCTCTACCAGGCGCCATTGAAACTTCTTGCCTGCTCCGTTAGTCTTAGAATTTGTTGAAACAACCCAAGGGAATTCCCCGCATGAACACCAATTTTGAAATTGCCAACCAAAGTTCTTCCGGGCTTGCGCTGCAGCAGAATCGCGTTCTGCGCAACACCTACATGCTGCTCGGCCTCTCCATGGTGCCGACGGTGCTCGGCGCGCTGGCTGGTATCCAGATGGGGTTCAGCTTCTTTGCCGGCAGTCCGATGATCTCTTTCATGCTTTTCCTCGGGATCGCCTGGGGCTTCATGTGGGGTATCGAGAAAAACAAGGACAGCGGCCTGGGCGTTGCCCTGTTGCTTGGTTTCACTTTCTTCATGGGCCTGATGCTGTCGCGCATCCTGCAAGTTGCACTCGGCTTCTCGAATGGCGGCTCGATGATTGCGCTGGCAGCGGGTGGCACCGGCGCCATCTTCTTCACGCTGTCCAGCGCCGCAGCCGTCAGCAAGCGTGATTTCTCCAGCATGGGCAAGTTCCTTTTTGTCGGCATGATCGTTGTGCTACTTGCCATCGTCGCCAACATCTTCTTCCAGATTCCGGCGCTCTCCCTGGCCATCGCTGTCGCCGTGGTCGGAATTTTCTCGGCCTATATCCTGTACGACATCAGCCGTATCGTGCAAGGCGGGGAAACCAACTACGTCAGCGCCACCCTGGCGGTCTACCTCGACATCTACAACGTTTTCGCCAGCCTGCTGCAACTGATCATGGCGCTTACCGGCGAACGCGACTGAACGCCACGCTCCGAAAACAGAAAGGGCGGCCTAGGCCGCCCTTTTTCATGGCTTGATCGATGACTCAAGTGCGCTCGAAGAGGGCGATCGACTCGACATGGGAGGTATGCGGGAACATGTTCACCGCCCCGGCCGAAATGAAGCGATAGCCTTTCGCCGAGACCAGCACGGCGGCATCGCGGGCCAGAGTTGCCGGGTTGCAGGAGACGTAAACGATGCGTCGCGGCGCATTCCGCCCCAGCGCCCTGACCAGTTCGACAGCCCCTTCGCGCGGCGGGTCGATCAGCATCTTGTCAAAGCCCCCGAGCGCCGCCACGGACTCTTCTGTACATTCGAACAAGTTGGCCACGGCGAAATCGACGTAATCGGCCAACCCGTTACGCTCGGCACTTTCCCGGCCCCGCCTGACCAAGCCGGCACTGCCCTCGACGCCGAGCACTTTCGCTCCCGAACGGGCTATCGGCAAGGTAAAGTTACCCAGGCCGCAGAACATGTCGGCGATTCGCTCACCCGCCCGAGGATCCAGCAGGCGCAAGGCGCGGCGCACCAGCACGCGATTCACCGCGTGGTTGACCTGAGTGAAGTCGGTTGGCTTGAAATCCAGCTCCAGCCCGAACTCCGGCAGGGTATATGACAAGCGCGGTCCTGGAACGGGATAGAAGCGATAAACCGAATCCGGCCCCTTGGGTTGCAGATAAAAAACCACATCGTGACGATCCGCAAATTCCCGCAATAATTTTTCGTCGGCTACGGTCAACGGCGCCAGAATGCGTAAAACCAGTGCTGTGCACTGCTCACCCACCGAAACCTCGACATGCGGCAAACGTTCGGCAATCGACAGGGCTCCAATTAACGCCCGCATGGGGAGCAGCAGGGCGGAGACATGCGGCGGCAGGATTGCGCAGGTCCGCATGTCGGCAATGTAGCTGCTGCGCTTTTCATGAAAACCGATCAGCATGCCGCCCTGTCTCGGCACCTTGTGCACAGCCAGGCGGGCGCGGTGACGATAACCCCAGGCTTCACCCTGAATTGGCGGCAGGATACTCTCTGGGCGAACGCGGCCGATATGCCACAAGCTGTCTTCGAGGATACGCTGTTTGGCAGCAAGTTGCGCCGAGGGATCCATGTGCTGCATGGCGCACCCACCGCAGATACCAAAATGCGGACAGCGTGGCTCGACACGAGCTGTCGACGGCTTCAGGACCTTGACCAGATGCGCCAGCTCATAGCTCGATTTCCGGCGAAAACTGGCGTACTCGACGATTTCGCCGGGCAGGGCGCCATCGACAAAAATGGCTTTGCCGTCCTGGCGGGTAATTCCCCGCGCCTCGTGGTCCAGCGATTCGACGATCCCGATCGGCACGGTCAACTCCAAAAAAGCGCGAATTCTATCAATCGGTTACACTAAACGCCATGGCTCGCGAATTGATCACCTCCTGGGCGGACTACCAGACGGCACTCGACCGCCTGCTGGCCATCGCCACTGAAAAAATCAGCATTTATGACGAAGACCTCGCCATGCTGAAGCTCGAATCAGCCGATCGCCAGACCGCCCTCCGGCGCATTCTGCAGACCGGACATCATGGCGCCCTGCAGGTGGCGGTTCGTAATGCCGGGCCGCTCCGCCAGCAGCACCCCATGCTGCAGAAGCTACTGAGCACTTACGGCCACTTGGCCGTGGCGCAGGAAACGCCGCCGCAATTGGCCCATTTGCGCGACAGCATGATACTCGTCGATGACAAACACGCCCTGATCCGCTTTGAACGCGATTTACCCCGCAGCAAATTGCTGATCGACGAGACCGACGAGCTTCGCCCCTACCTGATCCGTTTCCGGGAAATATGGGCGGAAGGCGGCGACAATGCGGCAAATATGACTTTGGGACTTTGATACTCAAGCGCCATTCTGCAGTGCAACAACTCGCGCCCAACACAGCCAATTTGCTGATATAATCCCCGGCTGATCAGGTAGCTCCTGATCTCCGAAAAATTCAGAATTTTGTTGGTATCTTGTCGATAAGGAAATCCCATGAATAAGTCCGTACTCGTTGCAGCTCTGCTTGCTATCGCCCTGACCGCCTGCGGTAAGAAGGAAGAACAGGCTGCTGCCCCGGCCCCGGCTCCGGCCCCGGCTGCTGCCCCGGCTCCTGAAGCTGCCAAGCCGGCTGAAGCCGCTGCTCCGGCTGCTGACGCTGCCAAGCCGGCTGAAGCTGCTGCTCCGGCTGCTGACGCTGCCAAGAAGTAATCCTTCTTGCTCAAAAAAACGGGGCTTCGGCCCCGTTTTTTATTGCCCGGGATTTTCTTCAGCCGATCGAATCCCAATCCCGGGATAGCCGCCCAGCCCATCGGCTGGCGCCAAAACGACCGCCATTAAGCCGAGCGCCAGTTTTCGGAAGGCGGTTCCGTTCGCCACTTGAGCGACCCGCGCTACGGCAAAAGAATTCGCAAGGAGACCGCAATCTCCGGCGAAAGAACACCCGAAGAGCAAAGAAAGTGGTGGAAAATCGAGTCTGCTGACAGAAGATGGGCGATGGCGGCCCTAAACTTTCAGGCAAAACGCCATCGTGCATCAGACAGGCAGCCCGCCCCTCGACGAACTGCATGTTGCCTGCGCCGCCGGGCGCAGGCAAAAAGGCTCACTGCAACTGCTGAAGGAGCAGGCCGAGAATCTTCTTCGCGGTATCCGACTTGTCGGTACCGCCCTCGTTGGAGAGCACCTGAACCACGCTCTGCTGCCCCGCATCGCTGACGTGGATACGGTACTGGACCTTGGAACTGGCTGGCGGCTCGGAACTCTTCCAGAAGGCCAGCTTGGACATGAAACCGTCGTCCTTCTTGCGGTTATCCACTTCCGGATCAACATAACGCACGAAGTACAAGCCACGCGAACGGTCCCGATCTTCGACGGTAAAGCCGACGCGATCCAGCGCCAGACCAACGCGGCGCCAGGCACGGTCAAAGCGCTCGGAAATCTCCAGCGTACCGGCACCATCATCCGATTTGGCCAGCTTGGCACGCGGCTCGGCTTTGGCCGCCGCAACCAGTACTTCGGCGCGTTTCTCTTCCGAGCCAAGGCGAACCATCAGGCGCCGCAGCATTTCCGCTTCCAACTCGGGATCAGCCGGACGCGCTTGCCAGCGCGTCTCATCCTTGGCAGCGGAGGTATAAACTTCTTCCATGGCTCGATGACTGATGAAAACATCGGTCGTCCCCGGCGTTGCCCCCGGTTCGAAGCGGGTGCGGAACTTGTCCCGCTCGCCAGACGAATACAAGGAATCAAGCAGGCGACCCAAAGCATTGCGAATGAAATCATTGCCGATCTTGGCACGATTTTCCGCCCAGTCGGTTTCCATCACACCCGCTTCCGGACGTTCGACGGCAATGATGAAGCCGGTCTCCTGCCAGAAGTCCTTGACCGTATCCCACAGTTTGTCCGCGGGAGCGGCGACGACCAGCCAGCGCTGATTGCCTGAACGCTCGACACGAATTTTGTCCACCTGCGGCAGAACCGTTGAATTCTGGGCCTGTGCAGCGGGCGCCCGGTCCGCACTATAGGCGGAGAAGGTAGCACTTCCCTTGCCCGCCGCATCGGGTACCAGATAGCGATCATCGCGTGCGATCTGTGACAGGTCGGGCGGCACTTCGAGGGTCGGCGCCTTGCCGGCCGACTTGTACTCGATCTTGCGGGAATCTGGAAGCATGCTGCACCCGGCCAGCGCAATGGCGAGCAGGGAAATGGCGAGGCCGGAAAGCCGACGATTCATTGTTTCGTTACTCCGTCAGGCAATCACACCAGCCTGGCGCATGGCGGACAGCACACGGGCCTGGTTGGCATCGGACAAGGTAGTCAGCGGCAGGCGGATGCCGTTGGGCATCAGTCCCATCTTGTGCACCGCCCACTTGACCGGAATCGGGTTGGCTTCGCAGAACAGGTCACGGTGCAGGCCAAGCAACTTGAACTGGATCTGGCGCGCCTTGGCGACATCGCCAGCCGCCGCAGCAACGCACATTTCATGCATCAGGCGCGGAGCGACGTTGGCGGTCACCGAAATATTGCCGTGGAATCCCATCAGAATGGTCGACACACAGGTCATATCGTCGCCGCTATACAGGGCAAAACCCTTCGGCGCCCGGGCAATCAGGTCGCAGGCACGATCGAAGTTACCGGTTGCATCCTTGACGCCGACGATACCCGGCACCTCGGCCAGACGCAGGATGGTGTCGTTGGCCATGTCGGCCACGGTCCGCCCCGGCACGTTGTAGAGCAGGACCGGCAGTTCGACTGCTTCGGCAATCGCCTTGAAGTGACGGTAGAGACCTTCCTGGGTGGGCTTGTTGTAGTAGGGAACCACCGACAAGGCCATGTCGGCGCCAGCCTTCTTGGCGAATTCGGTCAGTTCGATGGCTTCAGCCGTCGAATTGGCACCGGTACCGGCAATTACCGGAATACGGCCGGCCGCGTGGTCGACCGTAAGCTTGATCAGTTCACAATGTTCCTCGACATTGACCGTCGGCGATTCGCCGGTGGTCCCTACGATCACGATGGCATCCGTACCTTCGCGCACATGGAAATCAACCAGATTGCGCAGGGAATTCAAATCGAGGCTGCCATCCTCATGCATGGGTGTCACGATGGCGACAATGGATCCAGTAATCATGGCCTGTTTATGAAAAAAGTAATCCGTCGATTGTAACTGAAGGCCAATCACCGCGGAAAGGCGCTTAGTAACAGTTTGTTATTTTTCCGGCAACCAGTGGAGCAGGCGGTGCGAAACGTGCATTTTTCCAGCGGGCAAAACAAGCTCGGGGTGCCTGTCCGGAGCTGCCGAATGCAATTGACGGGCGAATTCGTCGAGCCGGCTAGCCACCGGAACCTGCCAGCCGAGCTGGCGCAGGCGATAGCGCAGCAGATTCTTCAAACGCGGCAGCGAGAGGGCCTTGAGCACCGACATCCTGGCCGCCTCCCCCTCCCCGGCACACTGCCAGTCGCCCACCGCCAGGTCATCAAGCAAGTCCGCGGCTTCCGCAAAATTCCTGGCCGCCTGGGCCAGCGATGCCTCGACATTTGGAAAGCGCGAGTCAAGTGCAAGCAGCGTTTCGTGACGCAGGAAATTGCGCGTCAGCGCAAGATCGGCATTGCTCTCGTCGCTGACCCATGCGAGACCCGCCTGGCGGGCATAGCCATCGATTTCGGCACGCGAAACAGCGAGCAGCGGGCGCAACAGGCGACGCCCTTCACAGCGCCGTTCGGCCGGCATTCCGGCCGCCCCGGTCACACCGGCACCGCGCAACAGATTGAAGAGTACGGTTTCGGCCTGGTCGCCACGATGATGCGCCAGCAGCAGACAATCGCCGGCAATTTCGGCAAAGACGGCATAACGCGCGGCACGGGCTGCAGCCTCCAGGCCCTGGCCGGAAGCTGGGGCAACGGTGACGTGCCGAATGGTCAGCCGGATACCGAGGCTGGCGCAATAATCGGCACAAAACTGCGCCCAGGCATCGGCATTGGGCGACAGCCCATGATGAACGTGAATGGCATCAAGGCGCCCGGCATAACCGAGGCGGTTCAGCAAATGCAGCAGAACGACCGAGTCGCAGCCGCCGGAAAGCCCCAGCGAGAGGCTTTCATTCTGCCTGCAACGGGCGGCGAGAAAAGCGCCGACCCGTTCCGGCAGGTCAGCTGACTGCCTGTTCCTTGTAGCGGCCATAGCTCATCAGCCGCTCGTAACGCGCCGCCAGCAACTCGGCGGTGGACAGGCCGGACAGCTGCTTGAGCGCATCCTGCAGGGCTTTTTTGAGATTGTGCGCCATAGCCGCATGATCGCGGTGGGCGCCCCCAAGCGGCTCGCTGACGATTTTGTCGATCAGGCCCAGCGTCTTCAGACGTTGCGCTGTGATCCCCATTGTCTCGGCCGCTTCGGGCGCTTTTTCGGCGCTCTTCCAGAGAATGGAGGCGCAACCTTCAGGCGAGATGACGGAATAGGTTGAATATTGCAGCATCTGCACGGTATCGCCGACAGCGATCGCCAGCGCCCCGCCGGAGCCGCCTTCGCCAATGATGGTGACAATGACCGGCACCTTCAGTTCAGCCATCACATACAGGTTGCGGCCGATCGCTTCGGACTGGCCGCGCTCCTCGGCATCGATGCCAGGATAGGCGCCCGGTGTGTCGACGAAGGTCATCACCGGAATGCCGAATTTCTCGGCCAGCTTCATCAGGCGCAGGGCCTTGCGATAGCCTTCCGGACGCGGCATGCCGAAATTGCGATAGATCTTTTCCTTGGTGTCGCGGCCCTTCTGGTGGCCGATGACCATGACCGACTGGCCGTTGAACCGGGCCAAGCCACCGACAATGGCATGATCGTCGGCAAAGGCACGGTCGCCATGCAGCTCTTCGAAATCGCTGAAGATCAGCGACAGATAATCCAGGGTGTAAGGGCGCTGCGGATGACGCGCCACCTGGGAAATCTGCCACGGCGTCAGCTTGGCATAGACATCCTTGGTCAACTGGCCGCTTTTCTTTTCCAGACGCTCGATCTCTTCCGAGATGTCGACGGCGGAATCATCCTGCACGAAGCGCAGCTCTTCGATCTTGGCTTCAAGATCGGCAATGGATTGTTCGAAGTCGAGGAAACTTGTTTTCATGGACTGCCCGTTTTCTGAATTGGGGCGCATTTTACCCCAAAGGCAAGAAGGGCTGCGCTTCAGTACTCAACCGGCAGCGGATCGAGGCTGCGCCACAAATACCATGTCGCCACCGAACGCCAAGGCCGCCATCGCTCGCCAATCTCGGCCAGCGTTCGACGGGCCTGTTTCTCGCCCTGGAAATAACGCTCGCAGACGGCGCGCTGCAGGCCGATATCGTCGAGCGGAAAGACATCCGGACGCATCAGGTTGAAGATCAGGAACATTTCGGCCGTCCACCGGCCGATTCCTCTTACCGCGGTCAGCTCGGCGATGACTTCTTCGTCGGCCATGCCCACCCAGGTGGACGGATCGAGCTGCCCGCTGACAAAGTGACCGGCCAGATCGCAGAGATACTCGATCTTCCTTTTCGACAGGCCGCAGCCAGCCAATCCGCTCTCGCCTGACGCAGCCACACGGGCTGGCGTCACTTCACCAAGCTGTGTTGAAAACCGCCCCCACACGGCATCGGCCGCCTTGACGGAAATCTGCTGGCCGACAATCGAGCGGGCCAGCGTACCAAAGGCGTCACCGCGCGAAACCAGCGACAAACCGGCATAGCGCTCGACCAGTTCGGCCATCCCCGTATCCTGGCGCGACAAATCCGCCGCCGCCTGCTGCCAGTATTCGGGAAAAACCGGCACCACCGGCCGGATTACTGCGGTCGACGCCTGCGCAGTGCAGATTTTGTCAAACACCACAGACGCCTCCTGTCAAGTTTGCTAACATTGCGCAAAATAATCAGAGAACTGCACATGCCCTGCTCGGACGCTATTTTCATTCATCCATTGCTCGGCGCGGATGATGGATGGTCAGGTTACCGCATCGAGTTCGCGCCCGGTCACACCAACCCGGAAGCACTTGCACTTTTTCGCTCGTCAAAACTGCTGGCCGAGTTCGATCAGCGGCATCTGTGGTTCATGCCGGCACTGCCTGACGTTGGCGAATCCGAGTACATGACGACGCCTTCGGTCACGGTGTTTCCCCCGCGGGCCAACCCTGAGGATAGTGAAGCGCTATCCCGGCTTGAGGCCGGACTGCGGCAGGCAAGGCAAAAAGTCGGACTGGCAGTTTCTCCGGAAGACAAACTGCCAGCCAGCGGATCGTGGGACTACCTGCTGATCGGCGCCAGCCACGCCCGCAGCCTGCCGCCCTATACCCTGCTCGGCCAGGCCAGCCGCACCACGGTCGTCGCCACCGATGTACATACCCACAATGATCGCGACTGGGTATTGAACAACGCCTGCACCTTGTCCACCGGCGAGTTCCTGCTGACTCGCCCGAGCGCCAACCTGAAACCGGACATTACCCGGCTCAAGCTCCTGAAGCTGCTCGCCCTGATCTGCGAAGATGCCGACACCGGCTCTCTCGACGCCATTTTCCGCGAAGAGACCAAGCTGTCCTACAGCCTGCTGCGCCTGGTCAACTCGGCGGCAATTTCGCCAACCACCCCGATCACCAGCTTTACCCAGGCCATCAACCTGCTTGGTCGGCGCCAGCTGCAGCGCTGGTTGCAACTGCTCGTCTACTCAGACCCCAACAACGGCCAGCACCCCAATCCCCTGCTGCAAAAAGCCGCCGCCCGGGGCCGTCTGCTCGAACTGCTGGCCACGCGCCTGCCGCCTTCCGTTGCCCTTGAGGATATCGGCGATACAGCCTTCATGATCGGCACCTTCTCGCTGCTCGACATCCTGCTCAACATGCCGATGCCGGAAATCCTGCACCAGCTGCCTTTGCCTGACATTGCAAGCAAGGCGCTGAGTACGCACGAAGGCGTCCTCGGGCAGCTGCTCGACATCATCAATGCCGCCGACAAACGGGATCTGTCCACCGCCGCCCGTCGGCTCAAGAGCCTCGAGATCGGCGGTGATGCTTACCTCGAGGCCCAGCTCGAAGCCTTATGCTGGGCCGGAAAAATCCGCCCGCCCGCCTGATCAGCCGAATCTGCCGCTCAGGAAGGGGTTGTACTTGCGCTCCTCGCCGAAGGTGGACATCGGCCCATGGCCAGGAATGAAATCGACATCGTCCCCCAAGGGGAACAATTGTTCCTTGATTGAACGGATCAGCGTGTCGTAATCGCCGCGCGGGAAATCGGTGCGGCCGATCGCCCCCTGGAACAACACATCACCAACCTGGGCCAGACGGCTGGGAGCATGGAAAAAAACGACATGGCCCGGCGTATGGCCTGGGCAATGCAGGACATCCAGCTCGATTTCGCCGAAAGTGACCTTGTCGCCCCCCCTCAGCCAGCGCGATGGCTCGAAGCTGCGCACGTTGGGGAAACCGAACATCTTGCTTTGCTGCGGCATGCCCTCGATCCAGAAGCGATCCTCTTCGTGCGGCCCCTCGATGGTCGTCACCCCCGTCCTTTCGGCCAAGGTCGCCACACCGCCGGCATGATCGATATGACCATGGGTGACGAGAATCTTGGCCAGCGTCAGTTTTTCGTCTTCGAGCAGGCGCAGGATACGGTCAATATCGCCACCGGGATCAATGACGGCTGCCTGACGGGTGTTTTCGCACCAGAGGACGGTGCAGTTCTGTTCGAAGGGGGTGACCGGAACGATGGCGTAGCGCATGGCAGATAACGAAATGTTTGACCGGCATTGATTATCGCATGTTGCCGCTATTGCCCGGGGAGAGCACCACCCTTAAACTGCCTCGGCTTGCAGGAAGACCATTTTGCGAAAGCCCGCCCCCATGCTCGACCACCCGCTACCTGATATCGATTCCTGGACATTGCTCTTCAGCAACAACGGGCTGCCGGTTCTGCGCATCACCAAGCGGCGTCTGGATGAAATGCGCGCTGACCTCGACCGGGTCGATGTCCGCGAACTGGCCCGCCTGATCCTCCAGGACCCGATCATGACCGTTCGCGTCCTGGCCTACACCCAGCCGATCCGCGGCCGCTCCCTGCAGCACGACATCACGACCATCGCCAGCGCGGTGATGATGGCCGGCATCGAGCCCTTCTTCAACCGCTTCAGCGAGCTGTTCAACATTGAGGACCAGCTCAAGGGAGCCGGCCCGCAAGCCCTTCTCGGCGTTCTGCAGATCGTTCGCCGCGCCCAGCGGGCGGCCGACTACGCGCAGGAATGGGCGATCTGGCGGCACGATGTGAACATGGAAGAAGTGCGCATTGCCGCCCTCCTGCATGACCTCGCCGAAATACTGGTATGGAGCTCGGCGCCCCGGCTCGGACTGGCCATTCACGACCTGCAGAAGGCGCATCCGGCGATGCGCAGCGCCGATGCCCAGAAGCAGGTTCTCGGCTTTACCTTCCTCGACATCCAGCGCGAACTGTGCCGCGTCTGGCACCTGCCGGAACTGCTGCAGACGCTGATCGACGATGACAATGCCGAGCAGCCGCGCGTCAAGAATGTCACGCTGGCCGTTCGCCTGGCGCGCCACTCCTCGCATGGCTGGGATGACCCGGCACTGCCCGACGATTACGCCGATATCGGCCGCTTGCTCAACATCAGCCCGGAAGCCGTGCGCCAGCGCCTCGGCCTGGAGCCGATGCCGGCCCGCGAGGCTGACGGCCAGGGCGACTAACCGCAATAACGCAGGTTCGCCCAGTCGAGCAGCAATTCCGGCGACTGGTAGGCGACGAAGATCAAGGCGAGCAGCAACACCACCAGCGCCACGCCGACCCCGCCGAGAAACCAGCGCCAGTGCGGCTTCAAGCCGCCGCCCCCTGACGGATCAAGGGCTTCTCGTTGATCGGCCAGGAACACCAGGTGGCCAGTACCGACAGCCCGATGGCCAGCGTCCAGGCCAGCGCGTAGGAGCCGGTCTGGTCGAAAATCCGCCCGCCCAGCCAGGCGCCGAGAAAACTCCCCAGCTGGTGGCCGAGAAAGACGATGCCAGTCAGCATCGACATATAGCGCAACCCGAAAATCTGGGCGACCAGCCCATTGGTCAGCGGCACCGTGCCCAGCCAGAGCAGGCCGATCACCGCAGCAAAAATCCAGGCGCTTGCGGTCGACAGCGGGAAAAGCATGAAAATCAGGATAGCCACGGCGCGCAGGCCATAGATCAACACCAGCAGGTTCTTTTTGCTCGAGCGTCCGCCCCCCCAACCAAAAATGAACGAGCCGAAGATGTTGAAGAGGCCGATCAGGGCAACGGCCGTCATCCCGACATTGGCCGACAGCCCGCCATCGACCAGATAGGACGGCAGGTGCAGCATGATGAAGGCGGTCTGGAAGCCGCAGACGAAATAGCCCCAGAACAGGTAGTGGAAGCTGCGCTCGCCGCCCGCTTCACGCAACGCTTCGAGCACCGACTGCCCGCCCCCGGCGGCCGGCTTGTGACCGTCGGCCATGGCATAGGCGAGCGGCGCGATCAGCCCGACGCCGGCGGCGAGCAGGACCAGTGCACTCTGCCAGCCGTAGCTGCTGATCAGCAGCTGCCCAACCGGCAGCACGGCAAACTGGCCGAACGAGCCGCCGGCGCTGGTGATGCCGAGCGCCAGGCTGCGCCGCTCCGGTGTCGTGTGACGGCCGACGACGCCCATGATGACGGCGAAAGTCGTTCCCGACAGGCCAAGCCCGATCAGCACACCGGCCGACAGATCGAAACTCAGCGGCGTCGCCGCCTGCGCCATCAACACCAGGCCAATCACGTAGAGCACCGCCGCACCGAGGATCGTCCGTCCGGCGCCATGGCGGTCGGCCAGCGCCCCGGCGAACGGCGAAGCCAGGCCCCAGACCAGATTCTGCAGGGCGATGGCAAAGGAGAAGGTCTCGCGGCTCCAGCCGTGATCGACGGTCATCGGCTGCAGGAAAAGGCCGGCCGTGTGGCGGACGCCCATCGACAGGGTCAGGATGATGCAGCCGACGGTCAGGATGACCAGCGGCGTGCGCCAGGAAGTAGCAGTCGGGTTCATATCGCCATTGTTCGACAACGCCGTTGGAGTGCTGCGTTCAGGCCGGGTTCCCGCCACGTGATTCGAGCGTTTCCCAGCGTTCGAGCATGACCATCAGTTCGTCGTCGATGGCCGCCAGGCGTTCGGCGGCCTTTTGCGCGGCAGCCGCATCGCTCTGGTAAATGGCCGGATCTTCGAGCAGCTTGGACAATTCGGCCTGTTCGGCCTCCAGCCCGGCGATCTTGCCGGGCAGCGCCTCGAGTTCGCGCTGCTCCTTCCACGACAGCTTGTCGCCCTTGGCCTTGGCCGGTTCCGCCGCCTTGGCGACCGGCTTGGCTTCGGCCTTCGGCTTGGCCGCTTCCTTGGCGACACTGGCCTTGTAGCTGGCCCAGTCGCTATAGCCGCCGGCATATTCGTGCCAGTGGCCGTCGCCTTCGGCGGCGATGGTCTGGGTCACCACGTTGTCGAGGAAGGTCCGGTCATGGCTGACCAGGAACAGCGTGCCGTCGTAGTTCTGCAGCAGCTCTTCGAGCAGTTCCAGGGTGTCGATGTCGAGGTCGTTGGTCGGCTCGTCGAGGACCAGCACGTTGGCCGGCTTGGCGAACAGGCGGGCCAGCAGCAGGCGGTTGCGCTCGCCGCCGGACAGCGAGCTGACCGGCGAACGGGCCCGCTCCGGGGCGAACAGGAAGTCTTCGAGATAGCCGATCACGTGCTTTTTGGCGCCGCCGATCTCGACCCAGTCGGAGCCCGGCGAGATGACGTCGGACAGCGTCGAATCCGGGTCGAGCTGGGTACGGAACTGGTCGAAGTAGGCAATGTCCATTTTCGTACCCTGGCGGACGATACCCGAATCCGGCTGGATTTCACCGAGGAGCAGCCGCAGCAGCGTCGTCTTGCCAGCGCCATTGGGGCCGATCAGGCCGATCTTGTCGCCGCGCTGGATGCGCGTCGAGAAATCGCGAATAATCGTCCGTTGACCGTAGGATTTGGCGACATGTTCCAGTTCGGCGACCAGTTTGCCGCTCTTGTCGCCGGCATCGAGTTGCAGATTGACCTTGCCCATCCGCTCGCGCCGCGCCTGGCGTTCGGCGCGCAGCTTGTCCAGGCGCTGGACTCGGAAGACCGCCCGCGTCCGCCGCGCCTCGACGCCCTTACGGATCCACACCTCTTCTTCCTTGAGCAACTTGTCGGCACGGGCGTTGGCCAGCCCTTCCTCGTGCAGCTGGGCTTCCTTGCGCAGTTGGTATTCCTTGAAACTGCCGGGAAAACTGGCCAGCTTGCCGCGATCGAGCTCGACGATACGGGTGCACACACGGTCGAGGAAGGAACGGTCGTGGGTGATGAAGAACAGCGTGACGCCGGATTCGATCAACAGCGTTTCCAGCCATTCGATGGCGGCGATGTCGAGGTGGTTGGTCGGCTCGTCGAGGAGCAATACCTCGGGCGCCACGGCCAGTGCCTGGGCCAGCGCCAGCCGTTTCTTCTGGCCGCCGGACAGGCTGCCGACCTTCGCCTCGGGGTCCAGCCCGAAGCGGTCGATGACCCGCTCGGCCTGCGCCTCATAGGCCCAGGCGCCGCGCGCCTCGAGTTCGTGCTGGAGAGTGGACATCCGGGCCAGCAGCGCCTCGTGGTCGCCCTCGCCTTCGGCCATCTGGTGCGAAACCTCGTGGTATTCGGCGAGCAGCCTGGAATTTTCGCCCATGCCGGAAATAACCGCTTCGAAAACGGTCGACTCGGCATCGAAGGGGGGCTCCTGCGGCACATAGCCGACACGGATGCCGGGCTGCACCCAGACCTCGCCATCATCCAGCCGGCCACGCCCGGAGCCGGCCGCCATGGCGGCGAGCAGCGACGACTTGCCGGTGCCGTTGCGGCCGATCAGCGCCACCCGTTCGCCCGGATCGAGCAGAAAATCGGCGTGATCGAGGAGCGGCACGTGGCCGTAGGCAAGGCAGGCGTCAGTCAGTTTGAGGTAGGGCATGGCACACGGTGGAGGCAGCGCCGGTTTGGCGCCGCGTTGGCAGAACCGGCATTTTAGCCGCTTGGCGCAGCACCGGCCGCATCTATCGCAAGCCCGGCCGCCCCGGTACAATGCCGCCTCCTAAGCGTCTCCATAGTTAAATGGATATAACGGCTCCCTCCTAAGGAGCAGTTCCTGGTTCGATTCCGGGTGGGGACGCCACCCCATTTCCGGCGTCGGCGCCTGCTTCTTAACTGGCTGTACAGAATCAAAGCCGGATTGGCGCCACCGGCTCAGGCGCGAACCGAAGCGATGGTGAGGGGACGCAACAACGCCACGGGGCCAAGACAAGCCTTCATCTTCAGTTCATTGCGAAGCAACCGACCAGCCATGAGACCGGCCAGAAAATTCCCCCAGCATTCCGTCGATATCAGTGAAGAAGACGGCGTCCGCAACCTGCACTTCGGCTCGGACTGGATTCAGGGCGCCATGCGCATCGCCCGGCCGTGGTCGCTGGAACTGGCCTATACGCGCGAAATGATGGCCGGCCTGCTCCTCCGGCCGCTGCAGCACTGGCCGCGCAGCGCGCTGCTGGTCGGCCTTGGCGCCGGTTCGCTGGCCAAGTTCATCTATCGCTATCTGCCGGATTGCCGGATCACCGTCGTCGAAATCAACCCGCAGGTGGAATTCATCGCCCGCCAGTTTTTCAAGCTGCCCGACGACCCGCGCCGCCTCGACGTGGTTATCGGCTGCGGCGCTGACTACATGCTGGGCGGCGAGCGCCGTTTCGATCTGATCCTGGTCGACGGTTACGATCCCGAGGCCCGGGCCGGCGTCCTCGATACCGAACCTTTTTACCAGGCCTGCCGCGCCCGCCTGAGCGACGACGGCCTGTGCAGCATCAACCTGCTCGGTCGCAACCGGGGCTTTCAGGGCAGCGTCGAACGGATCAAGTCGGCGTTCGACGGCCGAGTCGCCGTCTTTCCGTCCTGCGACAGCGGCAACACCATTGCTTTCGCCACCGGCGGCAACCCGGTCGATGTCTCGCTCGACGAGATGCGCGCCCGCGCCACGCAGTTGAAAAAAGACACCCGCCTCGACCTGCTGCCGACGATCAGCCGCCTGCAACTCAGCCATCCCTTGCCCGACGGCCATCTGCGCATCTGAATCATCCGGACCTTGTTTTTCTCCGGGGCTGGGCTACAAATAATGATGCCCTCCACCGATAACGACTACAAGGCGGCAAAAAAATAACAAGCAGGGGTATTGACCTGACTTTTATTTTTTCATTCGAGGAGGCGCTAATGCTGTCGATTCAGGATGTTATTGATTATTGCGATCTCGATCGTGGTGAAATCGAGGCGATTGCCGAACACGAACATATTCCTATCACCGTGGCCGCCGAGATGAGCGAATCTCTGGTGTGCTCGCCGGAAGGCGTTTGCCGCCTGCATATGATGTTTCTCGAAAACATGCAGCAAGCCTTCGATGCAGGTCGTTACGAGCATGTGCAGGAACTGGCCCAGGCTTACGAACACCTGCAACGCTCTCATCCACTTCCCCAGATGGCCGCTGCTCACTGACCCGGGGAGCCGTTCTGGTCCCCGCTTCGCTGAGTGGAAATCGACAAGACCCGGAGCGATCCGGGCCTTGTTTTGAATTTGGCTGGATTATCCGGTCGACCGTAGCGGCCGGAGGCCTCCCACCGCCGGCATCGCGCGCCTAGCCCTGCCGGACGTGGCCGTAACCGTTCTCGACGGCGTAGAGCGCGACTTGGACGCGGCTGCTCATGTTCAGTTTTTTGAAAATATTCTGGACATGGATTTTCACGGTGCTCTCGGCCAGATCAAGCTTGCGGGCGATTTCCTTGTTGCTCTCGCCTTGGGCCAGCGAGGCAAGGATGTCGCGTTCGCGCGGCGAAAAACGGTCGCGCTCGACCGTCGCCGATTCCGCCTTGGGCGGATTGCGCACGCCCTGGATCAGCTTGGCGGTCATTTGCTGGGAGACCACGGATTCGCCCTGGGCCGCCCGGCGGATGGCATCGACCAGCGCATCGGTTTCGATGTTTTTCAGCAAGTAGCCGCTGGCGCCGGCCCGCAGGGCATCCATCAGATCCTGCGCGTCTTCGGATACGGTCAGCATCAGGACACGCACCTCGGGCATTTCCTCGGCGATGACCTTGACCGCCTCCAGTCCGGAAACCCCCGGCATATGCAGGTCGAGCAGGGCAACATCGGGCTTCAGCGAGCGTACGCGCTTGATCCCTTCGAGCCCGTCGCCCGCCTCGCCCACCACCTCGAAATCGTCGTTGCGCTGCAGCAGCGACTTGATGCCACTGCGGAACAGCGTGTGGTCGTCGACCAGCAGGACACGAATTTTTTCACTCATTTCAGACAAGCTCCCTGTATTCTTTCGGCAGGGTCAGGGTAACGCACGACCCCTCCCCCGGCTTTGATGTTATCCGACATTCGCCACCAATGCGGTGGGCGCGTTCGCGCATGATCTGCAGGCCGACATGCCAATCGGACAGGCAGTTCGGATCGTTTTCCGGGTCGAAACCGCGCCCGTCGTCCTCGATCAGAATCCGGCTGGTGCCGATTTCCCGCTTGACGACCACCCGGACATGCCGGGCGCCGGCATGCTTGCGGATATTGGACAGCGATTCCTGAACGATATGCATGACCTGGATTTCGTCGGTTGGCAGCATCGGCGCACCGCTGCCGATGCGCTCGAATTTGGTCTGGATGCCGGTCTGGCCTTCGAATTTTTCCAGCGCCGCATTGATCGCCGAATCGAGATCGGACTGATGGACGCGAGTCCGAAAATGAACCAGCAATTCGCGCACATCATCGTAGCTTTCCTGGACGCCCTCGCGCAACTGGCCGGCCGTCTGCATCGCCTCTTCAGTCTTGCCCTTGCGCAGCGAATCCTGCAGCAACTGGACCTGGATATTGAGAAAGGCCAGGCCCTGGGCGATCGAGTCATGCAACTCCTGGGCAAGCAGGTTACGCTCCTCAGACACCGCCAGCTCCTTCTCGCGGGATTTCAGGCGCTGGTTCTCGATGGCCACGCCAAGATGGTGCCCGAGCGTTTCCAGCAGGTGGATTTCCTGCTCGGACAAGGCTTGCGGCCGCCGGAAATAGAGATTGTAGACACCGAGTTTCTGCTTGTCGCACAGGATGCTGAAGGCCGTTGCCGTGGCAAAGCCCTCGCGGATGCAGGTGCGCAATTTCATGCCGGCCGGCGGGTTGACCGTAGCAAAGGCTGTCGGAATACCGCTCTGGAAAACATCGCCGCACATGCACTCGCCACAGTTCATTACCGCCTCGCGGGCGATGAATTCCTCGGACAAGCCCTGGCAGGCCATCAGATAAAGCGTGTCCGAAGACTGCTGGTACAGGCGCACCGCCCCCGCATCGGCCCCCAGCGCCGAGATCAGGCGGTCCAGAAACCCCGAGCACAAAGCTTCCAGCGGCGCCGGTTCGCTGAGAAAGGCGGTCACCGAATAGAGAATGCCGAGTTCGTGATTACGCTGGGCCAGGCGGCTGGTTTCCGCCTCGACGCGCTCCTCGAGGGTGCTGTAGGCGCTCTGCAGGTGCTCGGCCATCTGGTTAAAACCGTACGCCAGACCGCCAAGTTCGTCGTCGCTGGCGACCGGCAGGCGAACCGTCAGATCGTCGCCGGTCATGCGCTGCATGCCGGCATGCAGCACGCCGACCGGACGGATGACCAGGCGGAAGAAGAAGCTGATCAGGATTAGCGTGCCGAGGATGGTCAGAATGATCAGCGCCGCCTGCACCGTGCGCAGCAGGTTGGTATCGAAGGCATAGCTGTGCTCCATGGCCAGCGTCAGTTCGTCGATGCCGCTGACGAAAGGCTCGAGTTCGTCGTCGAATTGGTCCAGTGCGCTCTCGCGATCGCCCCGGTTGCCGGCCAGATAGTGGTTCACCAAGGGCTGTACCTTTTCCTGCCAGGCCACCCTGACCTCGTGCAACTGCTGCTGGACAGCCTCGTTGCGCGGGGTGGACAGCGGCCTGACCGGATCACCCAGCTGAAGGTCGCGCAAGACCTTGTCGTAGTGCTTCATTTCCTCGCCCAGCACCTGGGCCACCGTCACATCCTGGACTTTCGATTCCAGCCCGCGCGCCATCAGGTGGCCCATGCGGTAAGCCCGCATGCGCAGGCTGCCGGCATCGTTGATCGCGGCCGCCACCCCTTCCAGCTGCCAGGAAATAAGCAGCGTCAGGCCGATCGCTCCGGCGGCCACGGCGAAGAAAATCACCAGCATGCCGACGATCTTGCGTGAAAGCTTGCCCGGATTGGCTAACATCCTTTGGTTCCGTAACAAAATTTGCCAACCATAGCGCCCCGCCGGGGAAATTCAAAGGGCTTGCATCAAGAAAAAAGCCCGCCGGGGTCGACCGGCGGGCAAAAATCGCCGCGGAGAGAGCACAACGGCGATGGGAGCGAGCAAGCGGAGGATTTAGGCAGCCTCCTTCTCGACAGCGGCCTGCTTTTCGTAGAGAAACTCCAGCACCGCGGCGCGGCAGTCGATGTAGGCCGGATCGTGGGCCAGCGTCAGGCGCTGGCGCGGCCGCGGCAGGTGCACATCGAGGATTTCGCCGATGCTCGCCGCCGGGCCGTTGGTCATCATCACGATGCGGTCGGAGAGCAGCACGGCCTCGTCGACATCGTGAGTGACCATGACGACGGTCGCCCTGGTGGCTTCGCAGATCTTCATCAGCTCGTCCTGCAGCTTGGCGCGGGTCAGCGCGTCGAGCGCGCCGAACGGCTCGTCCATCAGCAGCACCTTCGGTTCCATGGACAGGGCGCGGGCGATGCCGACGCGCTGCTTCATGCCGCCGGAGATTTCGTGCGGATACTTGTGCGCAGCGTGAGCCAGGCCGACCAGTTCGATCGCTGCCTGCGTCCGTGCCTTGAGCTTCGGCTTGCCTTCCTGGCTGCCGAAGACGCGCTCGACGGCGAGGTAGATGTTCTCGAAGCAAGTCAGCCAGGGCAGCAGGCTGTGGTTCTGGAAAACCACGGCGCGTTCCGGGCCGGGGCCGTTGATTTCACGGCCTTCGAGCAGCAGCACGCCGTCGGTGGGTTTGGTCAGGCCGGCGATCAGGTTCAACAGCGTCGATTTGCCGCAACCGGAGTGGCCGATCAGGGCGATGAACTCGCCTTGCTTGATGGTCAGGTCGATTTCGCGCAGGGCGACGAACTTGCCTTTCTTGGTGTCGAAAGTCTGGCCGACACGCTCGATTTGGACGAATTTTTCCATGATGTTGGCTCCTTACGACGATTCTTTGGTCAGCTTCTTGGCCAGCAGGATCAGCGCCTGCTCGAGGATCAGGCCGACGATGCCGATGATGAAAATGGCGATGATGATGTGCTCGACCTTGAGGTTGTTCCATTCGTCCCACACCCAGAAGCCGATGCCGACGCCGCCGGTCAGCATTTCGGCGGCGACGATGACCAGCCAGGCGGTGCCGATGGACAGCCGGATGCCGGTCAGCATGTAGGGCAGCACGGCCGGGAAGAGGATCTTGGTGACGACCTTCCACTCCGACAGCGCCAGCACGCGGGCAACGTTCAGGTAATCCTGCGGCACGCGCTGGACGCCCTGGGCGGTGTTCATGATCATCGGCCAGATCGAGCAGATAAAGATAGTGTAGGTCGCCGCCGGGTCGGCCTTCTTGAACACCAAGAGGCCGATCGGCAACCAGGCCAGCGGCGAGACCGGCCGCAGCAGGCTGATGATCGGATTGACCATGGCCGACAGGAAGGCCGAGCGGCCGAGGATGAAGCCGAGCGGGATGCCGACCAGCGCCGCGAAGCCGAAGCCGATGCCGACGCGCTGCAGCGAGGCCAGCACGTTCCAGCCGATGCCCTGGTCGTTCGGCCCGTTGCGGTAGAAGGGGTCGGCGAACAGCGCGACCGCCGCCGCCCAGGTCTGGGCCGGGCCGGGAATGCTGCCGCCCTTGTGGGTGGCGACATGCCAGATGCCGAGCAGGATCAACAAGCCGAGCACCGGCGGCAACACCGCCCGGCCGGCGGCGGCAAGCTTCTCGCCGAACAGCGTCCCGACGGCCACTGCAGCTACGTTTTCCATTTTCTTTTCCTTGGCCGGCTCGGCGACTGCTGCCGCGACCGGCTGACTGGGGGAGCTACGGTCGACTGGCTGTTCAGTGCCAAAATCACCGTGCATCGTCATTGCGCTCATCTCGTTCTCCACAGGGTTTCATCGCCCCCGCCGCAGCGGGAGCGATGGCGACTCAATCGGCTGATCAGGCCTTGATCTTGAAACCGTCGGCGTACTTCGCCGGCTCCTTGCCGTCCCAAACCACGCCGTCGATCAGCTTGTGGCTGCGCATCTCGCTCTTGGGCAGCGCGACGC
>CAMLHL010000020.1 GCA_946479855.1 uncultured Pseudomonadota bacterium
AGGGCACCATGGTTTCGTAGTCTTCGGTGTAGTCACCGGTCAGCATCAGGATTTTTCGGGCAGCCATGTTTGTCTCCTTGGATTTGTCATGCCGTTGGCAATATTGCTAACGGGTGGAACATTGTCGGAGCATTTCCCGGCCGGCGGGTAGCATCCGGCTGCTACGTTGCCGGCGCCAGGCGGCCGCGATCGACGGTCGTGCACTGCCGGTCTGCCGGCGCAAAGCGGCCGATTATTTCATCGAACAATGCTCTCGCCTTGGAACTGTTGTCGCCGCTGAAGTTGCACACATATACGTCTACCGTCACGCCGGCAACTTCCGGCCAGGTGTGGATGGCGAGGTGGGATTCGGCGAGGACGACGGTGCCGGTCACGCCGGCCGGCTGATCGGCGGCGTCGCGGAAGGTGTGGAAGAGGCGACCGACGACACTCAGCCCGTGGCGCCGGCAGGCGTCCACGCAATAGGCCTCGAGGCCGGGGGCGTCGAGCAACAGGCTGGGGGCGCAGCGGCAGCCGTGGAGGTCGGCGATCAGGTGCAGGCCGTTCATGGCTGAATTCTAGGGCGTTTCACGTGAAACGCGCGGGCCGAAAATGCCGTCGAGCAGACGACCGAGCCGGAACCCGGCATCGACAAGGCGCCGGTTGGCCATATCCCGGCTATGCTGCCGGAAATCCTCGCCGATGATTGGCAGCAGGCTGCCGCTGTCTGCCGGGTAGGCTTGGTCGAGCAGCCGGTGGCTCTCGTTGCGCCAAAGCCCGGTATTGCCCTGAATGGGCGGCGGGTAGTTTTCGAGCAGACGCGCCGCGTTCTTTTGCAGGCGCTGACCGCGTAGCCAGGGCGGGCCGGGTAGATCATCCCAGTAAGTATGGATATTGGTAAATGGCAGGCGCTTGTTGAATGGGTTTTCGATTTCGAACCGGTTGCCGCCTGCGTCGCCATACCGTCCGACGTGCAGCGGTTGATGAATGTCGGCAACGAGATGGAGCAGCCAGGGCAGGGCAGCGGCAATTTCGGCTTTTTTGCCGGTCGACCGCAGCAGCCGCGAAATGCGCTCGATCTGGCGGTCAAGTTCGCCCTCGCGGACATTGCCGTCGGCATCGAGATCGACATAGTGCCAGCGTTTGTGGCGGGCGGTGTCCGGCAGACCGGGCAGAGGCGGGGTGGGCGATTCGCGTTCCTCGTCGTAGAAGCGTGGATCGTTGCGGATGTCATCCGGCCAGGTCGCGGCTTCGGCGAAGAGGGCGACGGCGTCGCCGGAACGGGCCCGGTCTGACCAACGGGCCCGTTCCGGGTGGTCGGCCAGGATGGCGCCGATGGTCGTTCGGGCCGCTGGCGACAACTGTTGCCAGGCGATTACCGCCACCAGCCGGTGGCCGGCGGCATTCCAAGCGTAGGCGGGTACGGTCAGCAAAAAGAAAAGCAGGGCAGCGAGGATTTGACGCATGAGGCCATTATGCCGCGTGCGATAATCCCGAGCTATGTCCCGACTGCCCCTGAATTCGCTCGCTCACGCCCTGCTCGAGGCGGCCCGCATCGATACCGCCGTAATCGGTGGGCAAAGCCTGGCCGACGGCCTGCTCGGCCGGGTCGATCCGGTTGCCCGGCCGGCCGTCCAGGATCTCGTCTATGGCAGCCTGCGCGCCTATGGACGGGGCGATTATTTCCTCGCCCGTCTGCTCGACAGGCCGCTCGCCGCCGACGAAATCCGCGCCCTGCTGCTGGTCGCCATCTATCGCCTCGAAACCCGACCGGATGCGGCGCATACCGTCGTCGACCAGGCCGTATCGGCGGCCGGCGAATTGGCGGGCGGCAACTTCCGCGGCCTGGCCAATGCCGTGCTGCGCAACTTCCTGCGCCAGCAAACCGCGCTGACAGCGGCCTTCGATGCCGATGCCAGCGCGGCGGCAATGCACCCGGACTGGTGGCTGGCCCAGTTGCAGGCCAACTATCCGCAAGACTGGCCGCGCATCGTCGCCGCCGGGAACGCGCCGCCACCGATGGGGCTGCGGGTCAATTGCCGCCGCATCTCGCGTGACGACTACCAGTCGCAACTGGCTGCCGCCGGCATTGCCGCCACGCCGGTCGGCGAAGTCGGACTGGCGCTGGCACGGCCCGTTTCGGTCGACACCCTGCCGGGTTTTGCCGACGGGCTGGTCTCCGTACAGGATCCGGGCGCACAAATGGCCGCGCCGCTGCTCAATCCGGCGCCGGGCAGTCGCGTCCTCGACGCCTGCGCCGCGCCGGGCGGCAAGACCGCGCACTTGCTGGAGCGCGGCGACGTCGACCTGCTGGCACTTGACCTGAAACCCTCCCGCTGTCGCCGTATTGCCGAAACCCTGGCCCGCCTTGGCCTAAGCGCCCGGATCGAAGCGGCCGACTGCGCCAAGTTAACCACCTGGTGGGATGGCCGGCCCTTCGACGCCGTGCTCGCCGACGTCCCGTGCACCGCCAGCGGCGTCGTGCGCCGCAATCCGGATGCCAAATGGCTGCGTCGCGAAGCCGATATCGCCAGCTTTGCCGCGGCGCAGGCGCGCATACTGGACGCCTTGTGGCAGGTCGTGCGGCCCGGGGGTAAACTGCTCTATGCGACCTGCTCGGTTTTCCCGGCCGAGAACGGCGGGCAGATCGGACGTTTTCTCGAACGCCAGCCGCAGGCCAGCCGCTGCCATGAAGAACAGCTTCTACCCAGTGCCGAACACGATGGCTTTTATTACTGCCTGCTCGAAAAGCGCGCTTGACCTCGGAGCGAGCGCCGGCCCCGCCATTCATGGTGGGGCAGACGGGACGAACCGGGCCGGAGCTGACGGCTCCCCAAATACATGGCGAGGAAGCTTCGGCTTGCCGCCCGGAGTGATCCAGTTGCTGCGCCTCTGGTTGCTGGCACTGGTTTTCGGGCCCGTCGTGGCGTTTTCTGCCGAAATTGAGGTCGTCAATCCGCAGTTGGTCGCTGGTGACGATGGCTATGTGCTATCGGCCGATTTCAAGCTCGAACTCAATCCGCGTCTTGAAGAAGCGGTAGCCAAAGGGGTCGTACTCTATTTCGTGGCCGATTTCGAACTGACCAAGGCGCGCTGGTACTGGCTGGATGAAAAACTGGCCAGCCGCAGCCAGACCTACCGGCTCTCCTATAACGCCTTGACCCGGCAATACCGCTTGTCGGCCGGAGCCGGTTTGCATCAGTCGTTTCCCTCACTCTCCGATGCCTTGCTGGTTCTCTCCCGCTTGCGCAACTGGGCCGTTGTTGACCGGGGTGACAAGGGGATACGCGCCGGCGAGACGTATGATGCGGCGCTGCGCCTGCGGCTCGATGTCACCCAGCTGCCGCGCCCCTTCCAGATTACGGCGCTCGGCAACAAGGACTGGAGCCTGGCTTCCGACTGGAAGATTTGGCAGGCCAATCTGCCCCTCCTGCCCGCTGTTGCAGCGCCTGCACCGGCGCCCGCACCGACGGACGCCAAATGAAGCGCTTTGTCGCCGCCGGCGGGGCCTTTGCTGCAGCCATCGGAGGCATCCTGTGGTTCCTGCTGCTGATGTCGACGGCGGCCGACACCGTCATCTTTTCCCGGAACTACCCTTTGTTGATCGGCCTCAACGTCATTCTGGCGCTGGCCATGGTCGGGCTGGTTGGCTGGCAGTTGCGTACGCTCTGGCGCGATTATCGGGCGCAGGTTTTCGGTGCCCGCCTGAAGTTGCGCCTGATGCTGATGTTCGGGGTGATCGCCGTGTTGCCCGGGGCGCTGGTCTATGGCGTGTCGGTGCAATTCGTCACCCGCTCGATCGAAAGCTGGTTCGACGTTCGTGTCGAAAAGGCGCTTGAATCGGGCCTGCAGCTTGGCCGCTCGGCGCTTGATTCGCTGCTTGCCGACCTGGTCGACAAGGGGCGCAGCATGGCGATCGAGCTTTCCGACATCCAGGAATCCTCCCGCCGCTCGGCCCTGCTGCGGCTGCGCGAGGAAAAGGGCGTCCAGTCGGCGGCGCTGTTCTCGGTTGGCGGCCAATTGTTGTCCAGCGCGACCGGCGAGCTGAGCAGTCTGCTGCCCGATCTGCCCAGCCAGGCGCAGCTCAAGCAGGCGCGCAGCACACGCTCGGTTGGCACCGTCGAGGGAGAGGGCGGCAAGCTTTACCTGCGCGTGCTGGTGCCGGTGACGGCCCGCGACATGTTCGAGGAACCGCGCATCCTGCAGTTGACCCAGCCGGTGCCGCCGAGCCTGGCGCACGACGCCGATGCCGTGCAGGACGTCTATCGCGATTACCAGGAACTTCAGCTCGCCCGCGAGGGACTGACGCGGATTTATGCCCTGACCCTGACGTTGACCGTACTGGTCGCCCTGTTCGGCGCTTTTGCGCTGGCTTACCTGATGGCGCGCCGCCTGGTGGCCCCCCTCTACATCCTGGCTGAAGGCACGCAAGCGGTGGCACAGGGCGATTTCTCGCCGCGCCAGGCGATCTATAGCGGCGACGAACTTGGGGTCTTGACCCAGTCCTTCAACCGGATGACCCGACAGCTCGACGACGCCCGTCGCGAAACCGAACGCCACCGGGCGGAACTGGAATCGGCGCGCGGCTATCTGGAATCGATTCTCGCCAATCTGTCGACTGGCGTGCTGGTCTTTGACCGGCGCTTCGTTCTGCGGACGGTTAATGAGGGCGCATTGACCATCCTGAACGACGATTTCTGCGGGCTGGTCGGCGCTATGGTCGAGGACTGGCCGCGCCAGCAGGCGCTCGGCACCTTCATCCGCGAGCATTTTGCGGCGACCGAGGACGTGGAGTGGCAGGCCCAACTAGAAATGGATCGGCCGAATGGCATGCCGCAGGTTCTCCTGTTGCGCGGCTCGCGCCTGCCGGCGGCCAGTGGTGGCGGCGACGTCGTGGTCTTTGACGACGTTACCCGGCTGATCGCCGCCCAGCGCAGTGCTGCCTGGGGCGAGGTGGCGCGCCGCCTGGCGCACGAAATCAAGAATCCGCTGACGCCAATCCAGCTTTCCGCCGAGCGCCTGCAGTTCAAGCTGGCCGACAAGCTGGGCAATGGCGATGCCGATATGCTGGCCCGCGGCACGCAGACCATCATCAATCAGGTCCAGGCGATGAAGCGCATGGTCGATGATTTCCGTGACTATGCCCGCCTGCCGGCCCCGGATGTGGCATCGCTCGACCTGAATGGGCTGATCGGCGAAATGCTCGGCTTGTACGAAAGCTCGTCGGCGCGCATCGAAACCCGGCTGGCCGGCGATCTACCCGCCATCCTTGGCGACGCAACGCAGTTGCGGCAGATCATCCACAACCTGCTGCGCAATGCCGAAGATGCACTTGAAGGCCGCGACAACGGGCGTATCCTGATTCAGACCGAAGTGGCCGGGCGCCAGGCCCGGCTGACCATCGCCGACAATGGCCCGGGCTTTCCGGTCGAACTGCTGTCACGTATTTTTGAACCCTATGTGACGACCAAGGCGCGCGGTACTGGCCTTGGCCTGTCCATCGTCAAGAAAATTGTCGAAGAACATCTGGGCACCATTGAAATCAGTAACGCACCCGAGGGCGGCGCCCGGATCGAGATTCGCCTGCCCCTGGTGAAGGAGGAGGAAGCCAAGCATGGCCATCATACTGGTCGTTGATGACGAAGTCGGGATCCGCGAGCTGCTGTCGGAAATCCTGATCGACGAAGGCTACGATGTCCGGCTGGCGGAAAACGCCACGGCGGCCCGGAGGATTCGCGGCGAACTGCGTCCCGATCTCGTCCTGCTCGACATCTGGATGCCCGATACCGACGGTATCTCGCTGCTCAAGGAATGGCACGCCGAGGGCCACCTCAACATGCCGGTGGTCATGATGTCGGGCCACGGCACCATCGATACGGCGGTCGAGGCGACGCGCTTCGGCGCTTTCGATTTTCTGGAAAAACCGATTGCCCTGCAAAAACTGCTGAGCACGGTACAGAAGGCGCTCAAGCACGACAAGCCGCCGGCGCGTCCGCCCCTGACGCTGGAAGCCTTCAGCCGCTCAGCTTTCATCAAGGAATTCAAGCGGCGGCTGGAGCAGGCTGCCGCCAAGTCGCCGGTCCTGCTGCTCAAGGGAGCCAGCGGCGGCATGGCGGAAATCTGTGCCCGCACCCTGCAGCCGCCGCGGGCACCGTGGCTGGATCTCTCGGGGGTGAGCAGCGCGCTGACCCAGGAGATGCTGGAAAAGGTCAGCGGCGGCATCCTCTTCGTGCCGGATCTCGCCGCATTGGGCAAGATGCAGCAGATGAACCTGGCCTTTGCGGTCGACCGCCTGGAAAAGCTGAATTTGCAGTTGATCGCCGCCACCGTGGCCGCGCTTCATACCCTTGGCGAGGCGGGCTGGGACAGCAAGCTGCTGACCCGGCTGGGCGAAATCTGGGTGGCCATGCCCTCGCTGGCCGGACATGGCGATGAGTTGCCGGAAATCGCCAGCCTGCTGCTGACCAATTTCGTCGAGCGCGGCGAAGTGCCGCCCCGCCGTTTTTCGACGGCGGCGCTCAACGCGCTGCGCACGCTGCCCTGGAAAAATCTGCCCGAATCGAGCTGGAGCGACATCTACGCCCTCGTGCGCAATCTGGCGGTCACCTCGCTGGACGAGGAAATCAGCGCCGACGACGTGAGCCGGGTCATGCCGCAGGAAGCGGGCGAAGCGCCGGAGGTCCTGTCATTGCTGCCGCTGCTGGCGCAGCCCTTGCGCGAGGCGCGTGATGCCTTCGAAAAGCTCTATTTCGAGCATCACCTGCGTCTCGAGGGCGGTAACATGACCAAGCTGGCCGAACGCTCGGGGCTGGAGCGCACCCATCTGTACCGCAAATTGAAACAACTGGACGTCAAGCTCGGCAAACGCGGCGAAGAATAGCGGGGCTGCCTATCAGGGAGGGGTCATGAAAGTCATCATTCTCGGTGCCGGGCAGGTCGGCGCCAGTGTCGCCGAAGGCCTGGTTTCGGAAGAAAATGACATTACCGTCGTCGACAGTGATGGCCTTCGCCTGATGACGCTGCAGGACAAGCTCGATCTGCGCGTCGTCGTCGGCAACGCGGCGACCCCCAGTGTCCTGCGCGACGCCGGCGCGGACGACGCCGACATGGTCATTGCCGTAACGCAAAGCGACCAGGTCAATCTGGTCGCCTGCAAGCTTGCCCAGAGCGTCTTCAATGTCCCGACGCGCATAGCCCGCCTGCGTTCGCAGGACTTTCTCCAGGATGCCGCGCTGTTGTCGCCGGCCAATTTCGCCGTCGATTTCGCGCTCTGCCCGGAGCAGGTGATTACCGATTACATCCGGCGCCTGATCGAGTTTCCGGAAGCCCTGCAGGTCCTGAATTTTGCCAATGGCCGGGTCAGCCTTGTTGCCGTGCGGGCCTACGAGGGCGGCTTGCTGGTCGGCAAGCAGATCCGGGAAATGCGTGCGTATCTGCCGGTCGGGATGGATGCGCGGATCGCCGCCATTTTTCGGCGCGACCAGGCGGTTTTTCCAGAGGGTGATACGGTCGTTGAAGCTGGCGACGAAGTCTTCCTGCTCGCGGCCGCTGAGCATATCCGGCCGGTGCTGTGCCAGTTACGGCGGATGATGGAGCCGGTGGAGCGGATCATGATTGCCGGTGGCGGCAATATTGGTCTTCGTCTCGCCAGATCGCTGGAAAAACGCTATGAGATCAAGCTGATCGAAGGCCGCAAGGAGCGCGCCGAGCTGATCGCCAACGAACTGGACAATACCTTGGTCCTGCTCGGCGACGCGACCGATGAAGAGTTGCTGGAGCAGGAAAACATCGCCGAGATGGATCTTTTTCTGGCCGTGACCAACGATGACGAAGACAACATCATGGCCGGCAGCCTGGCCAAGCGGCTCGGCTGCAAGCGGGTGGTTGCCCTGATCAACCGGCGGGCCTATGCCGAGATGATCGAGGGCGGACCGATCGATATCGGTATTTCGCCGGCCCAGGTGTCGATCGGCACCTTGCTGGCCCACGTCCGGCATGGCGATGTCGCGGAGGTGCATTCCTTGCGCCGGGGCGCCGCCGAGGCCCTGGAGCTGGTGGCTCACGGCGACGCCAAAACCTCGCAGATCATCGGCAAGCGTATCGACCAGATCGACTGGCCGCACGGAGTAACCATTGCGGCGCTGGTCCGCAACTTCGACCAGGTGGTGGTGGTCGGCCAGACCGACGACTGGACGTCGATCACCCGCCATGGCGAGGTGGTTATCGCCCATCACGATACCGTGATCCAGGCGGGCGACCATGTCATCGTCTTCTGCACCCGCAAGAAGCTGGTCCAGAAGGTTGAAAAGCTGTTCCAGGTCGGCTTCCACTTCCTCTAAGGAGCGGCTCGTGACCCGATTTGCTCCGGTTTACCGTGCGCTAGGCATGATCATCATGCTTTTCGGCCTGACCATGCTGGCGCCGCTGATACTCTCCTACGCGACCAACGATGGCGCGCAATCGGCCTACGACGAGGCTTTTGCGCTGACCATGCTGTGTGGCCTCTTTCTTTGGTACCGCTATCGTCGCTGCAAGCGCGAACTGAACATCCGCGACGGATTCCTGATGGTCGTCCTGGTTTGGTCGGTGCTGCCAGGGTTTGCCGCGATACCGTTGATGCTCCAGCTCGGCATCAGTCATACCGATGCCTATTTCGAGACGGTATCGGGCCTGACGACGACCGGTTCGACGGTATTGTCCAATCTCGACCAGTTGCCAATGTCGATCAACCTGTGGCGCCACCAACTGGTCTGGGTGGGCGGCATGGGTTTGATCGTGCTGGCCATCGCGGTACTGCCCTTGCTCGGTATCGGCGGCCGCCAGATGTTCAAGGCCGAGACGCCGGGGCCGATGAAGGATGCCAAGTTGACGCCGCGCATCGCCGAAACGGCCAAGGGGCTTTGGCTGGTCTACCTTGGGGTGACTCTCGCCTGTGTCCTGGCCTTCCGCTGGGCCGGGATGGGCTGGTTCGACGCGGTCTGCCATACCTTCTCGACAATGGGCCTGGGCGGTTTTTCGACGCATGATGCCAGTTTTGGCTATTTCAATTCGCCGGCGATCGAATTCGTCGCCATCGTCTTCATGCTGATTGCCGGCATGAATTTCGGCACGCTCTTTCTCGCCGTCAGCGGTCGCTCGATCCGCCCCTATTTCCGTGATCCCGAGGCGGGTTGGTTCATCGGCATTACCCTGGCCAGCATTTTTTTCATCGCCGTCTATATCTGGAAAGATGGCGTTTATCCGGATCTCGACACGGCCATGCGCCATGTGGCCTTCAATCTGGTCTCGATTGCCACGACCACCGGCTTTGCCAGTGTGGACTTTGGCCAGTGGCCGATCTTTGCCCCCTTGTGGATGCTCTTCCTGTCGAGTTTCGTTACCAGCGCGGGGTCTACCGGCGGCGGCATCAAGATGATGCGTGCCCTGCTGCTCTACAAGCAGGTCTTTCGCGAACTGCTCCGGGCCATGCATCCGAATGCCGTCTACAACATCCGGATCGGTGGCCAGATGGCGCCGCAGCCCATCCTCTTCGCGGTCCTTTCCTTCGCCTTCATGTACATGGTCAGCATCGTGTCGCTGACGCTGATCCTCGCTTTTACCGGGCTCGATATCGTTTCCGCCTTTACGGCTATTGTCGCCAGTATCAACAATACCGGACCGGGCCTCGGGGTGGTCGGGCCGTCGACGACCTACGAGGTTCTTGGCGATTTCCAGACCTGGGTGTGCATCTTTGCAATGCTGCTTGGCCGTCTCGAAATCTTCACCTTGCTGGTCGTCCTGACCCCGGCCTTCTGGCGTAAGTGACCTGAGCCCCGGAAAGGCGGATAATTCCGCCTTTCCGATTTTCTGGCGGAGTCCGACGTGAGCCGACCCAAGAACGATACCTTCCTGCGCGCCCTGCTGAAGGAGCCGACCGAATACACCCCGCTGTGGCTGATGCGCCAGGCCGGGCGCTATCTGCCCGAGTACTGCGAAACCCGCAAACGGGCAGGCAATTTCCTGAGCCTGTGCAAATCGCCGGCTCTAGCCTGCGAAGTGACGCTGCAGCCGCTGGCCCGCTACGACCTGGACGCCGCGATCCTGTTCTCGGACATCCTGACCGTGCCGGATGCGATGGGTCTCGGCCTCTATTTCGCCGAAGGCGAGGGGCCGAAATTCGAACGCCCGCTGCGCGAGGAATGGGCGATCAACAACCTGACCGCCCCCGATCCCTACGAGCACCTCGGCTACGTCATGGATGCCGTTTCGGAAATCCGCCGCGCCCTGGACAACTCGGTGCCGCTGATCGGTTTCTCCGGCAGCCCCTACACGCTGGCCTGCTATATGGTCGAAGGCGAGGGCTCCAGCGATTTCCGCAACATCAAGGGGATGCTCTACAACCGGCCGGACCTGCTGCACCGCATCCTGTCGGTGACGGCCGACTCGGTGACCAGCTACCTGAACGCCCAGATCGACTGCGGCGCCCAGGCCGTGATGATCTTCGATACCTGGGGCGGTTCGCTGTCCAACGCGGCCTACCAGGAATTCTCGCTGCAATACATGCAGCGCATCGTCGCCGGCCTGAAGAAGGAAAAGGACGGCCAGCGCATTCCAAGCATCGTGTTCACCAAAAACGGCGGGCTGTGGCTGGAAAAGATCGCCGCCATCGGCTGCGATGCCGTTGGCCTAGACTGGACGATCGACATCGGCGAAGCGCGTCGTCGGGTCGGTGACAAGGTGGCCTTGCAGGGCAATCTCGATCCCAATGTGCTGTTTGCGCAGCCGGAGATCGTTGCCGCCGAAGCCAAGAAGGTTCTCGACAGCTTCGGGCCGGCCAATACCGGTCACGTGTTCAACCTGGGGCATGGTATTTCGCAATTCACCCCGCCGGAAAGCGTCACCGCCCTGGTCGAAGCGGTGCACTCGCATAGCCGCCTGTTGCGTCGGTAATACCCATAAGCGAGAGGCTGGGCTTGACTTATGCACAGAGTTTTGCCTCTCGCCAAAAATAAAGTCAGAAAAGCCCTTGACTCGGCAGCGTTTATTCAAGTCAATGAAATTAAACGATTAGTTGTGTTGCTCAATATTTCGGCAGAGTGACGGGGTTGTTGCCAAACCGTTACGCACCGCCAAACTCCAAAAGAAATCCACAAAGTTATCCACAGTTTTTGTGGACAACTCAGAAACCGGCTTTTGAGCGCAAGAAAACCGATTTATTGGAGCAATAGCGGCTTCGGCCGATGAATCCATGCCTGTTTTGCGCGTCGCTCTCGATATTCCCCTGCATCGGCTTTTCGATTATGTGGCCGAGGCGGCGTCGACCGCTGATCTCGGGCGACGGGTTCGCGTGCCTTTCGGTCGCGGCGAAAAACTTGGAGTCATTGTCGATGTCGTCGATGGCAGCGACTGGCCGCTCGATCAGCTCAAGCCGGCCGGTGAAATCCTGTGCGATCTGCCGCCGCTCCCGCGCGATTTTTTTGGCCTTTGCGAGTTTGCTAGCACTTACTACCAGGCGGCCTTTGGCGAAGTAGTGATGCAGGCCCTGCCGGCCGGTCTCAAGCGGATCGAACCACCGGCCCGCCGTCACATCCGGCCGGCTGCGCTCCCGGCGGCGCTGCCACCGCCGGCCCTGACCGACGAACAACGCGCGGCGGTCGAGGCGATCGATCCGGCGGCCGGTTTTTCGGCTCACCTCCTGCACGGCGTAACCGGCAGCGGCAAGACCGAGGTCTATTTGCGCCTCGTTGAACGCGCCCTGGCCGCCGGCCGGCAGGTCCTGCTGCTGGTTCCGGAAATCAACCTGACGCCACAGCTCGAGGAGCGGGTGCGCACCCGTTTTCCCGAGACCGGCGTCGTCTCGCTGCACAGCGAGCTGGCCGAAGCGGCCCGTGAACGCAACTGGCGGGCCGCCTTTGCCGGCGAGGCAAGCATCGTCCTCGGGACCCGCCTGGCGATCTTTACGCCCTTGCCGCGCCTTGGCCTGATCGTGGTCGACGAGGAGCACGACGCTTCGTTCAAGCAGCAGGATGGCATGCGTTATTCGGCTCGCGACATCGCCGTTTTTCGCGCCCGGCAACTCGGCATTCCCGTCCTCCTTGGTTCGGCGACGCCGTCGCTGGAAACCTGGGCCAATGCCCAGGGGGGCCGCTACGGCCTGCTGACCTTGCGGCAGCGGGCCAATCCGGAGGCCACACTACCCACGGTCCACGTGCTGGATACGCGAAAAATGGTCCTCAAGGAGGGGGTCAGCGAGCCAATGATCGCGGCCATCCGGGAGCGCCTGGCGCGCGGCGAGCAGAGCCTGGTCTTCCTCAATCGCCGGGGCTATGCGCCGGTGCTGGCCTGTCCGGCCTGCGGCTGGGTGTCGCGCTGCACGCGCTGTGCCGCCAACATGGTGCTGCATCTGGCCGATCGCCGGCTGCGCTGTCATCACTGCGGCTGCGAACATCGCGTGCCGAAGGCCTGCCCGACTTGCGGCAACCAGGACATTCATCCCTTCGGGCGTGGGACGCAACGGCTGGAAGGCTGGTTGCAGGAGCAGTTTCCCGAGGCGCGCGTACTGCGTGTCGACCGCGATTCGGTGAAGAGCCGCAAGCAGTGGGAGGCCATGCTCGAACGCATCCATGGCGGTGAAGCCGACATTCTGGTCGGTACGCAAATGTTGGCTAAGGGCCATGATTTTCCGAAATTGACGCTGGTCAGCGTGCTCGGGGCCGATGCGGCATTGTTTGCCGCCGACTGGCGGGCGCCGGAGCGCCTGTTCGCCCAGTTGATGCAGGTCGCCGGGCGAGCCGGGCGGGCCGAACTGAAGGGCGAAGTGCAGATCCAGACGCAATATCCGGATCATCCGCTGTTTGCCGCCGTGGCTGCCCACGATTACCCCGGCTTTGCCGCAGGCCAACTCAAGGAGCGCGAGCAGGCCGGTTTTCCACCCTATGCCTTCCAGGCGATGTTGCGCGCCGAGGCGCCCGAGATGGCCGATGCCATCGCCTTCCTGAAGACGGCGGCGGCCTTGCCGGTGGTCGGTGAGCACGAAAACATCTTCATCTACGACCCGATACCGATGAAAATGGCCCGTCTGGCCAATCTGGAGCGTGGCCAGCTGCTCGCCGAATCGCATTCGCGGCCGGCGCTGCAGGCCTTTCTGCCGTGCTGGCGGGAAGCCATCGAGGGCATCAAGGCGCCTTCCAAGCTGCGCTGGCACATCGAAGTCGATCCGCTGGAGTTTTGACCGGCACGTACCTTGCAAGGATGCTCGCCCAACCATTGCCAGGAGGGCATCATGAAAATCCAGGATTCCTCGGTTCAACTCTCGGCCAGCCACGAAGCGAGCCTCCACCGGCGTACGGAACTGACCAGCAGCACGGGGTTCCGGCAGCTCTTCGAGACGCTGGCGGCAACTGAGCCCGACGCTGAAAGCGCGGGCCGGCAGCGTGTCCAGAAACTCCTCCAGTCACTGGTCGATGCCATTCTTGCCGCTCTCGACGGCAAAAAATGCGGGGCTGAGTTTGCCTCCTGCGTATTGCCGGCAGATACGAAGGCCGTCGATCGTGGTCGCGCAATGCCGTGGCACAGGCAGTTTGCCGAGACGGTCAGTGAAAGCGAGAAAACCTCGGTCCGTGGCCAAGGATGCGTCAAGACCGATGACGGACGCGACCTCGCCTTCAATTTTTCTCTCGACCTGGCGCGTGATTACACCCATCGCTCACTGATCGACGAAAGCGGCGAGATTGCCTTGCGCGATCCCTTGGTCCTCAGTTTTCCCGGCCATTCCTGCGAGTTGACCGGCCAGCGCATGGCCTTCGACCTGAATGCGGATGGGACGCCAGAGGAAATCCCCGGCCTGGGGGCGGGCAGCGGCTTTCTCGTTTTCGATCGGAACGGCAACGCCAAGGCGGACGATGGCAGTGAGTTGTTCGGTGTCGCCAGCGGCAATGGCTTCGCCGATCTGGCCAGGCTCGACGACGATCACAATGGCTGGATCGACGAGGGTGACGCCGCTTTCGACAAGCTCGCTGTCTGGTCGGGTGACGGCCTGGCTTCGCTCAAGGCGCGCGGGATCGGTGCCCTCTACACTGCGACGGTCGACGCCCCGTTTTCACTAAAAACCGCCGATAACGAACTCCTCGGCCAAATCCGCTCGGCCGGGCTTTACCTTGGTGAAACGGGGGAGGTTGGCTACCTGCAGCAAGTCGATCTGGCGGTTCCCGACTCGGCGACCGGCGGGGCGAAGTCAGGCCAGAGCCAGCCCCGGGCCGCCTAGCCGCATGAAATGGCGGTGCGCCAGGCGCGCGGTCGGGTCAAGGGGTTTCGGGTTTCACGTGGAACGCTGTTAGGGGCTGTGGCGCCTTATCGGGATTTTTGCGTAGCCACTCGATCCGCGTCACGATCTTTTGCTGCCAGTTCTCGGCGATGCCCGGTGTTGCCGCCAGTTTTTCCAGGTCGGCCAGCGCCGGGCGATGGGCCTGCCAGCATTGCATGGCCGCGGCCAGGGTGCAGGCATCGGCGGCGCGCTCGATTTCCAGGGCATCCCCCGGCCTGACCCGGCCCGGGGTAATTACCCGCCAGTACCAGCCGGTCAGGCGTTCCCGGGCGATGAATTCCGCCATGCCTTCGCAGGCAAAACGCTCATCGATTTTCCAGCACGGGTTGCGTGGCTGGCAGACTTGCAGGCGGGCGCTGCCGAGCTGCCAGACATCGCCGATCCTTACCGCGTTCTCGTCGAGGTTGGCGGAGATGTTTTCGCCGAGGCTGCCGATGACCAGTTGCCCGGCGACTTCCGGGAAGCGGGCGGCCAGTTTTGCATAATGGCTGGCCGGATAAAGGTGCACCGCCTTGTCCGGGCCGCCATGCACGCGGCGGTCCGCCTGTTGGTCGCCGATGAAGCCTGTGGGGCCGAGTTCAAGTTCGCGGCTGACCGGCTGCTTGTAGATGCCGGTAGGGCGGCCGGATTCGGGGAGTGGGCGAATGCCGCCGATGAAGAGGGATACCTTGATCATGGGCGAATTTTGCCATCAATCCCATAGCCATGCGGCACCGCGGACTCCCGAGGAATCTCCGTGCGTCGGCGGCAGCAGCTTTGTGTCAAAAACATCCGAAAATATATGTCGACCGTAGGATGCCGGTAAATTGCGGTAGAGCCGGGCCATTTTCGACAGGCCGCCGCCGAGGACAATGACCTGCGGGTCGATGATGTTGATGACGCTGGCCAGGGCCCGGCCGAGTCGATCCTCGTAGCGGCGCAGCGTGGTTTCGCAGACGACATCGCCGGCGCTAGCCCGGCGGTCGATTTCAGCCGGATCGAGCCGCTCGCCGCTGTGTCGCAAGTGATCGGCGCTCATCGCTGGTCCGGAAAGATAGGCCTCGATGCAGCCTTCACGGCCACAGTAACATCCCGGCAAGGGCAGATCGTCGCCCGCGGGCCGGGGCAAGGGATTGTGCCCCCATTCCCCGGCGATGGCGTTGGCACCGATCAGTACTTGCCGGTTGATGACAATGCCGCCACCGACGCCGGTGCCGAGAATGACGCCGAAAACAATTCCGGCATCACGGCCGCTGCCATCAATGGCTTCCGAGAGGGCAAAGCAGTTGGCATCGTTGGCCAGCCGTATTTCACGCTGGAGCACAGCCTGCAGGTCACGGCGGAGTGGCTTGCCGATCAGGCTGGTCGAGTTGGCATTCTTGATCAGCCCGCTGGCCAGCGATTCGGCGCCAGGAATGCCGATGCCGAGCGAGCCACGCCGACCGAGCCGGGCTTCCACGGCTTCGACCAGTCCGGCCACGGCCATGACGGTGCCCATGTAATCGCCCTGCGGGGTTGCGATACGCTGGCGCAGCAATTCCCGGCCATCGTCGTCGAGAGCGATGATCTCGATCTTGGTGCCGCCAAGATCGATCCCCAGGCGCATCAAACCCGGACGGCGACGCCCTTGACGTTGCCGTAGGTGGTGGTCAGGGTGCGCAGTACGCTGGCTCCGGCGTCGAGTAGCAGCATGAACAGGTTGCGCTCGGTGTACAGGCAGACGGGCTGATGGAGGTCGTATTTTCCGGCGAGGGGCGGCGCCAGTTTGGCGAAGCGCTGGTCGATTGTCGCATCGCTGGCGGCATACCCTTCGCTGAGCTCCGAGTGCAGGCCGAGGACCGAGAGATACAGCTTGCCGCCGATTTTCAGCTTGAACAGTAATTGGCGGACGATCTGCCGGGCCTCGTCATACGGCATGGCGCACAGGCCGCGGCGAATGATGATGATGTCGAACAACTGGTTCTGGGGATGTTCCGGCAGATTCGGAAAAACGTAGGGGGCGAAGCTGACCAGGTCGCTCAGCCCGGCGGCCAGGATGCGGCCTTCGACGTTCTGCTTGAGTTCGGGAGCCTCGGCGATGACGACACGGGCATCGAGACGGGCAAACTTGACTGCCAGTTCGCAGCGGCGGTCGGGCAGGATCATCACCGAGACACTGTGGTCTATCCGCTGACGCTTGGCGCACTCTTCCAGCGCGAAGCGTTCAATTTCGTCGGACCCCGTCTCCAGGGGATTGGCGGTAATATTGGTCGGCATGTCTAGTCTCTCCGCTTTGGCCCATTGTGCATGAAGGTCGGGCGGAATGACAACATGGATTCAATTGGCGAAAGGAAAAACAATGTTGGTCCGATTTGTATCCAGTGAAACCGGGGAGATCCTGATGTTTGCCGAAGCGGCCCGCATGCTGCTGCAGGTGATCGGCAAGGCGACCACCGCCCGCGGCACCTTTACCCAGGCCGAGATGGCCGCAGCGGCCAAGGTCCTGGCCGAGGCGGCGAAGCGCTCCGAGGCGCCGCCGGCGGAGGACGAGATCGATGAGCACGGCAAGAAAAAGGAGCCGGTGGTCGTTCTCAGCCAGCGCGCCTGGCCGCTGATCGACATGCTGGAACGGACCAGCCGGGGTGGGGCGAAGGCAAATATCGTCTGGGAAGCACCGGCCGATTTCTGACCGGCCGGTCTTTTACCGCAGCCCGCCGGGATCGATCCCGAAGCCTTGGGCGATGCCTTCAATCACGGTGTGCAGTTCGCTTTCGAACTGCTGGAAAATATCTTCCGGCGGTATCTCACCCTGGCGCAGGACCATTTCCAGATCCTTGGCGGCGCCTTGCAGTTGCAGGGCGCCGATGGTCCCGGCCAGCCCCTTGGTGCTGTGGGCGCGCCGCTCGGCGGTGGCCATGTCGCCGGCCAGAATCGCGGAACGGATGATCTGGGGTTCATCGCTGAAACGGGCATGGAAATCGCGCAAGACCTTTTCGTACAGTGCCGGCTTGTTCATCATGCGTTTCAGGCCATCGGCCTTGTCGATCCCGGGTAGCTCGGGTAGTCCGTCGGCAGAGCTCATGGGCGCACTCTCCATTTTCTTGGCAGGGGCCGGCGATGTCTTGCGGGGTCGCCAGCGGATCAGGGTGTCTCGCAGCCCGTCCGGGTCTATCGGTTTGGTGACGAAATCGTTCATGCCAATGTCCAGGCAGCGCTGGCGTTCGGTGTCCAGGGCATGCGCCGTCATTGCGATGATGGGCAGATCGGGCCAGCGAGCACTCGCGCGCAGGCGGCGGGTGGCTTCCAGACCATCCATTTCCGGCATCTGGATATCCATCAGCACGATATCGTAACTGTTGCCGTCGTCCAGAAGTTTTTTCAGAGCCTGCCCGCCGTGCTCGGCGATATCAACCGTGATGCCGTAGGATTCGAGGATCTCGCGGGCGATCAACTGGTTGGTCGGCATGTCTTCGACGAGCAGCACCCGCAAGCCGGCCAGGGGCGCCGGGTGGGTTGGCGCTGCCGCTGCCGGCGGAGCAACCTTTTCGATCAGCTTGCCGATCTGGGCAGCCGTCACCGGCTTGTTGAGCACGGTGGCGAAACAGGCCAACCGGGATTCGCCTTCAAGGAGCGCGGTATCGGCGGCGGTGACCATGACCAGCCGGGGCGGTGGGGATATCTGCCCGCAGATTGCCTCGGCCAGTTCCAGTCCGTCCATGCCCGGCATATTGAGGTCAATGGTGACGAATTCAAACGGTGCCGCCCGCGAGTCGTCGAGTATGGTCAGCGCCTGTTTGCCGGATTCGGCGGAAACGGCAGTGAAACCTTGTTTTTCGAGCAGGCTGATCAGGATGGCGCGGGCCAGCGGACTATCGTCGACGACCAGGGCCCGTCGCTTGGCCTGGCGTGGTGCCAGGGGATCGCTGCGGCCGAGCCCGAGTTTGACGTTGAAGGTAAAGGTGCTGCCGACATTCGGTTGGCTGCGCACCCAGATGTCGCCCCGCATCAATTGCGCCAGGCGCTTGCTGATGGTCAGGCCGAGTCCGGTGCCGCCGAATTTGCGGGTGATCGAGGTATCGGCCTGGCTGAAGGCGTCGAACAGGTTTGCCTGTTGCTCCCCCGACATGCCGATGCCAGTGTCCTGAACGTCGAATTCCAGCGTGAGGCGGTCGGCATCGCCGGGCAGGTGACGGACGATCACGGTGACTGAGCCGGTGGCGGTGAACTTGATGGCGTTGCCAATCAGGTTGATCAGGATCTGCGCCAGACGCAGCGGATCGCCACTCAAATTGGGGGGGACGTCGGGTTCGACGACGTATTGCAGTTCCAGACCCTTTTCCTGGGCGCGCGCCAGCAATACGCTGGCGACGCTGTCGAGTACGCCGTCCAGGGCGAACTCGGTTTCCTCCAGTTGCAAGCGGCCGGCTTCGATCTTCGAGAAATCGAGGATATCGTTGATCAGACCGAGCAGGATCTGGCCGGCGCCGTGAATACGCGACACGAAGTCGTGCTGCTTGTCAGACAAATTTGTTCTCAGCAGCAGGTGGGCCAGACCGATGATGGCATTCATCGGGGTCCGGATTTCGTGGCTCATGTTGGCCAGAAATTCGGCCTTGGCATGGGCGCCGGCTTCGGCGGCCCGCTTGGCTTCGGTGAGGGCAATTTCAACCTGCTTGCGCTCGGTGATGTCCTGCAGGGTTTCGATGGCGCCGACGATCTGGCCCTGCTTGTCGCGCAGGGGCGCCGCAGTGAAGAAAAGCCAGCGTTTGAAGGTCGGGAAATAGTCTTCCGCTTCGAAGGCGCCTTCAAGCAGTTGCGATTTGCGGTATTTGTTCGAATAGAGCTTCTGGATCTGGGCCATTTCCCCGGAAATGACCAGGTCGGCCATGACCGGGCGCTGCTCCGGGTAGAAGGCCCGCCACTGCTCGCGGGTACCGAGCATGGCGCTGGCCGGTACGCCGATGATTTCCTCGCAGGCCCGGTTCCAGTGCGTGATCAGATGGTCCTTGTCGAGGACGAAAACGGGGACCGGGCTGCTGTCGATGATCTTGGCCAGGGTATCGTGGGCAACCTCGAATTCGGCCATGCGTTCGTGCACGAGATGCTCGAAAGTTCGATGATCGGCCGTCAGTTCGCTTGCCACGGGGGGGGCTGGGGCAATCTGGCTTTGTCGGGCGATCTCGTTGAAGGTGACGATGAGCGGGGTATGCGGAGCCCCATGGCCGGGCAGGCGGACGTCGAAGCTGTGCCATCGGCCGTTGGCGTGCTGCAGGCGCAGGGCGAAATTCGGCAGGCCGTGCGCCGTACCGTTCTCCAGCTTGTCGAACAGCTTGGCCAGCTGCGGGCGCTCGTCGGCGTGGGTGCGCGCCAGCCAGGCTTCGCGGGTGGCCGGCAGGGTCTCCGGCCTGCTGCCGAGCAACTGGTGAAAATTGGCTGAAACCTGCAGCTGACGGTCTGCGGCATGCCATTGCCAGCAGCCGACCCCGGCGAGAGCCAGCGCCTCCGCCAGAGCGTCAGCGGTGAGTGGGGCAGATGGCGTCATGGTCGGGCGGGTGTCCGAACTAAAACAGTTCGATATCGTCGCTCTTTTCCTTCATTTCGGCCATGAACCTGTCCACCGCTTCCTGGACCGGCGTACCGTGCATGACGGCGTCGAACATGGCGATTTCTTCGCGGGTGGAATACTTGGTCTTGATCTTGTCCTGCAGGCCGACCCATTCGCCGGGGTTGTACAGGCGGCGGCTGTCGCCGACCAGATCGCTCAGCTCGCCGAGGCTCAGCCCGACGTGGGCCAGGCGCTGGACCAGCTTGTCGTAAAACTGGAAGGCGATGATGGCCTGATGGACCATGCCGGACACGTGTTCCGAAACGCCGCCCAGGTTTTGCTTGGCGACACCGACTTCGCCTTGGTCGGGCAGGGTCTGGATGGTATCGGAAATCATCCGCATGTAACCGGCCATGGTTGTGAACGAGTGGGTCAGTACCTCGACCGAGGCGTTGCTGTCCTTCATGGCCGCTTCGATCTGGACTGCCGAGAGTTCAAGCATCAGGACCGTTTCCCGGACCTGGCTCCAGTTCAGATCGGGCATATGGGCGGATGTGCCGCGCGGCTGGCTGGTATTTTCGGTCATTTGTGTCCCCCGTATTGGCGGCAAACTATAGCGCAGATTACCTAGAGCATTCCATCAAAACGTAGTGTTTACGCACGTTTTCGAGGACTTCGAAGCTGCCGGTAAAGCCTCCCGGGATGATGCCGGCGGCTCCGGGGCCGAATTCGGCTGTTTCGCCCTCGGCATCGGTAATCCGCAGGCGTCCTTCGATGACGCAGAAAAACTCGTTCTTGCCTGCGGCGAAGGCAATCTTCCAGGCACCCGGCTCGCAGGCCCAGATGCCGGCCGAGAGGTCGCCGGAGGCACTGAGGAAATGCTCGAAGGTGGTACGCAGCGGGTTGCCCTTGATCAGTCGCTCCGGGCGCGGTCGGTCGTAGGTCGGGGGCGGGGTGATGGCGGAGAAAACGGTGAGCTTGGGCATGGCAATGAGAATCCGTTGGCGGCGAGGTGCTTATCTTAATTTGCCGCGATAATTCGCGCATGAGACTTGTCCGCAAACTGTTTTTTGCCTTTTTTCCCCTGTCGACCGTGGGGGCTGCCTTGGTTTCGGCGGCCACCGCCCAGGCGGTGCCGCCGCTGGTCGCCGTCGATGTGGGCCACGGCGGCAAGGATGGCGGGGCGATCAGCGCCCGCGGCCGGCCGGAGTTCGCATTCAACCGCGATTTTGCCGGTGTGCTGGCGGCGGCCTTGCGCCAGCGGGAACTGGGTGTCCGCGAAGTTAATTTCGACGGCAATATCGGCAGTCTGGCGGCCCGTCCGCTGGCGGCGGCCGGCAGCGACTTCTTTATCGCCGTCCACCACGACTCGGTCGGCGAGCCCTGGCTGATTCCCTGGGAATGGCATGGCCGGCCGCAGACCTACACCGAGGTCAAGCGCGGCTACGGCATCTTTGTTTCGGCCCAGAATCCCGATCCGGAAACCAGCCTGCGCTGCGCCTCGACGATCGGTGCCCTGCTGCGCCGGGCCGGCTTCACGCCTTCCACCTGGCACGCCCGCCAGCACCAGCCGGCTGATGCCGAGAATGGCGTGTGGTATTACGACAACCTCGTCGTGCTCTACCGGACGACCCTGCCGGCGGTGCTGTTCGAAGCCGGGGTGATCAAGCACCGCGACGAGGAACTGGCATTGCTCGATCCCGAGCGCCAGGCCCGGATGGCTGATGCCGTCGCCACCGGCATCGCCGCTTGCCTGTATGTCAGGGCGGCCGAATAGGGACTCAGAGAAAGATCGGTTCCGGCGTCAGGTCGATAGCGAATTTTTCCCGCACCGCCGCCTGCACCGCCGCCATCGTGCGCTGGACGTCGCGGCCGGTCGCGCCGCCGCGATTGACCAGGACCAGCGCCTGCTTCTCGTACATGCCGACCGGGCCGAGCGCCTTGCCCTTCCAGCCGGCCTGCTCGATCAGCCAGCCGGCGGCCAGCTTGACCCGGCCATCCGGCTGCGGGTAGCGGGGCAGGGTCGGGTAAGCGGCGGCCAGCCGTTCGGCCTGCGCCGCCTCGATCACCGGATTGTGGAAGAAACTGCCGGCATTGGGGATCAGCGCCGGGTCGGGCAGCTTGCGCTGGCGCACGGCGCAGATTGCCGCGGCGATGTCGCGGGCGGTGGGCGCGGCAATCCGGTGTGCCGCCAGTTCCTGGGCGAGGTCGGCGTAGCGCAGGTTCGGCTGCCAGGCCTTGGGCAGGCGGAAAATGACCGAAACGATGGCAATCCGCCCGCTCAGGTGCCAGCCTTGCTGCTTGAAGACGCTGTCGCGATAGGCAAAACGGCAGGCGCTACGGTCGACCGTCAAAAAAACCCGTTTTTCGAAGTCCCAGGCCCTGACCGAGTGCAGCAGCTCGCCGATTTCCAGCCCGTAGGCGCCGATATTCTGGATCGGCGCGGCACCGACCGTGCCGGGAATCAGCGACAGGTTTTCCAGCCCCGGCCAGCCCCGGGCCAGTGTCCATTGCACGAAATCGTGCCAGTTCTCGCCAGCCCCGGCCTCGATGAACCATGCCTCGCCATCTTCCGCGACCATCCGTTTGCCAGGAATGGCCATGTGCAGGACCAGGCCGGCGAAATCGCCGGTCAGCACCAGGTTGCTGCCGCCGCCGAGGATGAAGCGTTTTTCGCTGGCCAGTTCGTCGGCGCACAGTTGCTCCGGTGCGTCGATCTTCTGGTAGCGGGCAGCCCGGCCGGGCAGGGCAAGGGTGTTGAAAGGGGTGAGGTCGACGTTGGCAGCAGGGATCATGGGCGGGATTTTCGTCGATTTTCGGCCGGGCTTGGCGTCTTTGTCCATATTTGCCGAAGCGCTGCTCGGGATGGCGCAGGCCGAGGGCCGACGCAACGAACTTGACCATGGCATCGGGCCGGGAGTAAAACAGACACAACCGGTAGCAGCCGATTCCCGGTCTTCCTCGACAAACCATGGCGATCTTCGTCACACGACACAATGAAGCCGGTTGAGCGTAATCTCTGGCAACGATTCTGGGCCATCGCCTCACCTTACTGGCGCCAGGACGAATGGCTGAAGGCCTGGGGCTTGCTCGCGCTGCTGGTCGTGTTGCTGCTTGGCCAGACGCGCTTCGCCGTGCTCTTCAACGAGCAGACGGGAGAATTCACTTCGGCGCTGGCCGCGCGCGACGGCGAGCGCTTCTGGGCCTCGATCCGGTTCTGCCTGTGGCTGCTGCTGGCGGCGGTGCCGATCTACACCCTCTACTATTTCGTTCGCGACACCCTCGGCATTCACTGGCGGCGCTGGCTGACCCACCGCTTTCTCGAGAGCTATTTCAGTCACCGGCATTTCTACGAACTGAATGCCAATGCCGTCATCGACAATCCGGACCAGCGCGTCGCCGAAGACATCAATACTTTTACCCAGCGTTCGCTCTACTTCCTGCTCATCTTCATCGGCTCGGTCTTGCAGCTGGCCGCTTTCAGCACCGTGCTCTGGTCGATTTCGCGGGAACTGGTTTATTTCCTGGTGTTTTACGCCATTGCGGGAACGCTGATTACCCTTTTCGTCTTCGGCCGCCGGCTGATGAGCCTGAATTTCCACCAGTTGCGGCGCGAGGCCGATTTCCGTTTCAGCTTGGTGCGCGTTCGCGAAAACGCCGAATCGATTGCCCTCTACGGCGGCGAGAATCAGGAACTGCAACAGGTCAGGCAGCGTTTTGCCGCCGCCTTCAAGAATTTCAAGCGCTTGATCCGCAGCCAGATGGGACTCAATTTCTTTCAGCATGCCTACGGCCTGATGACCATCGTCCTGCCCAGTGCCATCATCGCCTCCCGCGTACTGTCCGGCGAACTGGAGGTCGGCCGGGCGATTCAGGCGGCTGGCGCATTTGCCGCGGTGCTCAGCGCTTTTTCGCTGATCGTCGAGAATTTCGAGAGCCTGAGCCGCTTCGCCGCCGGCGTCGATCGCCTCGACACCCTGGCCCGCTTCCTGCCCGGCCATCCGGCCGGTCACACCCGCCGGGGGAGCACCATCCTTTCGGTCGATGCGGCCCACCTGGTTCTGGAAAATGTCACCCTGGAAACGCCGAACTACGAACGGACGCTGATCCGCAACCTGTCGCTGGAAGTCGTGCCGGGCCAGAACCTGATGATCGTCGGCCAGAGCGGCAGCGGCAAGAGTTCGCTGCTGCGCGCCATCGCCGGTCTATGGTACGCGGGCAGCGGGACCATCCTCCGGCCGCCGCCGAACGATATCCTGTTCCTGCCTCAGCAGCCCTACATGCTGCTCGGCACCCTGCGCAGCCAGCTGCTCTATCCGCACAAGGAGCGTTCGATCCACGACGAACAGCTGTTGCAGGTGCTGGACAAGGTCAATCTGCCCGATCTGGCCAGCCGCTTTGGCGGCCTCGATGTCGAGATGGACTGGCAGAAAGTGCTCTCCGTCGGCGAACAGCAGCGCCTGGCTTTTGCCCGCGTCCTGCTCAGCAAGCCGCGCTTCGTTGTCCTCGACGAAGCGACGAGCGCCCTCGACAGCGCCAACGAAGACGCGCTCTACCGGCAACTCCTGGCCATGAACACGACCCTGGTCAGCGTCGCCCACCGGCCCGCCATCCTCAAATACCACCAGCGCGTGCTGGAACTGAGCGGGCACTGTACCTGGCAGTCGTTTTCCGCCGATGGCTATTGCTTCCGGCAGGAAAACGACGAGCCATAGGCCTGGCCGGCCGGCAGCGCACCTTGGTGCGCTGCCGGGAGTGACCCGGCCGCCGCTTACTGCGAATTTTTCCGACGACTGGCCAGGCGCTGGCGCAGGTTAAATCCGAGACCGATAAAGCCGGCCCCCATCAGGAGCAGGGATGACGGTTCGGGAATATTGGTGCGGGCGAGCAGCGGGGCGGCCTCAATCATCGTGAACGTGGCATTGATGTCGTTGCCGATCGGGGACTGGTAGGTGCAGTGATCGTTACCCTGGCAGTTCCATGACAGTCCGGAGAGCAGTACCTCGATTTTTTCACCGGAAGCCAAAGTCAAATAGACCGGGGCAAAGGAGACGGCCAGATCGATGTTGGGAAAACCGATGTCCTTGAGTACTCCCGGGGTCGCCGTGACAGTGGCGGTGCTGACCTGTTGGTTGAGGCCGGGAGTGAGGAAGTTCAGGATGCCGCTGAGCGTCAGGTTGTCTACCTCGCCGGCCGCGATCGTTCCGTCTTCCTCGGCGAAACGGGCTGCCCCAAGGGCGAGTGTCTGGCTGTCGCCCACCTGGCTGAAGGTCAGGCTGGTGCCGGCCAGGGTGGGGGCGACGTTCCAGGCGACATTCAGCAAATCGTGGCTGGCATCGCAGGCGGCGCCGATGCACGCCGTACCCCAGCCGGCGCCGACGTTCCAGCTTGCGCTGTCCAGCGTGACCGTGGCGGCAGATACCGTGGCCGGCAACAAGACAGCTGCTGCCAGGGCGGCAAATGGAATGATCGCGTTCTTTTTCATTGGTCTACCCTTCCAGAATTCATTATTCGGCCGACTGCTGTCGTGAAGCGAAGAGGCTCAGACCATGGGCATTTATTTATGTTTGGTGGCTACGCGCTATCCGTGCCTGAGTCACCAAAAGTGTATGGTCGACCGCCGGCGGATAGCGTGAAATATGACACGCATGAGCTGATTTATACCCGCGCAGTCGATCGGTGCGCCGGTGTGCATTGGCGCGAAGCGCCGGGACCCTGGCAAAGCCGGGGCCCCGGGCGAGGAATATTGGCCGGCCGGGAAACGACCGCCGGCCAAGACTGGGTTCAGAGCAGGGGGGCCAGCCAGTATTCCGCGTCCTTGAGCGCCATCTCTTTGCGCGCCGCCCAGTTTTCGAGCTGATCGCGGCCAATTTTCGGAATCGCGAAATAGGCAGCGCCGGGGTGCGCGATGTAGAAGCCGGAGACTGCCGCGGCCGGCGTCATAGCGCAGGACTCGGTCAGGTGCATGCCGGCGTTGGTCGGGGCGTCGAGCAGGGCGAACAACTCGCGTTTGGCGGTATGGTCCGGACAGGCCGGGTAGCCGGGGGCCGGCCGGATGCCCTGATATTGCTCGGCGACCAGGGCATCGTTGTCGAGCGATTCGTTGGCGGCGTAACCCCAGTAGTCGGTGCGCACGCGCATATGCAGCCACTCGGCAGCGGCTTCGGCCAGCCGATCGGCCAGGGACTTGAGCATGATCGCCGAGTAGTCGTCGTTGGCCGCTTCGAACGCGGCAACGCGTTCGTCAATGCCGAGGCCGGCGGTGACTGCGAAGGCCCCGACATAATCGTTCGGCCCGATGTAGTCGGCCAGCGCGATATTGAAGCGGCCCTTCGGCTGCTTGTGCTGCTGGCGCAGGCCGACCCAGCGGGTCAGTTCGGTGGTCCGGCTTTCATCGCTGTAGATGATGATGTCTTCGTTGTCGCTGCGGGCCGGGTAGAGTCCGAAAACGGCGCGGGCACTGAGCCAGTTTTCACTGACGATCTGGGCGAGCATGGCCTTGGCATCGGCGAACAACTGGCGGGCGGTTTCGCCGACCACTTCGTTTTCGAGGATGGCCGGATAACGGCCAGCCAGATCCCAGGCCTGGAAGAACGGAGACCAGTCGATGAACAGGGCGAGGTCTTCCAGTTCGAGGTCGATGGCGTGCAGACCGGGTTGCCGGGGGGCGCACGGGGTGAACGGCTGGTTCCACGTGAAACGATTGGCCCGCGCTTCGGCCAGGGTGACCAGCGTGGCCCCCTTGCGGCCGGCGTGTTCGGCGCGCACGGTTTCGTATTCGGCGACGATCTCGGCCATGTAGCCGTCGCGCTGCTCGGTGGACAGCAGCTTGGTGGCGACGCCGACTGCGCGCGAGGCATCCGGCACGTAGACGACGGCGCCTTCGGTGTTGGGGGCGATCTTGATCGCCGTGTGGGCGCGGCTGGTGGTGGCGCCGCCGATCAAGAGCGGCTGCTTCATGCCCTGGCGCTGCATTTCGCTGGCGACGTGGGCCATTTCCTCGAGCGACGGGGTGATCAGGCCGGAGAGGCCGATGATGTCGACGCGGTGTTCGAGCGCCGCCTTCAGGATGTTGTCGCAGGAGACCATGACGCCGAGGTCGACGACGTCGTAGCCGTTGCAGCCGAGGACGACGCCGACGATGTTCTTGCCGATGTCGTGCACGTCGCCCTTGACCGTGGCCATCAGGATCTTGCCCTTGCTGCCCAGGCCGGTGCGGGACTTTTCCGCCTCGATGAAGGGCAGCAGGTGGGCGACCGCCTGCTTCATGACGCGGGCCGACTTGACGACCTGCGGCAGGAACATCTTGCCGGCACCGAACAGGTCGCCGACGTGGTTCATGCCGGCCATCAGCGGGCCTTCGATGACGGCCAGCGGCGGCTTGCCGGCGGCTTCCAGCTGGGCCCGCACTTCCTCGGTATCGGCCACGACGAAGTCGGTGATGCCCTTGATCAGCGCGTGTTCCAGTCGCTTTTCGACCGACTGCTCGCGCCACGACAGATCGGGGCCGCTGTCCTTGGCCTTGCCTTCCTTGACCGTCTGGGCGAAGTCGACCAGCGCCTCGCCGGCGCCCGGGTGGCGGTTGAGCACGACGTCCTCGACCTTGGCGCGCAGTTCCGGCTCAAGGTCGTCGTAGACGCCGAGCATGCCGGCATTGACGATGCCCATGGTCATGCCGGCCTGGATCGCGTGGTAGAGGAAGACGGTGTGGATCGCCTCGCGCACCGGGTCGTTGCCGCGGAAGCTGAAGGAGACGTTGGAAACGCCGCCGGAAATGTGGGCGTGCGGCAGGTGCTGCCTGATCCAGCGCACCGATTCGATGAAATCGACCGCGTAGTTGTCGTGCTCGGGGATGCCGGTGGCGATGGCGAAGATGTTCGGGTCGAAGATGATGTCTTCGGCCGGGAAACCCATTTCCGTCAGCAGCAGGTAGGCCTTGGCGCAGATTTCCGTCTTGCGGGCGAAGGTGTCGGCCTGGCCCTGCTCGTCGAAGGCCATGACGATGACCGCGGCGCCGTAGCGGCGGGCCAGCCTGGCTTGCTCGAGGAACTTGGCTTCGCCTTCCTTCATCGAGATCGAATTGACGATGCCCTTGCCCTGGATGCACTTGAGGCCGGCCTCGATGACTTCCCACTTCGACGAGTCGATCATGATCGGCACGCGCGAAATGTCCGGTTCGGAGGCGATCAGCTTGAGGAACTTGTCCATGGCGGCCAGCGAATCGAGCATCGCCTCGTCCATGTTGATGTCGATGACCTGGGCGCCGTTCTCGACCTGCTGGCGGGCGACGGCCAGCGCATCGTCGAAACGGCCCTCGAGAATCATCCGCGCGAAGGCCTTGGAGCCGGTGACGTTGGTCCGTTCGCCGACATTGACGTAGAGCGAATCGGCGCCGACGTTGAACGGCTCCAGCCCGGACAGGCGCAGCTTCTTCTCGATTTCCGGCACTTTTCGCGGGTTGACCGTAGCGACCCGTTCGGCGATCGCCGCGATGTGTTCGGGCGAGGTGCCACAGCAGCCGCCGACGATATTGACGATGCCGGTCTTGGCCCAGCTCTCGATTTCGTCGGCCAGCATCTCGGCCGTCTCGTCGTAGCCGCCGAAGGCATTGGGCAGGCCGGCGTTGGGGTGGGCCGAGACGTAACAGTCGCAGACGCGCGACAGTTCCTCGACGTACTGGCGCAATTCCTTGGCGCCGAGCGCGCAGTTCAGGCCGAAGGAGAGCGGCTGGATGTGGTTCAGCGAATTCCAGAAGGCCTCGGCGGTCTGGCCGGACAGCGTGCGGCCGGAAGCATCGGTGATGGTGCCCGAGATCATCACCGGCCAGCGGCGGCCGGCGCGCTCGAAGTAGGTTTCGATGGCGAACAGCGCGGCCTTGGCATTCAGCGTGTCGAACACCGTTTCGACGAGCAGGATGTCGGCGCCGCCCTCGACCAGGCCGTTAATGGCTTCGAGGTAATTGGTGACCAGTTCGTCGAAGGTGACGTTGCGGTAGCCGGGGTCGTTGACGTCCGGCGAGATCGAGGCGGTGCGGCTGGTCGGGCCGAGGACGCCGGCGACGAAGCGCGGCTTGGCCGGGTTGGCGGCGGTGAATTCGTCGCACAGCAGGCGGGCCAGGCGGGCGCCTTCGAAATTCAGCTCATGGACCAGTTCGCACAGGTTGTAGTCGGCCTGCGACACCGCGGTCGAGTTGAAGGTGCAGGTTTCGAGGATGTCGGCACCGGCTTCCAGGTACTCGCGGTGGATGCCGCCGATGATGTCCGGCCGGGTCAGGACCAGCAGGTCGTTGTTGCCCTTGAGGTCGTGGGGGTGATCCTTGAAGCGTTCGCCGCGGTAGTCGGCTTCGTGCAGGCCGTGGCGCTGGATCATCGTGCCCATGGCGCCGTCGAGAACGAGCAGGCGTTTCTGGAGCAGGGCGGAAAGTTCGGCGGTACGGTCGGCTTGTATCATGATCACCTCGGCTAAACTGGAACACGCCGGGGACGCCGCAAAAACAAACGGCGTCACAAACCGGCCAGGGTTTGCGAGCGCCGTTGATCATTGCCGAGCCTGGCCCCGTTCTTCACGCTTTAGCGTGAAAAGGGTCGCAGCGCTCCTCGGCAGAAAGCGTAGTTTACCGGTCGCCGCGCCGGCTGCCAAGTTAAGCGACTGATTTTGCGGAAGACGCCACCCCCTCCCTTGGTTCTGACCCAGAAGGGGGGACGCGGGTTTCAGTTGATTTCGGCCGACCACATGGCGACCGCGTTCCGACCCTGCTGCTTGGCCTGGTACATGGCGCGATCGGCCTTTTTGCGCAGGAGATCCAGATTGTCGCCATGCACGGGGTAAATCGAAATCCCGATGCTGCACGATACCGTCATCGAGCCTGCCGTCGTGTCGATCGGCGCCGAAATGGCCCGCAGAATTTTTTCGCCGACGCCGGCCGCATCGTCAGCGTTCAGGATATTCGGCAGGAGGATCACGAATTCGTCGCCGCCGTGGCGGGCCACTGTGTCGCCGGCCCTGACGTTGTGCTCCATGCGCCTGCTGCAGGCCACCAGCACCTGATCGCCCACCTCGTGGCCGTGCTGGTCGTTGATCTCCTTGAAATGGTCGAGATCGACGAGAAGCAGGGCGAATGAATGGCCATTCCTTTGAGCGGAGCGGGACGCGTGTTCGAAGCGGTCGCTGAAAAGATAGCGGTTCGGCAGTCCGGTCAGCAGGTCGTGGGTGGCCAGGTAGGCGGAATGTTCGTATTCCCGTGCCGAACGGTCGAGGGCGCGGTAGTGGCGGAGAGTGATCCAGGGCACCAAGACCAGTGCTCCGCAGAGGAAGATCACCGTCATCACCATCGAGTAGCTGAGCAAATTGCTCCACTCCATCTGTTGATCAAACGACATGGCCGTGGGCTGCGAGGCGTTGTCGATGTTTATCCGGCGTGTGAAGCGCGGCAAAAACAGCTGGTCGATCCTGCCGGAGGGCACCGCTTGCTGTTCAAAGAGCAGGCTATCCGGATTGGCGGGTGAGGCGAGGGTCGCTGTCAGGCGAATCTTTTCGCGATCGTCGTGCCGGCTTGCGGCGGGAAGGAGGGCCTGGGTTTTGATCAGCAGCAGGGCCATCATCGTGTCGCCGAAAAAGTTCAGCTCGGACGGGGCGACGCTGTCGGGCCGAGTGACCTTCTGGAGCAGGATATAGGCACGCTCCCCCTCGTACAGATCGAAGGCCGGGGAGACGACCGGCTTGATGCTTTTTTGGGCCAGCGCCATCGACTGCGCCAGATAATCGACCGTTTCCAGGCGCACCCCGTAAATCGCCTGGGCTTCGGGCAACGATGGGTACAGGAAGAGAATCGGCCAGGTGTAGGTCTTCCGTTCGTCGTTGCGCAAGCCGTGTCCGCTGATCTCGGAGAAGTCCTTGAGCGAGAAGTCTGCGCGCCAACCTTGGCGCAACGATGCCTGCAGCGCCGGTTGATCGGAAAGCCTCACCTGGCGGGCGACCTCGATCATGTAGATGTGGGGATAGGCGGCGGCAGCCGATGCGGCGTACTTTTCCGTCGAGGCGGTATCGCTGCGGTCGACCGCCTGCAAAAACGCCGAAAAGCCGGCCAGCACCGCTTCGTTGGTATCCAGCTTGTGCTTGACGTCACTGGCCAGCGCTCTGGCCTCTTCATCGAAATAGCGTTCCCAGCGGCTTGTTTCGGCCGACATCAGCAGGTGTGCGGCAAAGGCGACAATGCCTACCCAGGCTGTCAGAAGGAGCCAAAGGGTGGACCGGAATCGATAGTCGGACATAGCGCAATAGCCTCGCTGTTCCAGAATATCCCGGAACCACGTTGGCTTGTAAATAGGGCGCCAGGAGCGGGTGCCCCGCCGATGCAAACCGAACCGACTGGCGGGGTCTGTCGGCCTGGTCAGGCCAGCGGTTCGCTACGCAGCCAGACGACGAAACTGGCCCCCTGACCGAGGGCGCTGGTGGCGCTCAGGCGGCCGCCGTAGCGTTCGACCAGATTTTTGCTGACCCACAGGCCGAGGCCGTTGCCCCCCGGTTTTTTGGCCGTGAAGAAGGGTTCGAACAGCTTGTCGAGATCAGTCTGGCTGATCCCCGGACCGGAATCGCTGATGATGAAGCGGATGCCGACCGGCATGTCGGCCTCGTCCCAGTCTTCGACCCCGATCTTCAGCACGCCGCCGTCCGGCATGGCCTGGATGGCATTGACCAGCAGGTTGATCACCACTTGCTGCAGCTCATTCTTGTTGCAAGTGATCCGCCGGGCCGATTCGAGATGTTGTTCGATGGCGATATTGCCGGTCTTCAGCAGGTGGCGGACGAGGAGCAGGCAATCCTGGATTAGCTGGCCGGGGTCGACCGGTTCGAGATAGCCGACGTAATCCTGCGGTCGGGCGAATTGCAACAGCTTGGCGACGATCAGCCGGATGCGGTGCACCTGTTCCTGAATCAGCCGGGTTTCAGGTTCGACCGGCGCCGCCGCCTCGCCGAGGAGGTCGCGCAGGACATCGAGATTGCCCTGGATGACGGCGATCGGGTTGTTGATCTCGTGCGCGATGCCGGCGGTCAGCTGACCGATGGCGGCCAGTTTCTCGTTCATCACCAGCTGCGACTGGGCGGCCTTGAGATCGGCCACCGCCTGCTCAAGTGCGGCGGTACGCTCCGCCACCTTGGCATCGAGCGATTCCCCCCAGCGCTTCAGCGAACTGGCCTGGGCCTGCAGCTTTTCCAGCATGCGGTCGAAATGGGCGGCGACGATGCCCAGTTCATCCTGGCTCTCGACCCTGCCGACCCGGGCGTCGGCCTGGCCCTGTTCGATGGCATGCATCGTCGCGTGCAGGCGTTCGATCGGCTTGAACACCCGGCGCGCCCAGAGGGTGGCAAAGACGCCGGCCACCAGCATGGCCAGCACAAACAAGCCGACAATGGCAAAGAATGCCTGACGGCGGGCATCGATGAACGGGCCTTCGAGGAAGCCGACGTAGAGCATGCCGATCCGTTGTCCCTGGCCGTTGAGCAGGGGCTCGTAGGCGGAGACATACCAGTCGCTGACGACGAAGGCGCGATCCAGCCAGGTTTCCCCCTTACCGAGCACGGCATCATAGACCGCCTGCGAGACGCGGGTGCCGATCGCCCGGGTGTCTCCGAACAGGCGGACATTGGTGGCTATCCGCACGTCACCGAGGAACAGCGTCGCCGTGCCGGCGCTGCCGAAGGGCAGGGAGCCCACGGGATAGACGATGGCGTTCACGCGGTCGATGAAATCGAGATTCTTGTTGAGCAGCACCCCGCCGCTCAGCACGCCGATCAGGCGGCCGTCGGCGCCGTATACCGGGGCGGCCGAGTGGATGACCAGCCCGTCGGCTTCGGCGTCGCGCGGATCGGGCCGGGCGTTCGACGTGGCGATGATCGGCGTGCGCGCCCGCTCGGCCAGCGCCGGGTCGAGCGCCCGCAGCTGCCGGCTGGAGAAAATCTCGGTTTCGGTACGCGCCGAGCCGGCCAGCGCCGCAGCGATGACCGGCCAGACCGCTGCATCCTTTCGGCTACGGTCGACGTCGAGAAAGTGCAGAAAATCGAGCTTGTATTCCTGTTGCGTCGAATCGAGCAGTTCGGCCAGCGCCATCCCGGGCGGGTGCGGCGTGCGGCGCAGGGCGCGCGCCAGGCGCTCCGAAGCGGCCAGACTGGCCACCGGGCGGCCGGCGCTGTCGCTGACCCGCTCGAAATAGCCGTGGGCGACGGCGAGATCGCTGCGCACCTTGGTGGCGAGCAGGCGATTGAAGTAATTGCCGCCCCAGTAGGCCAGCGCGGCGAGCATCAGGGGCAATACCAGGCCGAGCGGTACCAGCGCCAGCAGGAGCAGGCGCGTGCGAATCGAACGCTGGCGGGGGGGCGTCAGATTCCCCAGGCCTGGCATTTCCGGTCCATGGTCTTGCGCGAGATGCCCAGGCGGCGGCCGGCTTCCGACTTGTTGCCGTCACAGGCGGCGAGCACGGCCAGAATGTGGCGTTTCTCGACCGCCGCCAGCGTCTCGTCGCCATTCGAGACGGCCTGGATGCCGATGTCCGGTTCGGGGCCGATGTCGAACCAGCCGAGGATCAGCGAACGCTCGACCAGGTTGCGCAGCTCGCGGACATTGCCCGGCCAGTCGTAGTCGGCCATCCGGGCGATGGTGCGGGGGTCGAGGACGAGCGGCGGGATGCCGAGGGCCGGCGCCAGCTGGGCCATGAAATGCGCCACCAGCAGCGGAATATCTTCCGGCCGGTCGCGCAGCGGCGGCAGCGTGACTTCGAGTACCTGCAGCCGGTAATAGAGATCCTGGCGAAAGTGTTGGGCGGCGACTTCGACCTTCAGGTCGCGGTTGGTGGCGGCGATGACCCGTACGTCGACGGCGATTTCCTGTTCCGAGCCGACCGGTCGGATGCGCTTTTCCTCCAGCGCGCGCAGCAGTTTGGCCTGGGCGGCGAGCGGCAGTTCGGAAATTTCGTCGAGGAACAGCGTGCCGCCGCGGGCATAGTAGAACAGGCCCTCGCGGCTCTGCTGGGCGCCGGTGTAGGCGCCCTTGACGTGGCCGAACAACTCGGATTCGATCAGCTCGGCTGAAATGGCAGCGCAATTGACCGGCACAAAGGGACCGTCGGCGCGCGGACTCATCCGGTGCAGGGCGCGGGCGGCAACTTCCTTGCCGGTACCGGATTCGCCGCTCAGCAGGATGGTCGCCGGCGTCGGTGCGATGCGCTTGAGACGATCGCAGGCTCGGAGCATCAGTTCGGAGTGGCCGACGAGGCCTTCGATGTCGGCGGCGTGGGTGCTGATTTCGCGGCGCAGCACGAAATTCTCGCGGGCCAGCCGGGAGCGTTCGAAGCAGCGCTGGATGGCGTTGAGGACGACCGCCAGCGAGAAGGGCTTGAGCAGGAAGTCGGCCGCTCCGGCGCGCAGGGCATCGATGGCCGTGTCGAGATCGGCGTAGGCGGTCATCAGCACGACATCGCCGGCATAGCCGTCCTGGCGCAGCTCGTGCAGCCAGTCGATGCCTGAGCAGCCGGGCAGGGCGATGTCGAGGACGATCAGGTCGTAGCGCCGGCGCTCGAACAGGGGGCGTGCCAGCTCGACGCTGCCGGCGCAGTCGGCGACGCCGCAGCGGGTGCTTAGAGCCCGTTGCAGAAAACTCTGCATGCCCGGTTCGTCGTCGACGATCAGCACCGAGTACTCCCGCCAGGGGGCTGCCTGGTCGGCTATCTTTGTCTCTTCCATCGCCTGCCGTTATCCATTGTTTTGCGGCAATTTTCGCATGCCTGACGGCGGCGCGCCTGTGCCCGTTCCATTTGGCTTTCTGCCTGCCTGTTCCGGGCGGCCGGGGCGCTCTCCCCCGTCATGCGGCCGGGTCGTCTGGCGGCCTCAGGCGCCAAACTGGCTTGGCCCATTCGCGGTTATCATGTTGCCTGCGGTCTGCGTACCGCACGAAAAGGTGGCGCCTCGGCGCCTTGTAAACTGCCGTGATATCCGCACGGCGGTGGATGCTGGATAAATCGGAGTACCTGATGAATTTTTCCTCCCTGCGCCGTGCGGCGCTCAAGGGCGCGCTTGCCTGCGCCGCTGCGGTTGCCGTTTCCGCCCCCCTGTCGGCCCTGGCCGACGAAGCCATTCTGCGCGTTTCGGCCATTCCCGACGAAGCGCCGACCGAGTTGCAACGCAAGTTCGCGCCGCTCGGCAAATATCTCCAGGCACAGACCGGCATGAAGGTCGTCTTCACCCCGGTTTCCGACTATGCCACCGTCGTCGAATCGCTGGCCACCAGAAAGATTGACCTCGCCTGGCTGGGCGGCTTTACCTTCGTGCAGGCTCGGATCCGCACCAACGGCACGGCCATTCCTATCGTCCAGCGGGCGGAAGATGCCCGCTTCACCTCCCGGTTCATCACCGCCGACCCCAACATCAAGGGAGTGGCCGACCTCAGGGGCAGGACTTTCGCCTTCGGCGCGCCGTCCTCGACCTCGGGCAGCCTGATGCCGCGCTTTTTCCTGCAGCAGGCCGGCCTCAATCCGGAAAAGGATTTCAAGAACGTCGCCTATTCCGGCGCCCATGACGCCACCGTCGCCTTCGTCGCCGCCGGCAAGGCGGACGCCGGCGTGTTGAACGCCTCGGTCTGGGACAAGCTGGTCGAGCAAAAGAAGGTCGATACCGACAAGGTTCGCGTCTTCGCCACGACGCCGCCGTACTTCGACTATAACTGGACGGTGCGCGGCGATCTCGACCCGGTCGTCATCAAGAAGTTGACCGACGCCTTCCTCAAGCTCGATCCGGCCAACCCGGAGCACAAGGAAATCCTCGCCCTGCAACGGGCCGCCAAATTCATTCCGACCCAGAAGGAAAACTACGACGGCATCGAAAAGGCTGCCCAGGCGGCTGGCCTGCTCAAGTGAGCCTGGCGCTGGACGGCGTCGGGCTGACCCACGCCAATGGTTTTACGGCGCTCACGGGCATTACGCTGAGCGCGGAGCAGGGCGAGCGTATCGCCCTGATCGGACCTTCCGGCGCCGGCAAGACCTCGCTGATTTCGGTCCTCGGCACGGCCTTGGCGCCAACGGCAGGTACGGCGACCGTTCTGGATTTTGGCCAAAATCTCCGGTCGACCGTCGCCATCTCCCGATTGCGCGCCCGTATCGGCACCGTCCATCAGGCGCCGCCGATTCCCGGCCGGCAACGGGTGGTGACGGCGGTGCTGGCCGGCAGGCTGGGCCAGTGGCCGATCTGGAAGTCGCTGGCCTCGCTGCTTTATCCGCTCGATATCGCCGGCGCCCGCGCCGCGCTTGAACGCGTCGATCTGGCCGACAAGCTGTTCGCCCGCTGCGACCAGTTGTCGGGTGGCCAGTTGCAGCGCGTCGGCATCGCCCGCGTGCTCTACCAGCAACCGGACCTGATTCTCGCCGACGAGCCGGTGTCGGCGCTCGATCCGGCCCTGGCGCTGACCACCATCCGGGGCCTCATTGCCGACGCCGAGGCGCGCGGCGCGACGCTGGTCGCCAGCCTGCACGCGGTCGACCTGGCCATTGGCAATTTCTCGCGCATCGTCGGCGTCAAGGCCGGGCGCATCGCTTTCGACCTGCCCGCCGGCGAGGTCACGGCGCCCTTGCTGCACGCGCTGTATGCCGCCGAGGATGAGGGATTGCCCGTGCCGGCGCACGAGCCGCACTTTTTGTCGTCAGCCGCCAACGACGCCGCGACCCGCGCCGCATGTTGCTGAACCCGGCCGAACGCGATCCTGCCGCCCGTTCCCGCCTGCTCGGCGCGCTGGCCATGGTGGCCGTCCTCTGGCCGCTGTTCCGGGCCGCCGAAGTCAAACCCGGCGCGCTGTTCGACACCGGCAACCTGCGGGTCATCGGCCATTTTCTCGCTGCCTTCCTGCCACCGGAAACAGGGGCGGAATTCCTCGGCTATCTCGGCCAGGCGACGCTGGAAACGCTGGCCATTGCCACCGCTGGCATGGCGCTGGCCTGCGTCCTTGCCGTGCCGCTGGCCTACCTTGCCAGCGGGGCCGGCCGCGAGCGCCCCACGCTGAATCCCTTGAGCCGCAGCCTGCTCACCATCCTGCGCGGCATTCCCGAACTGGTCTGGGCGCTCGTTTTCGTCCGCGTCTTCGGCCTCGGGCCGGCGGCCGGCGTGCTGGCCCTCGGGCTGACCTACGGCGGCATGCTGGCCAAGGTCTATGCCGAAATCCTCGAATCGGTCGATGCCGTACCGGCGCGCGCCCTGCGCCATCAGGGCGCCAGCCGGCCGCTGGCCATCCTCTACGGCCTGCTGCCGCAGGCGTCGAGGGAACTCGCTTCGTACACCGTTTACCGCTGGGAATGCGCCATCCGGGCCTCGGTCGTCATGGGCTTTGTCGGCGCCGGCGGCCTCGGCCAGCTGATGGACCAGGCGATGAAGATGCTCAATGGCGGCGAAGCGGCTTCCATCCTGCTCACTTTCATGGTCCTGGTGTTCGCTGCCGACGGCCTGTCCGGCTGGCTGCGGCGGGCGCTCGACGTGCCGCCGGCCGCTCGTGCCTCGCCGCTCGGTTGGCGCAGCCTGCTGGTCGGCTCGGCCATTATCGCCGGTATCGTGGCCAGCTTCCGGGGGCTGGAAATCGGTTTCGGGGCGCTGTTCACCGCAGAGGCCGGCCGTTCCATCGGCGACTTCGTCACGGGTTTCTTCCCGCCCGATCTGACCGCCGACTGGCTGGCCAGGGTAGCCAGGGGCGTCTGGGAAACGCTGGCCATCTCGGTGGTCGGCACGCTGCTCGCCGCCATTGCCGGACTGCTGCTGGCCTTGCCGAAATGGCGCTCGCCGTTCAGCTTCATTCTCAACACCCTGCGTTCGGTGCCGGAACTGGTCTGGGCGACGATGACCGCGCTCGCCGTCGGCCTCGGGCCCTTTGCCGGAGCGCTGGCGCTGGCCCTGCATACTGCCGGCGTCCTCGGCCGGCTCTATGCCGAAGCCCTCGACAACGCGCCGCCGGCGCCCGGCAATGCCCTGCGGCTGGCCGGCGCCGGCGGCGGCCCGGCCTTCCTCTACGGCACCCTGCCCGGGGCCGCGCCGCAGTTGATCGCCTACACGCTGTACCGCTGGGAAATGAACATCCGCATGGCCGCCATCCTCGGCTTCGTCGGGGCCGGGGGGCTGGGCCAGCTGCTCTATTTCGAGCTCTCGCTTTTCCACCACGCGCAGGCGTCGACCGTAATCATCGCCATGCTGCTGCTGTCGATCGCCGTCGACCAGGGCAGTGCCTGGCTGCGCCGGCATCTGCAGTGAACGGGCAAAGCGCCGGCCGGGAATGAATGCCGGCGGGGCGGCTTTCGGGCGAACCTTGCGTCAGATTTCCGGTCTCTGTTCATCATGGCTTTCGGGGAGCGATTCCCAGTCGGCATGGAGGAGAACGGCATGGTCAGTGTTCGGATCGGATTTGACCCGCGGCGGGGTGCCACATGAGCGCCCGTCGCCTGGTGCTGGCGGTGGCGACGCGCAAGGGGGCCTGGCTCTATCATGGCGACGCCGACCGCCAAACTTGGCGGGTCGACGGACCGCATTTCCTCGGCCAGATCATCAATCATCTGCTGCTCGACCCGCGCGACGGCCGCACGCTCCTGGCGGCGGCCAAGACCGGCCACCTCGGGCCGACCATTTTCCGCTCCACCGATCTCGGGCGCAGTTGGCAGGAAGCTGCGCAGCCGCCAGCCTTCGCGCCGGCAACCGACGGCCGGGGGCGCAGCGTCGATCACACCTTCTGGCTGACGCCGGGCCATCCTGACGAGCCTGGGGTCTGGTATGCCGGCACCTCGCCGCAGGGACTGTTCCGCTCCCTCGATGGCGGCGTCAGCTGGGCGCCGTTTTCGATGATCAACGACGATGCCCGGTACCGGCAATGGATGGGCAGCGTGCAGGATGGCACCCCGGACGGGCCGAAACTGCATTCGATCATCGTCGACCCGCGCGATCCGGCGCATCTTTATCTGGGCATGTCGGGCGGCGGGGTCCATGAGTCGGTGGATGGCGGCCGCAGTTTTACCCCGCTGCTGCAGGGGCTCGAGGTGGTCGAGGGCTTCGATCCGGCAGACGCCACCTTTCACGATCCGCATTGCCTCCGCCTTTGCCCGAGCCGGCCGGACCGCCTGTATCAGCAGAATCATTGCGGCATCTATCGGCTCGACCGGTCGTCCGCGGTCTGGCAACGCATCGGCCGCAACATGCCGGCGGCGGTCGGCGACATTGGCTTTCCCATCGTCGTTCATCCGCGCGATGCCGATACCGCCTGGGTTTTTCCGATGGACGGCACGACGGTCTGGCCGCGCACCAGCCCGCAAGGCAAGCCGGCGGTCTACGCGACGCACGACGGCGGCGCCCGCTGGCAGCGTCTCGACCATGGCCTGCCGGCCAGTCAGGCCTGGTGGACGGTCAAGCGCCAGGCGATGACGGCGGACCGGGAGGATCCGGTTGGCCTCTATTTCGGCACGACCAGCGGCGAGCTGTGGCTGAGTCGCGACGAAGGCCGGCAATGGCATGCGATCGCCCGCCACCTGCCGGAAATCTACGCGCTGGAAGTGGCCGAAGCGGCCTAGGCGGGAAGCGGCGATGCAGGTCTTGATTCCCGGTGCGCTGCGCTCCTACACCGAACAACGTTCGGTCGTCGCCAGCGGCGACTCGCTGGCTGCCGTGCTCGCCGATCTGGAACGCTTCTACCCGGGCATCCGCTTCCGGATCATCGACGAACAAGGCCGGATACGCCGGCATATCCGCTTCTTCGTTAACGGCGAGCAAATCCACGACCTCGCCCAGCCACTCGACGCCGACGGAGAACTGGTCATCGTCCAGGCGCTGAGCGGCGGCTGATGTTCCCGGCGAGGGTGGGACATTTTGTCCGGCCGGTGGCAAAAATGGACAAAATGTCCTGTTTCCTCGGCTCTCTGCCCAAGTTCGATTTCATCATGTTCAATGACTTACGCCCTATGGCATAGTCGTTGCAATGTATTCTCCTGCGACATGGGGTCGCAAGAGGAGGAATATCAATGAACATGAACAGGCGGCAGTTCTTCAAGGTCTGCACCGCCGGGCTGGGGGGGTCATCCATCGCGCTGATGGGCTTCTCCCCGAATGCGGCCCTGGCGGAGGTACGCACCTTCAAGCTCGCCCGCGCCACCGAGACACGGAACAATTGTCCGTATTGCTCGGTATCCTGCGGCGTACTCATCTACTCGACCGGCGATAAATCCAAGAATGCGCCGGGCAAGATCATCCATATCGAGGGCGACCCGGACGATCCGGTCAATCGTGGCAGCCTGTGCCCCAAGGGCGCCGGCCTGCTCGACATGGTCAACAGCCCGACCCGCCTGAAATTTCCCGAAGTGCGCGAACCGGGCAGCAACGCATGGAAGCGCATTTCCTGGCATGAGGCATTCGAGCGCATCGCCATGCGGATGAAGGCCGACCGCGACGCCAACTTCATCGCCAAGAACGCGGCGGGGGTCACGGTCAATCGCTGGAACACCTTCGGCTTCCTGGCCAGTTCGTCGGCCAGCAACGAATCCGGTTATCTCACCCACAAGGTTCTGCGCAGCCTCGGCTCCGTCGCTTTCGACACCCAGGCCCGTATTTGACACGCTCCCACGGTGGCCAGTCTGGCTCCGAGTTTTGGGCGTGGCGCGATGACCAACCATTGGGTGGACATCAAGAACACCGACCTTGTTTTCGTGATGGGCGGCAATCCGGCCGAAGCGCACCCCTGCGGCTTCAAGTGGGTGATCGAGGCCAAGAAGAACCGCAAGGCCAAGCTGGTCGTGGTCGACCCGCGCTTCAACCGCACGGCATCCGTCGCCGACTATTACGCGCCGATTCGTCCGGGTTCCGACATCGCTTTCCTGAGCGGCGTCATCAATTACCTGTTGTCGAACGACAAGATTCATCACGAATACGTCAAGCACTACACCAACGCCAGTTTCCTGATCGATGAGCGTTTCGGGCTGGAAGACGGCCTGTTCTCCGGCTACAACGCCGAGAAGCGCAACTACGACAAGGAATCCTGGAAATACCAGTTCGACAAGGACGGCTACGCCAAGGTCGACGAGACCCTGGAAGATCCGAACTGCGTCTTCCAGATCATGAAGAAGCATTACGCCCGCTATACGCCGGACGTCGTTGCAAAGGTCACCGGTACGCCGAAGGACGCCTTCCTCAAGGTCTGCGAATACATCGCCGAGACGGCTGCGCCGAACAAGACGATGACCAACTTGTACGCGCTGGGCTGGACCGAGCATTCCGTCGGCACCCAGAACATCCGCAGCATGGCCATCATCCAGCAACTGCTCGGCAACATGGGCATGGCCGGTGGCGGCATCAACGCGCTGCGCGGGCACTCCAACGTCCAGGGCATCACCGATATGTGCCTGTATTCCGACACCCTGCCGGGCTACCTGGGGGCGCCGCTGGATTCCGACCTGGACCGCAAGAGCTATCTGGAAAAGCGTACGCCGAAGGCGATGCGGCCGAACCAGATGAACTTTCCGCAGCATTTCCCGAAGTGGTGGACCAGCCTGATGAAGTCCTGGTACGGCAAGGAAGCGACGCCGGAAAACGACTTCTGCTATGACTGGCTGCCGAAGAAGGACATCTCCTACGACGTGCTCGCCATGTTCGACCGGATGTACCAGGGCAAGATGAGCGGCTTCGTCTGCCAGGGCTTCAACCCGCTGGCCTCGGTCGCCAACAAGAAGAAGGTGGGCGACGCGCTGGCCAAGCTGAAGTACCTGGTGATCATGGACCCGCTGGTTACGGAAACCTCCGAGTTCTGGAAGAACCACGGCGAGGTCAATCCGGCCGATCCGTCGACCATCCAGACCGAAGTGTTCCGCCTGCCGGTCGCCTTCTTCGCCGAGGAAGCCGGCACCTGCACCAACTCCGGTCGCGTCGTGCGCTGGCACTGGAAGGCGGTGGAAGGCCCGGGCGAGTCGAAGAGCGACGCCGAGATCATGGCGCACCTCTACCTGACCCTGAAAGCCATGTATGCCAAGGACGGCGGCGCCTTCCCGGACCCCATCCTCAAGCTGTCCTGGCCCTACCGGATCGTCGACGAACCGTCGCCGGAAGAGTTGCTGATGGAAATCTCCGGCAAGGCGCTGACCGATCTCTACGATCCCAAGGATGCCAGCAAGCTCCAGGTCAAGGGCGGCGACCAGCTGGCCAGCTTCGCCTTCCTGCGCGACGACGGCAGCACCGCTTGCGGCAACTGGATCTACAGCGGCTCCTGGTCGCAGGCCGGCAACCTCACCGCACGGCGCGACAGCAGCGACCCATCCGGCCTCGGCCAGACGCTGAACTGGGGCTTCGCCTGGCCGGTCAACCGCCGCATCATCTACAACCGCGCCTCCTGCGACCCCTCGGGCAAACCCTGGGATCCGTCGCGGACGGTGATCAAGTGGCTGGGCGACAAGTGGG
>CAMLHL010000021.1 GCA_946479855.1 uncultured Pseudomonadota bacterium
GCCGATCCTGATCCAGGTATTCTTCAACTCGGCGCTGGCCTACTGGCTGAACCGGCTGCTTGGCGAAAAACATAACATCGCCTGTCCGTCGGCCCTGATCGGCGCCTCCAATTTCTTCGAACTGGCCGTTGCTGCCGCGATCGGGCTGTTCGGTTTCGAGTCCGGTGCGGCGCTGGCCACCGTGGTCGGCGTGTTGATCGAAGTGCCGGTCATGTTGCTGGTGGTGCGCGTCGTCAATGCCAGCAAGGGGTGGTACGAAGCGGCTTGATCGCCGGCGAGCGGCCGGCAGGGAGGGATCATGAACATCGCAATCGAAGCCCTGCAGGGGGGGCTGGCCGGGCTGGCCTCGTATTTGGCGGCCCACGTGCTGCTCTGCCTGGTGCCGGCCTTCTTCATCGCCGGGGCGCTGTCGGCGCTGGTGCCACAGCAGTCGATCATCCGCTTTCTCGGACCGGATGCCCCCAAGTGGGTTTCCTATCCGGCAGCGGCCGGCGCGGGCAGCCTGCTCGCCGTCTGTTCCTGCACCATCCAGCCGCTGTTCGCCGGCATCTACAAGAAGGGCGCCGGGCTGGGGCCGGCCATCACTTTCCTGTTCTTCGCGCCGGCCGCCAATATCCTGGCGCTGTCCTATACCGGCGTCGCGCTCGGGGCCGATTTCGCCATTGCCCGCGTCGTGCTGGCGCTCTCCTTCGGCATCGGTATCGGCATGATCATGGCGATTCTCTTCCACCGGGGCGACGAGGCACGTCTGGCGCAAGGTGAAGCCTTCGGCAGCGGCGAGGGGATTTCGCGGCCGGCGCTGCTTTTTCTGATGACGCTGATCGCCTTGCTGATCGCCGGCACGCTGAAGTTGGATTTCCTGACAGCCGGCCTGCTCGGCGTCGAGTTGCCGTTGCCCGGCGCCGGTGCCCTGCAGGGCTGGCTGGATCGTCTGGTGCCGGTCGATGAGGCTACCGGCGCGGAGGGCCTCAGCGTTCAGGGATTGCTGCTGATTGGCCTGTTGCTGGCGATCGGCGCTAGCGCATGGCGCGGCCTCGGCCAGGTCGACCGTGGCTTCAATCGCCTGACGACGGTGACGCTCGGGCTGACCATGCTGACCCTGGTCGTCGCGGCGCTTGCTGTCCGCGTTTCGGAAAATGGCCTTTTCCTGACGTTGACCGTAAGAACCGCCCTGGTGGCGGTCTTGTGCGCTCTCCTGATTCCCCTGGCGCGTCGCTTCGATGCCTGGGAGGTGCAGCAGTGGCTGTGGGAAACCTGGCGGTTCGTCAAACAAATCTTCCCGCTGCTGGTCGTCGGCGTTTTCGTGGTTGGGGTCATCCGTATCTTCATCCGGCCGGAATGGGTGCAGGCGGTGGCTGGCAGCAACACCGTGCTGGCCAATCTGGCCGGTGTCGTATTCGGGGTCTTCATGTATTTCCCGACCTTGGTCGAGGTACCGGTGGCCAAGATGTTCCTCTCGCTCGGCATGCATCCGGGCCCGCTGATTGCCTACCTGATGGCCGATCCCGAGCTTTCCCTGCAGAGTATCCTGATCACCGCAGCGATCATCGGCAAGCTCAAGGCATGGACCTATGTCGGACTGGTGGCGGTGTTTGCGACGCTGGCCGGGCTGACTTACGGCGCCTGGGTCGATGGTGCATCGCTCTGGAGGCTGGCTTTGCCGGTTGGCGGCTTTGTCGTGCTGCTGGTTATTCTGCTGCATTGGTTCGAGCGCGCTACGCTCGCCCGAGTTGCCTGAAAGGAGTTGCCATGTTGATCAAGATACTCGGTAGCGGTTGTGCCAAGTGCAACCGCCTGGAACAACTGACCCGCGAGGTCGTCGCCGACTTGGGCATCGATGCCCGTTTCGAGCACGTGACGCAAATGGACGAGATCATGGCCTACCCGATCATGACGACGCCGGCGCTGGTCGTCGATGAGGCGGTCAAGGTTGCCGGGCGCATGCCGAGCAAGGAAGAGATCACCGGCTGGCTGCGCGGCTAGGGCAGGGGCCTGATCGGCCCCCACGGCGCCGATCAGGCCGAGGCCGAAAGCTGGCTGCTTGATGACGAACTGTTGCTGTGGTCGCTGAAGCTGCCGTAGGCATGCATCAGTTGCATGATTTTCAGCATGACCTGGGCGTCGCTGCTGGTTGCGGTCGCGCTGGCGCCGTTCGTCGTCGTATCGCTGGCCGAGGTGCTGTTATAGGCCTGCGCTTCGCTGAAGCTCACCTTGCCGTCGCCATTACTATCGGCTGCTTCGAAGTTCTGGACGATGTTGGTCATGAAGTTTGATCGCTGGCTGTCGCTGCTGCCAATGTCTTCCAGCTGGCTGCTCAGTTCATCCTTGGTAAACCCGGCGTCGTTCTGCGGCGGCGGCATGGCGCCCATACCTTGCGGTCCGTGGCCGCCATGCCCCTGCATGCGCATCTGGTTGAACTGGCTGTCCAGTTCGTCCTGCAGTTTGGCCAGCGTCGTCGAAAATTCGCTTTCCGTGACCTTACCGTCGCTGTTGCTGTCGAGGGCGGCGAATACGTCATCGGCCGCCGATGACCTGCTGTCCGCCGCAATCTTGCTGAAGGCCGAGATGAGATCGCTCTTCTCCAGGTAGCCCTGGCTCTTGGTGTCAAGTTTGCTGAATAGCTGGCTGATGGATGTGGTGCTGCCTAGACTGCTGACCATGATTACCTCCGGTTGCTTGATCAAAAAATAAAAACCCGAATCTGGGCTTCGCTGATGGAGCAAGTTATCGGCGAAAACCGGGGTAAATTGGCGGTGTTTTGCGTTAAGCCGAGTAAAAATTGGTTAAGTAACCCCCTTTTTTCTGTCCTCTTTCGCCGCTCTGCCATCGTTTTTTGCTGAAAACCGGCAAGTTTTCGAGTAGCGGAAAAATCTGCCGCTGCCTCTGGGTGAGAGGTCGCGGTAAAACTCTGTAAAGGCAGCACATTCCGGCTGGTTTCGGGCGTAGGGCTTGGCTATCATCCTTCTTTGCCGAACAACCGCGATGAGCCATGACCCCTATTTTGCTGGTCGACGATGATGTCGAGCTTTCCGGGATGTTGCGCGACTACCTGAACCGGGATGGCTTTGCTGCCACGGCGGTGCATGATGGCGAAAGCGGGGTCGAAGCGGCGCTGTCCGGCGCTTATGGCATCGTCGTCCTGGACATCATGATGCCGGGGATCAGCGGCATCGAGGCGCTGCGCCGCATCCGCGCCGCCAGCAAGTTGCCGGTCCTGATGCTGACGGCAAAGGGCGACGATATGGACCGGATCGTCGGCCTCGAACTCGGTGCCGACGACTACGTGCCCAAGCCCTGCCTGCCGCGTGAACTGGCGGCCCGCCTGCGCGCCATCCTGCGCCGCACGCAGCCGGCCGGGACGTCCGGGGCGCCGATCATCGTTGGCACCCTGACAGTGTTCCCCGAGCAGCGTCGGGTCGAATGGAGCAATGCGCCCGTGGAATTGACCAGCACCGAATTCAACCTCCTCGAGGTGCTGGCGCGCAGCGCCGGTCGCCCGGTCGGCAAGGCGGCCTTGTCCGAACAGGCGCTGGGCCGGCCGCTGGTCCGTTTCGATCGCAGCATCGATGTGCATCTTTCCAGCATCCGCCGCAAGCTCGGCGTCCTGCCCGATGGCCGTTCCTGTATCCAGACGGTGTATCGGCAGGGGTATCAATTGATCAAGGATTAGCGTGGGGCGGCTGTTTTGGAAATTTTTCCTGTTCATCTGGCTTGCTCAGATGGCGGCGGTCCTCGGCACCGGCATGCTGTTCTGGGCCGAGCGCAAGAATTTCGAAATCCGAATGAATGCCCGTGAAGGACTGGCCCCGGGCGACTTTCCTGATCCTCCGCATCGCCGCCCTCCCCGGGACGATGGCGCCCTGGGCGTACCTCCCGAGGGCTTCGCGGCGCCCTCCCCCAGGCACTCGCCGCCAGGGATGCATTTGCCGATCTTTCCGATGCTCGCCGGCTTGTTTGCCAGTGTCCTCTGCGCCGCCGGCCTGGCCTGGTATTTTGCGCGGCCGATCCGCCAGTTGCGCCGCGGTTTCGACGCGGTGGCCGAGGGTGAGCTGGCGGTGCGTGTCGCGCCAGGCATGAAGGGGCGGCGTGACGAACTGGCCGATCTCGGCCGCGATTTCGATCGCATGACCGAACGCCTGCAGGCTGTGATCGAAGGCCAGAAGCGCCTGCTGCATGACGTTTCGCACGAACTGCGTTCGCCGCTGGCACGCCTGCAGGCGGCGGTCGGCCTGGCTCGTCAGCAGCCGGAGCGGATCGACGATTCGCTCGAGCGGGTCGAGCGCGAAAGCGAACGGATGAACCAACTGGTTGGCGAGTTGCTGACCTTGTCGCGTCTGGAGGCCGGCGTGGTCGGCGCGCAGGAGGCGGTCGACATGGCCGAACTGCTTTCGCACATCGTCGAGGATGCCCGATTCGAGGCGGCGGCGCGCCAGATCACCATCGACTATCGCACGGGAGTAATGGCCGAAGTAATGGCCAATTCAGAGCTGCTGCACCGTGCCGTCGAGAATGTGCTGCGCAATGCCCTGCGTTATTCGCCGGCTGGCGGCCTCGTTCGTGTCGACGCCGGCACGGCCGCGGGCGGGAAATTTCATGTCGCCGTCGCCGACCAGGGACCCGGAGTCAGGCGTGATGATCTCGAGGCGATCTTCACGCCGTTCTTCCGGAGCGCCTCCGCACAGGTTGGCGAGGGCTATGGATTGGGGCTGGCAATCGCGCAGCGTGTCCTGCAGTCCATGAAAGGCAGCATCAAGGCGGAGAATGGCGCCGCCGGCGGGCTGGTCGTGGAAATCGATATTCCACTCTGACCGGGGGCGGTCGCCTCTTTCCGGTCAGGGGCTGGCGCGGAACCGCACTGTCCGGCCGCAATGTTAACGACTTAGCCTTGCAGGCCGGGATTCAGCGTATAGGTCCCGGTCAGGCGGGCTTCGGCCAGCACGTGCCCCGCAATGGCGGCGCGAACTTCCGGGCCGCCGAATTTGCCCTCGAGCGGCAGCTTCTCGAGATCGAGGGCGTACACCGTGAATACGTAGCGATGGATGATTTCGTCGTTCCACGGCGGGCAGGGGCCATCGTAGCCGTAGTAGTCGCCGCGCATGTCGTTGTCGCCGGCAAACCAGTCGGTGTAGTTGTTGATTCCCTGGCGGCTACCGTAGGCCGCCTGCGGACCCGGCTTGCCGCGTGGCGTGACGTCGCTGCTGAATTCGCCGGCTTTCAGGGAGTTGACCGTCGCAGGCAGGTCGATCAGGACCCAGTGAAAGAAATCGACACGCGGCAGCGTGGCGGGGATGGTCCGCCCGGCCTGATTGACGTCGTCGCCCCGGCTCGGGACGTCGAGGTCATGGCAAATCAGCGCGAAGGAGCGGGTACCGCTCGGGACATCGCTCCAGGCGAGTTGCGGATTGATGTTCTTGCCCAGGCAGACGTGATGGGCCGGGTCGGGGATACAAAAGGAAAAATCGCCGGGAATTTTCTGTCCGTCAGCAAAGCTGGTGCTGGTTAACTTCATCGTCATCTCTCCGGTTATGCCGCCGCCTGGCGTTTGAAGTCGCCTAGACGGAAGCCAAGAATCCACAGTGTAGCGAAATAGCTTACGGCACCAAGCGGGACGAGCCAGGCGAGATGAATCGCCCGTTCGAGGAAGCGGCCTTGCAGCCAGGTTGCCTCGGTCCCCATGCCGAACCACAGGATACCCCCCATGACGAGCAATGCCATGAGCAATTTGGCTGTGAAAATTCCCCAGCCGCCTTGCGGTTCGTAGATATTCAGCCGGCGCAGGCCACGATAGAGCAGCGCGGCGTTCAGGCAGGCCGCCAAGCCAATGGACAGGGCCAGGCCGGCATGACCGATCCAGCCGATGAAGGCAAGGTTCATCAACTGCGTGGCGGCCAGCGAGATCAACGCAATGCGCACTGGCGTCCGGACATTCTGCCGGGCATAAAAGCCCGGGGCCAGCACCTTGACCAGGATCATGCCGGTGAGGCCGACGGTGTAGGCGACCAGCGCCTCGCGGGTGCGAAACACGTCATCCGCCGAGAAAGCACCGTGATGGAACAAGGTGGCGATCAGGGGGACGGCTAGGATGGCCAGCGCCAGCGCGGCGGGGGCGGCCAGCATCAAAGTCAGGCGCAGCCCCCAGTCGAGCAGCCGGGAGTATTCAATGTGATCGTCACTGGCATGGTAACGCGACAGAGAGGGCAAGAGAATCGTTCCCAGCGCGGCCCCGAGCAGGCCGGATGGAAATTCCATCAGGCGGTCGGCGTAATACAGCCAGGAAACGCTGCCGGTCTTCAGGAAGGAAGCAAAGATCGTGTTGATCAACAGGCTGACCTGCGACACCGAAACGCCGACCACGGCCGGACCCATCAGCGTCAGGATGCGCCGGACCCCGGGGTCTGCCCAGGCCGCGCGCCAGTCCAGCGACAGGCGCGGCAGCATCGATATTTTTTTGAGGGCGGGAATCTGGATCGCCAGTTGCAGGATACCGCCCAGAAATACCGCCCAGCCCAGTGCCAGTGCCGGCGGATCGAAGTAAGGCGCGGCGAGCAAGGCCATGCCAATAAAAGTGAGATTGAGCAGAACGGGCGTGAAGGCCGGCAAGGCAAACCGGCTCCAGCTATTCAGCAGGCCACCGGACAGCGCAACCAGTGACATGAAGAAAATATAGGGAAAGGTGATCCGCGTCAGCGCTACCGTCAGCTCGAATTTCCCGGTATCGGCAGCAAAACCAGGGGCAGAGATCCAGACCAGGATGGGCGCAACTGCGATACCGATCGCGGTTACAGCAAACAGGACGATGGAAAGCAGACTGGCGACGTGATCAACCAGTGTGCGGGTCTCTTCCTCGCTGCGCTTGTTCTTGTATTCGCCGAGAATGGGCACGAAGGCCTGGGAAAAAGCGCCTTCGGCAAACAGGCGGCGCAGCAGGTTAGGCAACTTGAAGGCCACGAAAAAAGCGTCGGTCGCCAGTCCGGCGCCAAAGGCGCGGGCGATCACGAAATCCCGGACGAAACCGAGAATTCTCGACAAAAGGGTCATTCCGCTAACCGTGGCCAGCGCGCGCAGCAGATTCATTGGGTCTTGGCGTTGCCTGAGAAGGAACGAAAAAGCTATAATTCTACGCTCTGCTTCTCCGGGAGCAGCGAAAGCCGGGATTCCCGGTCTTCGACAAGCGTGCCGTTGTAGCTCAGTTGGTAGAGCAACTGATTCGTAATCAGTAGGTCGAGTGTTCGATTCACTTCAACGGCACCAGTAATTTCAAGGGCTTGCGTCTAGGCGCAGGCCCTTGTCGTTTCTGAGCGTGACAAAAACGTGACCAATTCCACCACGTTTTCCTGCTGCTTACGTTCTATGCGGGATGCGGCTCGCGACAAGTGTTCCGTCGCAAACTTGGCATACCGATCTACCATTTGACGCGATTTCCATCCGCCCAGGTCTTTCAGCTCGTCGCAGGAAGTTCCTGCCTGCCGATGCCAAGAGGCCCAGGTGTGGCGAAGATCATGGAATCGAAAATCCCGGATTCCCGCCTTCTCCAACGCAGTGTGCCAAGCGGTGTTGGTTAGCTGCCACCGTATTGGCTCACCCCGGAAGGTAAAGCAGAATTTCGAGTGAATCCCTTGTTGCTCTCGAAGCACTGCTACCGCATCTGTGTTCAACGGAACGCCTCTCGGCGTGCCATTCTTGGTTTTGTTGAGCCAGGCCGTCTGACGATCCAGATCAACCCGGTTCCATTCCAAGCCGGTTATCTCCCGCGCACGGCATCCTGTTGCCAAAGCAAAACGGACAATGACGCTCAAGTGGGGCGGGCAGACGGCAATGAGCCGATCTGCTTCCTCTTGAGTGAGCCAGCGGTCCCGCTCGACTTCACCAGACAACAAGCGGATTTTCGGAAAGCTATCGATCCACTACCACTCATCCCGCGCCATGTGAAGCAAATTTCGTATGGTCGCCAGATAACGGTTAACAGTTGCTATCGAATTGCCTTTCTTCATTTCTCCCTGAATCACCGACCAGATAACGTCGCCCTTAATTTGGCTAAGCATCAAGTCGCCCAGGTAGGCGTGAAGATTCCGACACATCCGCCTGATGTCAGGGTAACTTTTCAGCGTTGCCTTGACCTCAAGATACCTAACAATCGCCTCTTGCCAGGAGCGTTCAGGCTTGAATCCGAAATGTGCTTCCCTGTAAGCATCGAGCGTTAGCTTGGCTAACAGGGCTTCTGCATCTTCCCGGTTTTCAGTCCCAGCGCTTTGGCGTAGGCGTTTGCCGTTTGGGAGCGTTGTTGAAATCCACCAGAACCGGGAGTCCGGTCGTCGGAAGATTCCGATTTCACGGGCCATAAGGTTTTCTCCTTTCCGGCCCGCCAATGCTCGCGCTGCTTATACTCGTCAAGCCAGGCATCCAAGTCAAGCTTGTCATAAATACAGCGCCGCCCCAGCTTGATGGCCGGGACATTCAGTTCGGTGAGCAGCGTTACCCCGATACCGAGATAAGCCGCCGCCTGTTCCTTGGACAGACACCGAGCTGCAGGCAAAGGCAGGCCGTTGTCTTCCATGTCAGTTACCGTCCGATTCCTTGCGGTAGGCCCTGGCCTTGTTGCTCACTTCCTGGGCTTTCCGCTTGGCCTCATGTTCCGGGTCGTTGATGGCCGTGTTGTATTGCCGATGTTTCAGCGCCAAGCGTTCCGCGATGAAGTCATCGAACGGCAAGCCCAGCTCATAGGCTTTCTGCTCATGGTAGGCATAGGCATTCGCCAGGAAATCCTCCGCGCCATCATAGAGTTCCCCGGCTGGAAATCCATGCTTCGCCATGTAGGAGAGAATAGCGCTGTAAGCTATCTGGAACAGCTTGTCATCGTTCGGGCTACGGGTAGGGCTAAAACGTTTCGCCAGGGGGCCGCCCTTGCTTTCCCAATCGACGGACGACAGGAACAGCCACAGAGGATGAATCGGCCAGCGCGAACGGGTTTTATCGTCATCGCTGGGCAGCGTCAGACGCAGCCATTCGGTAGTTGCATAGCTCCATAGGCCATTGAGGTGATTGAGAACCTCTGGGAGCTTGGAAAGGCCTTTCTGGGTCAACACTTCCCGCTTCATCTCGAACTCAAGACGCCAGATCAAGCCTTGACCGTCCCCGCCTGATTTCTGCCACAAGGGAATAATCCATTCCTTGCCGCTGACGACGATCTCTAGCAGCTTGTTATACAAACGGGCCGAGATGACTCCGCCAAGACCGACAGACCACCCCGAGAACTGCCCCGAAACCGCATAGGCATTGATCGACGAGGCACGAGTCACCCAGGCATGACGATCCCAGCTTTCCATATCGAATGAACTATAAAAATCGACAAACAAATCGATCCGGCTGACGTTGGCTGATTCCTTGATCTCACCAAGTTCGGACAACACAGCATAGAGATGCTTTTCTGCCTCGACCGGGCCGACATGGGCCAGATACTTGGCCGATACCTTGACATAGGCCATTGGCGCTTTGTGGCCGGGCCGGGATAGCTGAATCCTGAATGCCCCATCTTCTAGGATGTAAGGAAATAGCGAAGCGCCTTTCTCCTTGACTTCAAAAATGTGACCACAGGCTGCCAACTGGGCTTTGGCGACTTCGGCCGGGTCGTTCGACTTGGCGAATTCCTTTAGGGCCTTGAGCTGGGAATCAACATCTTTGGAGAGTTCGCCGGGATAGGAGAGATACAGACTATCAACACCCCAGCGCAGGGCTTTGAAGTTGTTATCTCCCTCATTGCAGTTATAGGGTGCTCTGTTAGTAGGGGGCGCACCCTCAAAGGCAGGTTCCGCCGCTTCACGGTCCCCGTCCGCCCGCGCGTCGCGCGCGGTGCGGGCGGGGCTGCGTGAAGTGGCGGTCGATTGCTGGATGAGTTGCGAACCTAGGTTATCGCGAACTGATTTGTGCTTGTGAGACATATCCGTTTTCCCTTTTGGGCTTGCCAGGCATGCATTTGCTTCCTGGAACGGATATGGAATTTAGGCATCATCGGATGCGGGGGCGACCACCTGAAATTTGCTTTTGAGGTAGTTGAACGCGTTTTGATTCTGTGAACTGTTTTCGGAGGTTTTTTCGAGCGGTAGGAATATTCGGATAAAGCTTCAGTTGATGGACTAGAAGGTTTTCCAGTTGATCATCCGACATTTGATCAAAGCCCAATTCTCTGAGAACGCAGAGGGCGTAGCGAAGATCGCGGTAGGCCTCCCAGTGCTTCTTCGATGGCCCTTTGAGTGCGCTTTTTAGATGAATAAAAAATTGCTTATCGTTTTCCAATTCCGCTCTAGCCAGCCGATCCGAGAACGACGGACAAGAGAGGATGGAGCGATCCACACGCACGGCCTTGAAGAAGGCCTCTTTCCAATCAGGCGAAGTGCGTACCTCAGCCACCAAGTCTGACAAAGTGCGGTGATAAAGCATGATGGCGAGGATATTTCTCTGAAGCGCAACTGTCAGGCCAATGACATGTTTTTCTTTGAAGTTGCCACCCTCGCCACCGGACCAATCATCAATGTCGTCGGCAAGAATGCTATTTAGTGCGGCTTGTTGGGGGTCGGCAGAAGCTGCCCATTCCATCAGTTGCCCGACACGTCCGAGCGCAAAGAACAAGAGAGTCAAACTATCTAAAAAGGGAAGTTCATAGACCGTAGCCCAATAGAATTCCTTGTCGAGCAATTCGTCAATCCGCTTCCGTGGGGCTGCTCGTACTATTTGAGGGAGCTCTTTGATTTGGCTCCGAACCTCGGGGAGCGTCCGGACAAGCTCGCGGAATTGATCAAGGGTGAGTTTCCCGAATGCCTTTTCCATTCAATTTAATGCCTATGTCTGCAACTGACCCTCAGCGGACCTTCATCTGTCGAGCGTAGCGAAGGCAGCTTACTGAGCAAAGCCGACGCTCAGGGGTTTGCTGATGGCGAACTCCTCGGCCTAAGCCATTTTTTGGCCTCCGGCCAGTATCAAGCGGCAATGCGCCTGTTACTTACCTTTCAGCCTCTGGCAGTGGTCAATGGCCGCCTTCGTTACCATGCGCTACCCAATTGACCTAAATCAACGGCCTCGGTCTCTCCGATATTTACAATCCCCGGCCGCCGGCGACCGCTACGTAGCGGGGAAAAATAAAATTCGGCTACTCAAAAAAAGAGTTCGACGCAGCAATTCACAAGAATGAGGACATTGTCTTCTTCCGTTTATCGGTGCGGCCGGAATCGGTCAGCGCCACAGAGATATATTTTTGATCAATAGAAAGAAGAATCGGAGCATGGCGAAAAAACGAATCACAGGGGATGCGCGTCACGCAATGAAGGCACTTACGGTCGCTGTCCTTGGCGGGGCCATTGCAATTAATGCCTGTGCAAAGGACATTCGAGATCAGACGGAAGTGGTCACTGGAAAGGCAGAGCTGGTGGTCCCCGGCATGACCGCACAACAGGTCGCAGCCCAGGTGAAGGATGCGCTCTCGCAATGGGCGATTCCGGCGAATGTGAATTTCCGAAGCATGCCTTCGACAATCCCGGCCCGCCCCGATGAACCGAGTTCGACGCAGAAATATTACAACGGTGCGCCGGCGGTTTCGTACCAGTGCGGTACCGCATACGCTGAGATTACCAAGCTGCCACCCCCAGTGAAGAATGCCTTCGCTTTCATTGCGGAAGGACTTCAGGCCTGTGTGTATCCCTTCCAGAAGGGCGCCAAGGTCTATCTGCTGCATACCCGCGTGAAGAAGCTTGAATCGCTGACCTCGGGCCTGTTCGGTGGCATCACCAAGGCCATTCAGGGCACGGACGACGAGTGGATCACCAAGCAGATGAACGAGAACATTGCCTTGATCAAGAAGAACATCCCGACCCTGCTGGTCGAGAAGATCGAAATCCCGGGTGCAGAGACGCAAGAGCCGGACAAGGAAGCCGTAGCCGCGCTGATCCCGGAAAAGGTGGCGCTACCGCCCCCGGCGCCGGTTCAGGTTCAGGCAGTTGCCCAGCCGCAAGCGGTCGTTGCTGCGCCGGCCACTCCGATGCAGGCAAAGATTGAAGCGCGCAAGAACCTGACCGGTATGGGCCTGCAGTACCATTCGCAGGAACAGTTCGTCGCCGCTATCCGGCGCAAGGATGATGTGGCCGTCCAGTTGTTCTTAGACGCTGGCGGCATTGACCTCACGGCCAAGGAAAAGGGGAAGACCTTCGAGACCATCGCCTCGGAAGCCGGGGCACCGGAGATCGCCAAAATGATCGCTGGCAAGCTGGCCGCCCCCGCGCCGGCAGACACGCCCGCGCCGGCACCCGCAGCGTCGCCGGCCCCAACGGCTGCTGCACCGCTGACCACGGAACAGAAGCGCATCGCTACGGACAAGACCCTGGCAAGCTTCTCGCCGGAGGATCGGGCCAAGATCGAGGAGATGATGCAGAGCATCCCGGCCGAGGCGACGCCGGATCAGCGCGAGGCCTATCGCGGCCAGTTGATCACGACTTATGTCTCGATCAAGCGCTTCACCGATCGGATCGATCCGGACACCGGCCGCCTGCGCTGACCCCCGCCGAAAGCGATACTCCGATGGCCGGTTTTGCCGGCTATTTTCGTTGACGGCGAACGTCCGCCCGCGGGGAGAAATGGGGGCGTTCGGCTGAGCGCAGAGCGTTCGGTCACGTGCCTACAGCGGACTGGCCTGCGTTATAGAGCTATGGCCGCTCCGGCCAAGTAGTACGAATAGGTTATCCGGCAGCTTTGCGATTGGAGCAGCCCTATGAATGTCCGCTGTTCAGAATGGCTGACAGTCTGGTTGTGGCCGAAATCAGAACGTGACAAAAAAACCGCCTTTCGGCGGTTCTTGGCGAGTATTGGCGGGTCAATTGATTGATTAAATTGGCTATTTTTTCGATTTCGTAATCAGTAGGTCGAGTGTTCGATTCAGTTCAACGGCTCCATTAGATTCAAGCGCTTAGGCCAATTCTTCGGGGTTGGCCTTTTTGTTTTCTGGTGCCATTGCTCCCCTGTTGCTCCTTCGGCGAATAATTCTCGATAGTCATTTGTGGCAGCCAATGTGCCGGATGCGTTCGACTTCCGCTTGCTTGGGGGCTAGCCGTGAGCATGTTCTAGTCAAAGGGCTCCGGACACCTCATCCAGCCAGAAAGAGAGATTGCCGGTCTTGCCAACCGTAGTCCCAACGACCGGTTTCCACAGGAAGTGCTGACGGACGGTGAATCTAGCAAAAAAGCCCTCTGTACATGCGGAGGGCTTCGAAGGTGGGGCAGGCGGGGACCCTGCAGGGTCCCCCGCTGCCGATATGCAGCCTATCCGACTATGAGAGCGGGCTGGCGCGAGGTGCCCTGCGCGTCGCGGACTCAGAGCTTGCTGGTAATGCCGCGCCGATAACCTTCGTGCGCATCGGCAGCCGATGCCACTCCACCGGAAATCACCGTGTTCGCGGGGCCATGGTCCTGGTCCCACGCTTGTGGGCCGGCTTCCGTTAGGACGCGAGTGCCACCCTGGGGGGCAACAAACACGGTTTTTGCGGCAAGGGGCGCAGCGGCGCGATCGTTCTGCGCACGCTTGCCTAGAATACCGCGCTGGTAGCCTTCGTGTGCATCATCTGCGGCGAAGGCTTGCCCCCCGAAGGCGGACAGGGCGGTTAGGGCGATGGCGACGGATAACGTTGCTTTCATATCAATTCTCCAAAAATTAAAGAGGCTAGAAACAAGTGCCAGTAGGACGGAAAAACAGTGGCGAAGAGATGGTCGGTGGCGCCCGTCTGTTGCGCCGGCTTCCAAACACGCTGCCTTCGGCAACGGCTCATCGGGTAAAGCGGAATATAAAATGAATCTTTAAAAGAGTCAAATAAAATGCATCTTTAAGATTTTTTCCCCTATACTGAGAAAGGTTTTTGTCGAGCTCCCTCAACAGGATTGCAACTGAGAAAATGCATATCACTCAGCACACGGATTACGGCCTGCGGGTCCTCATCTATTTGGGCACCAATACCGACCGGCTCGTTACCATCCGGGAAATTTCGGAGTGTTTCGACGTCTCGAACAGCCACTTGATGAAGGTGGTAAACCACCTTATTCGGGAGAAATTCATCGAGGGGGTGCGGGGCAAAGGGGGCGGGGTGCGCTTGGAACGTGCCGCCGGGGAGATTGTCGTCGGTGATGTGGTGCGGCGCCTGGAGCAAGGTTGGGAACTAGTGGAGTGCTTCGGCGAAGGCTGCAGCTGTCTTCTCGACCCGAACTGCAAATTGAAAAGCACGCTGGCGAACGCGTTGCAGGCTTTCCTGCGCGTGCTCGATCAAGTCACTCTCGCCGATCTGTTGGGAACGCCCGAGGCCAAGCTGCTGCAGGTGATCAGGCGCATTGGCTGAGGCGTGGTGGCACACCGTGCACGTCGAACAAAATAAGAGCGACTGTGACTGTCCAATGCCCATGGATGGTCCATCGCTAGATGTCACACAGGCGATAACGGTTTTTTGATCGACTCTCCGCGTGGCACTACTACGGCTCCGAACCAGATCGTCTGCTTGGTGAGCAGAAGTGTGCGATTAATCGACTGACTTTCCTAAACTACGACTGTCGGGTTGATTACAAACTGGCTGGCAATGAGATTCTGACAACGGCTCGCTGTTTGGCCAACGCGGTTCCAATGCCTTGTTTCCGCAAATGCATAACCCCGAGCTGCTGTCCAAATACGCCACGAGCAATTCCATTCCGGCCGTCAAATCGACGAGGGTCTGACCATGACTGTTTTCTCATGAGAGCAGCGTTAACGCTAAACAGCCTCAGTTAATCCATTAGAAACAATGACTTATCTCGTTTGTGAATTATGTGTATTGAGTATGACAAAGTAAAAGTCATGGTATATAGTGAATTAGCAATGGTTGATATTCCGACCCATTGCCTGACGTGCGGTGCTGTTGCTCTCTGTAACAGTCTGCAAACCGACGCATCCTTGTTTCAGGGGAGATCAAAATGAAAAACATCCTTTCCCGTTTCACTCTGTTCGGTATCGTAGTTGCTTCTTTCACTTTTGCGGTCGGTTCAGCGCTTGCCGACTCAGGCAACGATTTTGGCAAGCGTGAATTCGATTCCAACTGTGCGTCCTGCCATGGCATTAGCGGCAAGGGAGATGGTCCGCTGAAGGCTAACCTTACCGTTGCCCCGGCAAACCTGACGACCATTGCCAAAAGGAATAACGGCATATTGCCAGTCGGGCGTCTTACCGCTGTAATCGACGGCCGCATGGAGGTCAATTCGCACGGTCCGCGCGTAATGCCGGTATGGGGTCAGGATTATGCCGAGCAAGCCGGAATGGATTGGCCTTCGCATATGGATGTCCCATTCAATCAAAATGTTTTCGTTCGCAGCCGCATCATGGCTCTCCTCGATTACCTTGATCGCCTGCAGGAAAAATAGTCGGCCCACACCGACTTCTCCGGTAATTTTCGGACGCCCAAGGGGCGCCTGCCGTTTTCAATAAATGCCAGGGGGCTTCAGCCAACCCCTGGCATTTTGGGGACTCGACAATACCCTGGCAAAAGGAGGGCGCCATTTCTCAGCCCACTGACGCCCCGGCCTCCCAGCCTTTATCCCTTTGTTCACGACGTCCGGTCATTGGCGACGGGACGGATGCTGTTTATGTCGATTTTCTTATAAGCAATATCAAGAGAGGCGAATTGGATAACACCGTCGCCCGGAGCCTGCCGTGCATCACGCATATCCAGTTCGCCGATAACGCTGCTCACAATGCGCCGCGAACCGGCGAAATCAACTTCCCGTGGCTGTTCGACCATGGCCGCCAATCTCATCGCGGCGGTCACATGCTGTGTACCTTTCCCCACGGCCCCACGGCCCCACGGCCCCACGCCGGCGCCAATCAAGGCAAGGTGTGCGAGGCGCTGATGAGGGAGCAACTCGCGCATTCTCGAAGTGAATGGCGAACGCATGATCAAGCGCACCTTCACCTCGGGGCTCCTCATCGAGCTGCACCAGAAGGACCTCAATCAGGCGCTGACCACGAGCCACGAACTTGGTGTCGCGCTGCCTAACAGGGTGACCGTGCAGGAGCTGTTCAATACCTGCGCCGCCCACGATGGGGCCGGCTGGGAGCTCTCGGCTATGATTCGTACGCTTGAAAACTTTAAGATCGCTAGTAAGCCGTTTCCGGCAAACTGTACTTTTCTTATCGCCCAAGGTATTTCGGCATGGACATTACGCCCCGCGAGTTGCTCAAAAACATGTTTCTGGCCGCAGTCAACGCCGCCCTGCCCGCGCACTGCCTTCCGCCTTACCTGCCGGCGCCGCCCAAGGGGCGGACCGTGGTCATTGGTGCCGGCAAGGCTTCGGCTGCCATGGCGCAGGCTTTGGAGCGCCATTGGCCAGGGCCGTTGAGCGGTCTAGTCGTCACCCGCTACGGCTATGCCGTGCCGTGCGAGCGCATCGAGATCGTCGAGGCGGCGCATCCGGTACCGGATGCCGCCGGGTGTGAGGCGGCTGCTCGGCTGCTGGCGCTGGTCGGTGGCCTCGGTCCGGACGATCTGGTGATCTGCCTGATTTCGGGGGGCGGTTCAGCGTTGCTGCCTTTGCCGGGCGAGGGCATCTCGCTGGAGGACAAGCAGGCGATCAATCGCGCCCTGCTCAAGTCCGGGGCGAACATCGCCGAAATGAATTGCGTGCGCCGTCACCTGTCGGCGATCAAGGGGGGGCGGCTGGCGGCCGCCTGCTATCCGGCCCAGGTGGTCAATCTCCTGATTTCCGATGTCCCCGGCGACAATCCGATGGACATCGCGTCCGGTCCGACGGTTGCTGACCCGACGAGCTGCGCCGATACGCTGGAGATTGTTCGCCGGTACGGCATCGACCTGCCGGCCGGGGCTCGCTACCTGCTCGAAAGCGGGGGGGGCGAGACGGTCAAACCGGGCGATTTGCGCCTGGCGCGGGTGAGCACGCACCTCGTCGCCACGCCGCAAATGGCCCTCGCGGCCGCTGCCGAAGTCGCCCGCACCGCCGGGATCACTCCGCTGCTGCTCGGCGACAGCATTGAGGGGGAGGCGCGCGAGGTCGGCAAGGTGATGGCCGGCATCGCCTTGGAGAGCGCCCGCCATGGCCAGCCGGCGGCCCCTCCTTGCGTGCTGCTTTCCGGTGGCGAAACGACGGTTACCGTGCGCGGCAACGGGCGGGGCGGGCGCAACGTCGAGTTTCTGCTGGCGCTGGCGATTGGTCTCGCTGGTGAAAACGGCGTGCACGCCGTGGCCGGTGATACCGATGGTGTCGATGGGCAGGAAGAAATCGCCGGCGCCTTCGTCACGCCGTGCACGCTGAAGCGCGCCTGGGCCAAGGGCATCAAGCCGCGCGACAGCCTCGACGCCAATGATGGTCATGGTTTTTTCGAAGCACTGGGCGATGCCCTGGTCACCGGGCCGACGCTGACCAACGTCAATGATTTCCGGGCGATTCTCGTCGTCTGAGGCGGTCCAATTTAAACCATAAGGAGAGACAGGATGGAAGAAGTCCAGGTGCTGATGCTGGCAAACGTCAAACGCATCGCAGCCATGACTGAGAGCGAAGCCGTAGCTTGCGGCTGGGCGGTCAGGATCGCCATTGGTAGCGCCGGCGGGCACACCATATGGCTGCAGCGCACGGATGGCACCCCGCTGTGAGTGATCTCGTGGCGCCGGCTAGGGCTCGGACCTGCGCCCTGAGCGGTTAGCCAGGCAAGACTTTTGAGGAGATGATCAAAACGGCTGTTTCGCTACGCTGGCAATGCCGGTGGTGCCGCTGGAAGGGGGCGAGCCGATTATGGTCGACGTTTAGTCATCGGCGCGGTTGGCGTCTCTGGCGTCAAGGCCGGCGTCGGTACCGCCTCGGATGCAGCCATTGCCATGGAACTGGGCTGCGACGGCGTGCTGATGAACACCGCCATCGCCCACGCTGAGGATTCGGTACTGATGGCCAACGTCATGAAGAAGGGCGTCGAAGCCGGCCGCGAGGCCTATCTGGTAGGGCGCATGCCGCGCAAGCTGTACTCGGCTGACCCCTCGTCGCCGAGCAGTGGTCTTGTCGGTTCATCGACGGGCAATTAAGCGTTGCGCTGCCCGATGTTTTCCTGGCAGGCCAATCCGCTTGCGGCGTCGGCTAGGTCGTGAAAACCTGAAGCCTCAGCGATCGACATTCTTCCACAAAGCAGCCAGCCCGGTTGCGAATGCGCTCGCCCCTCCGTTTGCCGGGTGCCGCACGGCGCCGGCCAGCCTGATCCCCATCCCGGTCAACAAGCCTTCTGCTTTTCGACCTACGGCAACAATCCTGGCCTTTGGGTAAGCCTCTGCCAGCAGGCGCATCGCCGGGGCCCCCAGGGCGATTTCCGCTGGCGTTGGCGTGCGGTTGGTCAGGCGATTCCCAGGTTTGTGCGGATGCAGTTGCACGGCATTCCAGAGCACCGTTCGTTCCGCGATGCCGAGCTTGTAAAGGGTCTTCCAGACGATGGTTGCGGAGGGCTCGGAGAACGGCAATTTGCGCTCTGTCAGGCGCCCATCGACCTTGGTCACCCGGGGAATAGCTCCCTCGATCAGCAGTCGCTCGCTGGTAAAGGCGATGCCGCTGCGTACGCAACCCTGATAGCCCGGGGCTTCGCCGCACAAGATGAAGGCCGGCGAGTCTGCCAAGTGCTGTGCCAGGCGTAGCAACCGAGCGGCCGGGGTGTTCTGGGGGAGATCGTCTTCCGAGGTGTCCTTCCAGGGATTGAAAAGGCCGTCGTGTCCGTGCGGCAGTGTGTCAACAAGGCGAGTGGCGAGGGTGAGGTCAGTCATTGCGAGTCGGTTGTTACCGGGCGCCGCACTGTGCCTGCGGCTGGCCGGTGTTGGGTTGATAGCCATGAAAAGTGCGATGGTAAGTGATCCGGACTTGGGATCAGAATTTCCTTTATTGGTCGGCGGCGAGCGGGGATGCGAAGTGGTCAGCACTGCTGCTGCGCCACGCTAATGTTGCGTTTCGGCATTTTGCCCGTTTATGGGTACGGACTGGTGATTGGGGGCGCCATTCAGTCGGGAAGCAGCGCAATACGGTTTCTGCCGGCTTTCTTGGCGATCCCAAGGCTGTTGTCCGCCGCGCGCAGCAATTGCTGCGGCGTTTTGTCGATGCTCGGGTGCATGCTGGCAACGCCAAAACTGCAGGAAACCTGGCCATTTATGCCGTATGCGTGTGGAATGCAGAGGTTGTGGGTCGACTGGCGCATGCGTTCGGCCACCGCGCAGGCGCCCAAGGCATCGGTACCGGGAAGGATGGCGACAAATTCTTCACCGCCGTAACGGGCGACGCTATCCTCGGTGCGGAACAACGATTCGCTGAGCGAGCCAGCCAGCGCTCTGAGGCAGAGGTCGCCGGCCGGGTATCCGTAAACGTTGTTGAATTGCTGGAAGAAATCGATGTCGCTGATAATGATGCTGAGCGGACTCTCGGTCCGGATGCAGCGCTTCCACTCAGAAGTCAGCGTGTCGTCGAAATGGTGCCGGCTGGGAACGCCGGTCAGGCTGTCGAGGATGGCGATTGCCTTGAGCTGGCGGTGTACCTGGCAAATTTCCTGTTGCCGGGTGGAGATATGCAACATCGCCCGGACCTTGGCCAGCAAAACCACTTCCGATAACGGTTTGCAGAGGAAATCGTCGCCGCCGGCCAGGATGCCTTCGATCAGCAAGTCTTCGTCGGCGAGCGAGGATAGAAAAACGATGGGGGTCCACGGAGAAACGCCGGTTTCGTTTCGCGACTGCTCCCTGGCCCGGATATTCCGCGTAAGGGTCATGCCATCCATACCTTGCGGCTTGGTATCCAGCAGGATCAGGCTGGGCCAGGACTCCTGGAATATCCGCAGCGCCTGTTCGCCGTCGCCGCTGGCGATGGTACGAACATTCGGGAGTTGCTGCAGGCAGTTGCAGATCTGCGCACGGCTTCCTGCCGAAGGATCGACAATCAGTACTGTTGGCCCGATTGTGTCGTGCAATCGCCGGTCCGACATTTTTGGATAACCTGCTCTATCGAGTTCCCTGAGTCTCAGAATATCGGCCTGATTGCGACAGAGGTCAACGATCTATCCCCATCCCAGCCATCCCACTTTCCGGGTATTAATTGGCTGTTTGACAAGGAGGTTTCCGTGGCCGGCGGGCGCACGGTCGACGGGCAAATAAACTATACTTCGGCTCCGCCCTTGCTCAAAAAGGCACTTCGGTGCCTTTTTATTTGTATGCCCCAAGCCTCCTGTTATCACTGCGGCCTGCCCATTCCCGAAGATGTCAATCTGTCGGTGACGGTCGCCGGCGAGCCGCGGGCAATGTGTTGCTTCGGCTGCCAGGCGGTGGCGCAGTCGATTGTGGAAAACGGACTGGCTGATTATTACCGGAGCCGCGACGCCTTGCCCGAATCGCCGCGCGAGGCAATGCCGACGATTCTCGATCAGCTGGCTCTGTTCGACCATGCCGATTTTCAGAAAAGCTTCGTCAAGGAACTCGGCGCGAACGAGCGAGAGGCTTCTCTGTTGCTCGAAGGGATTACCTGCGCCGCTTGCATCTGGCTGAACGAGCAGCATGTCGGCCGCTTGCCGGGGGTAACGGCGATCGACATCAATTATGCAACCCGTCGGGCGCGGGTGCGCTGGGACGAAAGTCGCGTCAAGCTCTCCGATATCCTGGGTGCCATCGCGGCCATCGGCTATCGCGCCTATCCTTACGATGCTGCCAAGAACGAGGAAATTTCCCGCAAGGAGCGCCGCGATGCACTGTGGCGCCTGTGGGTGGCTGGCTTCGGCATGATGCAGGTGATGATGTATGCCTATCCCGTGTACATCGCCAACGGCGACATGACGGCGGACATCGAGAGCCTGATGCGCTGGGCCAGTTTGCTGCTAACCATGCCGGTCATCTTCTATTCGTCGGCACCGTTCTTTCGCAATGCCTGGCGAGACATCAAGCTGCGCCGGGTCGGCATGGATGTGCCGGTGGCCCTCGGCGTCGGGGCGGCGTTTGTCGCCAGTTGCTGGGCAACTTTGCTGCAGTCTGGCGAGGTGTATTTCGACTCGGTGACAATGTTCGTCTTCTTCCTGCTGGGCGGGCGTTATCTGGAAATGACGGCACGCCAGAAAGCGCTCAGCGTCACCGAGGCCTTGGCCAAACTGCTGCCGGCTTTTGCACAAAAAATGCCGAAATTTCCCGTCGACCGCAGCATTGAGCAGTGCGTGGTCGCCGATCTGCGTCCGGGCGATTATGTCTTGGTGCGGGCTGGCGATATCGTGCCGGCCGATGGGCGCGTCATCGACGGGGTCAGTTGCGCCAACGAATCGCTGTTGACCGGGGAGAGCAAGCCGGTGGCCAAGTCGCCGGGGGAGCCGCTAACCGGCGGTTCGATCAATGCCGAGAGTCCGCTGGTTGTTCAGATCGAGCAGGTTGGCGAAAGTACCCGCTTGTCGGCCATCATTCAGCTGATGGAGCGTGCCGCTGCCGAGAAGCCAAAAATCGTCGAGCTGGCTGACCGGATTGCCAGCTATTTTGTGGCGGCCCTGCTCGGGGTGGCCATTCTCGTCGCAGTTGGTTGGTATTTCGTTGATCCCTCGAAGGCCTTGTGGATAACCGTTTCGGTACTGGTCGTCACTTGCCCGTGCGCGCTTTCGCTGGCAACGCCGATCGCGCTGACCGTCTCGGCCGGTGCCCTGGCCAAGGATGGCTTGCTGGTAACCCGCGGCCATGCCATCGAAACGCTGGCCCGGGCCAGTCATTTTGTCTTCGATAAAACCGGCACTTTGACGACCGGGCGCATGCATCTGCTTGACATTCTGCCGACGGCCGACCTGGGCCGAGAGGAGTGTCTCGCCCTGGCCGCGGCCCTCGAGCACTCCTCCGAGCATCCGGTAGCCGCCGCCTTGTGTCGCGCTGCCGGCGATGACTTGCCGGAGACGAATGGCGTGCTGAATGAGCCGGGTCAGGGTATTGAAGCCGTAGTTGCCGGGCGGCGCTGTCGGATCGGGCGACCAGCCTACGCACTCGGTTTGGGAGCGGCAAAGTTGCCGGAAGCTGCAGCGGCATGGCTGGAAAGCGGTGATACGGTGATCGTGCTTGGCGATGTGCAGCGCTGCCTGGCTCTTTTTCGGATCGGCGACGAGATTCGTCCGGAATCCGCCGCCCTGATTGCCGAGTTGCGTGCGGTCGGCAAGCAAGTCGTTCTGCTCTCGGGGGATGCGGTCAATGTTGCCCGGCGTGTCGCCGGGCAACTGGGGATCGATGACGTCCGGGCCGGGGTGACTCCCCTGGGCAAGCACGATTGCGTGAAGGAGCTGCAGGCTGCCGGGGCCGTGGTGGCGATGGTCGGAGATGGCGTTAACGACGCGCCGGTACTCGCCCAGGCCCAGGTGTCGGTTGCCATGGGTGGTGGTGCCCAGCTGGCCAGGACACAATCCGATTTCGTCCTGCTCTCGGAAAACCTGGATCACCTGCGCTACGGTTTGCGGCGTGCGCGGCGAACCCTGCAGGTGATTCGCCAGAACCTGTGGTGGTCCTTCGCGTACAATTTCGTGGCCCTGCCCCTGGCCATTGCCGGCTATGTGACGCCCTGGCTGGCGGGGATCGGCATGTCGGCCAGTTCGTTGCTGGTCGTGCTTAATTCATTGCGCATCCAGCGCGTGGAGACGGACTGATGGAAAGTGTTTACCTGCTGATTCCGGTCTCGGTCATTCTTGTATTCTGCATTGCTATTGCCTTCTGGTGGTCGGTCCGTAGCGGGCAGTTCGATGACCTTGAGGGCCCGGGGTTCCGGATATTGATGGATGATGACCACCCAAAGCCGCCGCCGGTCGCTCCGGATGAGGCCAATAAAACGGAGAAAGTTTGACTTGCGTCAACGTGCGAGGTATCGCTTGCGGGCAATATGCTCGCCATGTGAAGTGAGAGCTTCGCAGTAATTCTCTGTTGGGGTTGGGGTGCGTTGCGACGCACCCTTTTTTTGTCTACGCGTCGTCAATTTGACAAGCCTGCTAGGCATTTCGGGCTAATTTGATCTAGATAATCGGTAGGTTGATCTAGGTCAAAACGCAGCCTATGGACTAGAATACCATCGCTTTCTATGTGTCCCCTTGGGTTCAGGGAGGTGGGCATTCCGTTTTTTATTAACGAGAGGTGGGTTCATGTCTGGAACGCAAACCACATACAACGATAAGGTCGTACGGCAATTCGCCGTCATGACTGTCATCTGGGGCATCGTCGGCATGCTTGTCGGTGTCATCATTGCAGCGCAATTGGTCTGGCCGGAGCTGAATTTTGGCCCCTGGTTTCACTTTGGGCGCTTGCGTCCGTTGCATACCAACGCGGTTATCTTCGCGTTCGGTGGCTGTGCTTTGTTTGCAACGTCTTACTGGTGTGTCCAACGCACCTGTCACGTCCGTCTTTGGGGCGGTCCGCTGATTCCTTTTACGTTCTGGGGTTGGCAAATTGTTATTCTTCTGGCTGCCATCACGTTGCCGCTGGGGATGTCCACCGGCAAGGAATACGCCGAACTGGAATGGCCGATTGATATTCTGATCGCCCTGGTTTGGGTTTCTTATGCGCTGGTATTCTTCGGCACGATCGCCGTTCGCAAAGTTTCCCATATCTACGTGGCAAACTGGTTCTTCGGTGGCTTCATTCTTGCCGTGGCACTGCTGCATATTGTCAATAGCATGGAAATGCCGATCACGCTGACCAAGTCCTACTCGGTATATTCCGGTGTTCAGGACGCCATGGTTCAGTGGTGGTATGGCCACAACGCGGTGGGCTTCTTCCTGACCGCAGGCTTCCTGGGCATGATGTACTATTTTGTGCCGAAGCAGGCTGGTCGTCCGGTTTACTCCTATCGTCTGTCCGTGGTTCACTTCTGGGCGCTGATCTTTACCTACATGTGGGCGGGTCCGCACCACCTGCACTACACCGCGCTGCCTGACTGGACCCAGTCCGTCGGCATGGTCTTCTCGCTGATTCTGCTGGCTCCGTCGTGGGGTGGCATGATCAACGGCATCATGACCCTGTCCGGTGCCTGGCATAAGCTGCGTGACGATCCTATCCTTAAATTCCTGATTACCTCCCTGTCCTTCTACGGTATGTCTACCTTCGAAGGCCCGATGATGTCCATCAAGACCGTGAACGCCCTGTCGCATTACACGGACTGGACTGTCGGTCACGTGCACTCCGGTGCGCTCGGCTGGGTGGCCATGGTTTCCATTGGTTCCATCTACTACCTGCTGCCCCGTCTCTTCGGCAAGTCCGAGATGTACAGCACCAAGCTGGTCACGACCCACTTCTGGATCGCTACCATCGGCACTGTTTTGTATATCGCTTCCATGTGGATTGCCGGTGTGATGCAAGGCCTGATGTGGCGCGCGGTGAATGCCGACGGTACGCTGGCTTACAGCTTCGTCGAATCCGTCAAGGGCTCATATCCGTTCTGGGCGATCCGTTGGCTGGGTGGTGTCCTGTTCCTGTCCGGTATGCTGATCATGGCTTACAACATGTTCAAGACCATGGCTGGCGGCAAGACTCAGGATATGCCGGTGATCGCTCCGGCTGGTCATCACGCCTGATTAGGGAGAGATAACAATGCTTAAGCATGAGCAAATTGAAAAAAGCGTAGGCCTGCTGATTGCGCTGACGCTGCTTACCGTGATTTGGGGCGGTCTGCTCGAAATCGTTCCGCTGTTCTTCCAGAAGTCGACTACGACGCCGGTTGAAGGTGTAAAGCCTTACGATGCGGTGCGTCTGGTTGGGCGCGACGTCTTCGTCCGCGAAGGTTGCTTCCTTTGCCACTCGCAGATGATTCGTCCGTTCCGCGCTGAAACCGAGCGTTACGGTCATTACTCCGTGGCCGGCGAGTATGTCTACGATCACCCGTTCCAATGGGGTTCCAAGCGTACTGGTCCGGATCTGGCCCGTGTTGGTGGCCGTTACTCCGACGAATGGCAGCGTGCCCACCTGATGAACCCGCGCGACGTGGTTCCTGAATCGAATATGCCGGCATTTGCCTTCCTGGCAAACACCAAGGCCAAGGATTCGGTTGGTGTCGACATCGAGAAAAAGATGCAGGTCATGCGTGGTTTCGCCAATGCTCGTGGTATCCCGACCTATACGGATGAGGATATCAAGGGTGCCAAGGCTGCCATCGGCGACAAGACCGAGCTGGATGTCCTGATCGCCTACCTGCAGGGCATGGGGACGGCGCTGAAGAACGTCAAATAATAGCCATGGACATCAACGATCTGCGCTCCATGACGACAGTCCTCGGCTTGCTTTGCTTTCTGGGGATTGTCGGATGGGCTTACGGCAAGAGCAGTCAGAAGGGCTTTGAGGAGGCTGCCAACCTGCCGTTCGCAGAACATGATGACGAAGGTGAGGCGTCAAGCACGTCTCCCCGCGCTGATATAAAGGAAAGCAAATGAGCGATTTCGTTAGCGATTTTTGGAACCTGTACGTGATTGTGATCGTCGTGGGTAGTATTCTTGCCTGCGCCGTATTGCTGATCGTTCAGGGCAAAGCGACGTTCACCCCGGGCAAGACCATGGGGCACGTCTGGGATGAAACCCTGGAGGAATACAACAACCCGATGCCCAAGTGGTGGAGCTGGTTGTTTGTCATTACCGTGGTCTTCGCTTTTGTCTATCTGTCTCTCTATCCAGGCCTCGGTAATTTCAAGGGCATGCTGGGCTGGACGGCAGTTGGCCAGCACAAGGCTGAAGTTGATAAAATGGATGCTGCAGTCAAGCCGCTGTTCGACAAATATATGGCCATGGACGTCAAGGCTGTTGCTGCCGACAAGCAGGCCATGGAAATGGGCAAGCGCCTCTTCCTGACCTATTGCATGCAGTGTCACGGTGCTGATGCGCGTGGCGCCAAGGGCTTCCCGAACCTGACTGATGGCGACTGGCTGTATGGCGGTGAACCGGAGCAGATCAAGGAAACCATTGCCAATGGCCGTATGGGCGTCATGCCTCCGCATGAGCAGCTTGGTGCTGATACCATCAAGGATCTGGCCAACTTCGTCCGCTCGCTGTCCGGTCTGCCGCATGATTCCGTTCGTGCCGGCAAAGGCAAGGAAACCTTCAATTCTGCCGGTTGCGTCGGATGCCACGGTCCTGAGGCCAAGGGGACGCAGGCTGTAGGTGCCCCGAACCTGACTGACAAGGTCTGGTTGTATGGCTCTTCCGAAGCCACCATCACCGAGACGATCACCAAGGGTCGTCAGAACCAGATGCCGGCCTGGAAGGATTTCCTGGGCGACGCCAAGGTGCATCTGCTGGCTGCTTACGTGTTCAGCTTGAGTCAAGCTGCCAAGTAATTAGAAAAGGCAGGGCGGCTTTGTGCCGCCCTGCTTTATTTGTATAAGCATTGGCTGATCTGTATCAAAATTGCGTCTGTGAATTTACTGCGCAATTTCCCTCTGGCGCAATTTCGATACCGATAAGATAACCATGGAATCTACCGAGAATACCTCTTCCGCACAGGCTGCCAACCCGCCAGCCGTAGTGTCGCTCTACGAGAAGCACAAGAAAATCTATATCCGGGAAGTCAAGGGTTGGTGGAATAACTGGCGCTGGATTCTGGTGTTGTTCACCCAGGTTCTCTTCTATGGTGCGCCATGGCTGGAGTGGAATGGCCGGCAGGCTGTTTTGCTGCATCTGGTTGAGCGCAAGTTCTATCTGTTCGGACTTGTCCTGTGGCCGCAAGATGTCTTTTATCTTGCGCTCTTGCTGATTGTTTCGGCCTACGCCCTGTTTCTATTTACTGCAGTGGCGGGGCGTTTGTTCTGCGGGTATGCGTGCCCCCAAACGGTTTATACCGAAATATTCATGTGGGTCGAGAACCGAATCGAAGGCGACCGTTCGGCCCGCATGAAGCTCGACAAGGGGCCGATGACGGCGCGTAAATTCCGTCTCAAGGCGATTAAGCATGCTATCTGGCTGCTTATCTCTTTGTGGACAGGGTTCACGCTGGTGGCCTATTTCACGCCAGTAAAGGAACTGTTGGCGGCGCTCCCGTTCAACCTCTCCGGCTGGGAGTTGTTCTGGACGTTTTTCTATGGCGGTTTCTGCTACATGCAGGCAGGTTTTCTGCGTGAGCAGGTCTGCAAGTACATGTGTCCCTATGCACGCTTTCAGGGCGTCATGTTTGACCCGGATACCCTGGTCATCACTTATGATCCGGAGCGCGGTGAGCCGCGCGGCGCACGTAAAAAGGGCGTGGATGCGAAAACGGCCAGCCTGGGTGATTGCGTCGATTGTGGTTTGTGCGTGGCGGTCTGTCCGACCGGCATCGATATCCGCAAGGGGCAACAGTACGAGTGTATCGGTTGTGGTGCCTGCATCGATGCATGCGATCCGGTGATGGATAAGGTGGGTTTGCCGCGAGGGCTAATCCGGTACACGACCGAGAATGCGCTGGCGCAACATTTTGGTCCGAAGGAAGTGCTGGCGCATATTCTGCGCCCTCGCATTGCCTTGTATACCGCGATCTTGGTGGCGATTATCGCCGCATCGATCTGGTCGCTGGCGACGCGCGTTCCGTTGAAGGTGGATGTTATCCGCGACCGCTCGGTTCTCGCTCGGGAAGCGGAGGATGGGCGGATCGAGAACATCTACAACCTGAAGATCATGAATACCACCGAAGAACCGAAGCGCTATGCCCTTTCCGTCGAGGGGATGGATGGGATCGAGCTTGTTGGCGACCGTATTGTCGAAGTGGGTAGTGCTGAAAATCACGAAATCACAGTGGTCGTTCGTGTGCCGCCGGAGTCGGGAAAAACGGGCGCCAATACTATCTTTTTTGATATCAAGGCCCAGAACCACGACAAGATCGCGGTTCATGAAAAAGCCTCCTTCCTGATGCCCTGACATGAGTAACGCAATGACTCTGCATAATGATAAGCAGCCTTGGTACAAGGAACGCTGGCCGTGGATACTGATGACAGGCCCCGCTGTCGTAATCGTCGCCGGGGTCATGACCTTGTGGCTTGCTGTGGTGAGCAATGACGGTCTGGTAACCGACGATTATTACAAGCAGGGATTGGCGGTCAATCAGCAACTGCACAGGAATCAGCAGGCAAGTCACTTGGGCTTGCATGCTGATGTGATGCGTGCTGGTGCCAATATCCGTTTGCTGCTGGGGGCGGAAGGCGATGCGAAGCTGCCGCAGGCGATCACCCTCCGCCTGGCTCACCCGACCCGGGCCGGCCAGGACCAGGCGATCCCCATGGTCCTTGAAGCCCCGGGCTTCTATACCGGCAAGCTGACTGGAGATATCGCTGGGCGCTGGCTTGTGTCGATTGAAGATCCTGCCGGTCAATGGCGCCTTCAAGGGGAGTGGCAGGCAGATTCCGAAGAGCCGCTGCGCCTGATGGCGAAGGCGGATAAATGATTTCTTTGTTTGTTACTGGGAGGTGACTTATGGCGTGGGAACTTTTGATTAGCAGCGATATCGGCTTGATGAGCCTTGTCGTGATTGTTGGCGTTCTGGTGATCGGCGGCGTGATGGCCAAACTGTACTCGCGCAAGATTGACGAAGAATCGCGCAGACTCGGCAAGTAATAGAGTCTCCGGTCGGGCTGCTCGCTGAGCGGTGTCGATCCTTGAACCCCTGTCCGGAGATTCCGTCAGGGGTTTGTTTTTTTGACGGAACGAGATATTACTGGCGCATGCGTCGCGCCTTGTTTATTTCCCTAGCCCTGCATCTTGCCGTTTTGGTCTCGCTTGGACCTCTGCTGTCCGGGGCGGATTCAGCCCAGGGGCATGCTGTTGGCCTGCGAGTGGCGCTCCGAAAAGCCACTTTTCCCCAGATAAACACTGCCGTCATCATCGGAAAAGGGCCTGTCGATAACAAAATGGTTCGCGCCGATCGGCAAAGCGCCGCTTTGCCTGGTCGATTGCCGAAGTCTTCGGATTCGTACCGGTTTTTGCCGTCGACCGTTGCAATCACCGCTTTCGACAAAAAAGAGGATCAAGGTGCGCAGGACAACGTGACCACTTCTGCAGCATCTGGCGAAGGTGAGAGGGAGTACCGACTGAACGTGGCGCGTCTGGCGCGTCAATTCAGAAGTTACCCAGCTGTTGCGAAGACTCAAGCGCAGGAGGGAACTGTATGGGTCGCGATCTCAATGTCCCTTGCCGCAGATCGGCCAAAAATATCTCTGCAACGTTCCAGCGGTCACGATGTACTCGACTTTCAGGCAGTGGACATGATCGGGCAGGCGGTAAAAATCGCCGCGATTCCTACTGTCTTGCAAGGCAGGGAATTTCGGATTGTCGTGCCTGTGGAATATCGGTTGGCTGAATAACAGTCTATGGCGGGCTCAGTTCGGTTTCATGGAAGCCGAAGTGGCCCGTGTTGCGATCGTCCAGATAGCGCTCGAGGCAAAGGCTGATGCTGGGAAATGCCAAGTCGTTCCAAGGAATATCTTCGGGAGGAAGCAAGGCCACTTCGAGGCTTTCTTCGCCGGCTGAAAAATGGGCGCTGAGCAGGCGGCCCCGATAGAACAGATGGACCTGGCTGATGTGCGGAATGCTAATCAGCGCAAACGGAGCTTCAACGGAAATCCGTGCACCAGCCTCCTCGAGCGTTTCCCGAATGGCTCCCTGTGCCGTGGTTTCGCCATTTTCCATAAAACCCGCGGGAAGCGTCCAGAATCCATGGCGTGGTTCAATGGCTCGCCGGCAAAGGAGTATTTTTCCTTCCCACTCGGCGACGCAGCCAACAACCAGGCGGGGATTTTCATACTGGATATGGCCGCATGTTTCACAGACGTGGCGGGGCAAGGAGTCGCCGGGGGGAACACAAAACGAAACCTTCGACCCACACAGGTTGCAATGTTCAATCACGCTAAAAATCACCTATTTTGACGTAATCGAGTTTAGCACCGCGTTTTGGCGATTGCTCTGGTATTCCACGGTTCTTTCTTTGCACTCCGGCAACGCCTGTGGCTACAATAGCGAAAACCAATTACCGAGCGGATCTGCGGCGGTTCTTGCTGTCGCGATAGGGGGCTTTGCATGTTTCTGATTGTCGGTTACGTCGTTATTCTGGCGGCGGCCTTGGGTACGTACGCCATTCACGGCAGCTTGCTTGCCCTGTGGGTGCCGACCGAATATGTCGCGATTATCGGTCTGACGATCGGCTACTTCCTGGCCGCAAACGATATCAAGATCATCAAGGCTACGGTCGGGGCGGTTCCCGGGATACTCAAAGGATCGAAATACACCAAGGCGTTCTATATCGATGCCTTGGCCATGCTTTTTGAGATTCTCGGCAAGGTTCGCAAGGAAGGCTTGATGTCCATCGAAGGGGATATCGAAAATCCGGAGGCCAGCCCGATCTTCAGTAAATATCCTAGCCTGGTGCATGATCACCATGTCATGGAATTCGTTACCGACTATTTACGGATGATGGTTGGTGGCAACCTGAATACGGTGGAAATCGAGAGCTTGATGGACGTTGAGCTGGAGACGCATCACCATGAAGCAGCCGAACCCGGACATGTCGTATCGAATATCGCGGGTGCCGTACCCGCGTTTGGTATCGTGGTTGCAGTTATGGGGGTGGTCAACGTCATGGGTTCCGTGGGGTCGCCACCGGCTGTGCTGGGCAAGATGATCGGGGGCGCGCTGGTCGGTACCTTCTTGGGTATTCTGATCTCCTATGGCTTCGTCGAGCCGGTCGCCAAGCTGCTGGAGCAAAAGGCAAATGAGGGAGCGACCATCTACAAAACCATCAAAATGGTTTTGCTGGCTTCCATGTCCGGGTATGCCCCGCAGGTGGCCATCGAGTTCGGTCGGAAAACATTGGGGGCTGGCGTTCGCCCTAGCTTCATCGAGCTTGAGGAAGAACTCAAGGCACGCAAGGGCAAGTAAGCCCGGTCAAATCCATGGGCCAAAATAATGAGCGATGATTCCACACGCCCCATAGTCATCAAGCGCAAAAAGGTTGTTGCCGGTGGAGCACACGGTGGCGCCTGGAAAATTGCCTATGCCGACTTTGTGACGGCGATGATGGCCTTCTTCCTGTTGATGTGGCTGCTTGGTTCGACGGCGAAGGGCGACTTGCAGGGTATCGCCGAGTTTTTCCAGAACCCACTCAAGGTTTCGCATGAGGGTGGTGCCGGATCTGGTGATGCAAGCAGCGTCTTGCAGGGGGGGGGCAAGGACTTGACCCGCCAGTCGGGCCAGGTCAAGCGTGGTGATGTCGAGGCAAAAAAATCCACTTCCTTTTCCAAGGAGGCTCAAGCCGAGTTTCGTCGGAAAGAACAGGAGCGCCTGGAGGCGTTGAAGGCCAATATCGAAAAAATGATCGAGCAGAGCCCGCAGTTGGCTCAATTCAAAAAGCAGATGTTGCTCGATATCACGTCCGAAGGCTTGCGTATCCAGATTGTCGACGAACAGAATCGCCCCATGTTTGATTCGAGCAGCGCGGACCTCAAGCCTTATACTCGGGATATTCTTCGCCAGATTGGCAAGGCGTTGAATGGAGTATCGAACCGGATCAGTCTGGCCGGACACACCGATGCCGCGAAGTTTTCTGGTGGTGAAGTCGGATTTTCCAACTGGGAGCTTTCCGCCAATCGGGCAAATGCCTCGCGTCGGGAACTGGTGGCTGGCGGGATGGACGATAGCAAGGTCCTGCGCGTAGTTGGGCTAGCCTCGACGGTTCTATTCGACAAAAACGACCCCCTGAATTCCATCAATCGACGAATCAGTATTGTGGTGCTGAATCAGAAAACAGAAAGGGCCATCTTGCAAGAGGAGGGGCCTGAAACGGATGTCGGGGGGGATGAGGGGCTTCCCGAAGGTCTGGTGCTACCGGGAGTGGGCAAAGGGACGGCTGGGTGAACGGGGTTCGTTCGAAAATAATCGGGGCGAGTAATGAACGGTAATGCGAAGTTCGTGTTGGTCAGTGTCAGTTTGACGGCCATGGTTGCAGCTGTCCTGCTTGCCGTTGAACCGGGGGCGCGCCAGCCAGCAGTAATGCTTGCCATGTTGATGATCCTGGCCGGCTGCCTGGTGGCTGGTGCCGTTCTGCGGGCACCAGTTGGCGAGGGTATCGGTGCGCATGTTCCTGGGCAGACGGGGCGCGAGATCATGGAGCAAGGTGGTGAAGCCATTGTTCACGTATCGGGCGAGATTTCCCGGCAGGTGGAAGAGATGCGTGGAGAAGTGGCCCGGGCCCAAGTGATATTCACCGAGGCGATCGAGAAACTGGTCAGTAGTTTTCATGATATGAATGCCCAGATACAGCGCCAGCAGCAACTGGGTTTGCAGGTTGTCGCAGGCGATGGCAGCGGTGGCTCGGTATCCGAGTTTCAGCAGTTTGCCACCAAGACCTCTGATACGCTTCGCAAGTTCGTGGATAGCGTAATCGAGAATTCCCGGCTGGCCATGTCGCTGGTCGAAATGACCGATCTGATCATTTCGCAAATGAGTGAAGTGCGTGGCATGCTGGGGGAAATAGAGGGGATTTCCAAGCAGACCAATCTTCTGGCGCTCAATGCCGCCATTGAGGCCGCCCGGGCCGGAGAGGCTGGGCGAGGATTTGCCGTGGTTGCCGATGAGGTGCGAGACTTGTCCGGGCGGACCAGTCACTTCAGCCAGCAGATTCGTGGCTCGTTATTGAAAATGCAGAGCACAATCGAAGCGACCGAGCAGGCCATTAACCAGATGGCTGCAACAGATATGACCTTCGCCCTGACGTCGAAGAACGATGTCGAGGCTGCGATGCTCGGTATCAATGAAATGAATCGGCGGACCAACGAAACGGTGAGCGAACTCAACGTTATCGGCGAGCATGTCGAGGTGGCGGTCAATCAGGCAATCATCTCCTTGCAGTTCCAGGACATGGTGACGCAGCTGCTGGGCCATGTCTCCAAACGTCTTGACGTGCTCGATGAAATTATTTTGGAAGAACGCCGGATGGGCGGCGTCTTGCACGATAGTGCAAATCCGGCCGAAGCTTTGAGTGCGCTGGCAGCCATCCGGTCTCACGTTGACCAAATTTCTCAAAAATTGCACTTTTTGTCACAAAAAGTAGATAATAACCCCGTTGCGCAAACCGGCTTCGCCAGCGGTGAAATCGAGTTGTTCTGATTGATTACGAGGAAATAATGGCAAAAACCGTTCTTGCAGTTGACGATTCCGCTTCCATTCGCCAGATGGTGTCCTTTACGCTGAAGAGCGCAGGTTACGAAGTGCTTGAAGCTGTTGATGGCATGGATGGCCTGGAGAAGGCCAAGGGCAAGAATGTCAATCTGGTGCTGACCGACCAGAACATGCCGCGTATGGATGGGCTGACCTTGATCAAGAGCCTGCGGGGAATGCCACAATATGCTGCAACTCCGATTCTGATGTTGACTACTGAATCTTCGGATGCCATGAAATCGCAGGGCCGGGCCGCCGGCGCTACGGGCTGGTTGGTCAAGCCCTTTGATCCGCAAAAACTGATTGAAGTGGTGCGCAAGGTGATCGGCTGACTCAAAGCCGACAGGCTTGCCGAAAGGCAGGCGGTTCGCATTCCATTTCCGACTGTCAGATTTTTGACTGTCGAGCTCGGGGGAGAGCATGGCTATCGACATGAGTCAGTTTTATCAGGTGTTTTTTGATGAGTCGGCCGAGCACCTGGCTGCGATGGAAGGGCTTCTGCTTGATCTGGATATCGAGAATCCGGATTCTGAACAGCTCAACGCCATATTCCGTGCGGCACACTCGATCAAGGGTAGTGCCGGTACCTTCGGGTTCACGGATCTGGCGGAAACAACGCATATTCTGGAGAACCTGCTCGACCGCATTCGCAAGCAGGAGCTTGGTTTACGTCCCGACATGGTCGACGCTTTCCTTGTTTGCGGCGATCTGTTGCGCGACATGCTGGAAGCCCACCAGGGGCGCGGCCAGGCCGATCAGCATGCAGTCGAATCGATCTGCGCCCGGTTACGCCAACTCTCGGTCGGCGAGACGATACAAGCCACGGTAGCCTCTTGTCCGGACATCTCCACGCTGGTCAATGACATCTCAGCGCCTGTTGCAGTCTCGCGCGTATTCGATATCGAGTTCGTTCCGACAGAAGTTTCAGCCAATGGAAATGGGGTAACGAACCTGCTTGAGGAACTGCAGTCACTCGGCCGACTGGAAATCCTCAGCCAGCCGAAAGCTGATGCAGAAAAGGTCGGCTACTGGCAGCTTCGCCTGACAACCCTGGCCGGCCAGGAATCCTTTGCCGATCAGATTGATTTCATCGCCGAGAATGGCGCCTGGCGGGTTGTCGAGGATAAATCTGTTGCCTTGAATGGCATTTCCGCATTCGGTTTCTTTGATCAGTCTCCAGGTTTGCCTGACGAAGATCGCGGTTATGGTTTTTTTGAGCCGCTGGATAGTGAGGCGAAACCCGGAGCAAGTGACACTAGTGCGGCTGGGGAAACCGATGGGTATGGATTTTTTGAACCGTTGCCGGTTGCCACCGACGGCTCGCCAGACGCCACTTCTGCCGTAAGTGCCGAAGGGGACGGCTATGGTTTTTTTGCTCCCTTGGCAACAGTGGCGCCAGTTCCGCCTGTTATCGAAGAGGGGGATGGGTTTGGCCTCTTCGCTCCGGCTAGCCAGCCTGCCAGCGAGCCTCCTGCTCAGCCGACGCCTCCAGTGGCGGCGGTTGGTGTTGCATCTGTCGCTGAACCGCGGAATCGCCTGGCCAAAACACCTTCGCCTGCGGCGGTCAGCGGAGACTCCTCGATTCGCGTCAGTATCGAAAAGGTCGACCAGTTGATCAATTTGGTCGGCGAACTGGTGATCACACAGGCCATGTTGCTGCAGACGGCTGCCCAGATGCGGGACGTGGCACCGGATCGATTGGTCAACGGGCTGGCACAACTCGAAAGAAATACCCGCGATCTCCAGGAATCGGTCATGTCCATCCGGATGATGCCGATTTCCTTCGTCTTTTCCCGTTTCCCGCGCGTCGTTCGCGATCTTTCGGGCAAGCTGGGCAAACAGGTGGAATTGAAGACAGCCGGCGAAACGACCGAACTCGATAAAGGTCTGATTGAGCGGATCGCCGACCCACTGACTCACTTGGTACGCAATAGCCTGGATCATGGCATCGAGTCGCCGGAGATGCGGCTTGCCGCCGGCAAGAGCCCGGTCGGAACAATTACCCTGAAGGCCTATCACCAGGGGGGCAACATTGTCATAGAGGTTGGCGACGACGGTGCCGGTCTGCCTCGCCACAAGATATTGGCCAAGGCGCGCGAGCGCGGGTTGCCGGTGTCCGATCAGATGAGCGATGCCGAGGTGTTCAACCTGATTTTCGAGGCCGGATTTTCGACGGCCGAGCAGGTGACGGATGTTTCCGGTCGCGGGGTCGGCATGGACGTGGTTCGTCGCAACATCCAGTCAATGGGTGGGCGGGTCGAGATCGAATCGATGCTGGGGGTTGGTACGCGGATCACCGTTCGCCTGCCGCTGACATTGGCGATACTTGACGGCATGTCGATTGCCGTGGGGGAGCAAACCTATATCCTGCCGCTGTCCTACGTCGTCGAGTCATTCCAGCCGCAGCGTGGAGACATCAAGACGCTGGCCAACCAGGCCCGGGTCATCCAGGTTCGGGGGGAATATCTGCCGGTGGTCGTTTTGCACGAATTGTTCAATCTAAAGCCCGGTTCCGGCGATTTCACACAGGGCATCATGGTGATTATCGATGCGGATGGGATTCGGGCGGCGTTGTTCGTGGATGCGCTGGTTGGCCAGCACCAGGTGGTGATCAAGAGCCTGGAGGCAAATTACCGGCGTGTCCAGGGGATATCCGGAGCGACCATCATGGGCGATGGTCATGTGGCATTGATTCTGGATGTGTCGGCGATTGCCGGTATGGCCAAGACGAGTATGCAGAAAGCCGGCTGACGGCGAACCGAGGAGTATGAGATGGAAGCGATGACGCATGGCGGTGCGGCCGTGGGCGATGATGATCAGATGGCTTGCGAATACCTGACATTCACCCTCGGCAGTGAAGAGTACGCAATCGATATCCTGAAGGTGCAGGAGATTCGCGGCTACGAGCAGCCGACATTGATCGCTAATGCGCCGCCCTTCATCAAGGGCGTGATCAACCTGCGCGGCATCATCGTTCCGGTCGTTGATCTGCGTATTAAATTCAATCTTGGCAAGATCGAATACACCCCTTTTACCGTCGTGATCATCCTCAATATTGTCGGCCGGGTGGTTGGCGCCGTGGTCGATAGCGTTTCCGATGTCATTTCGCTGATGCGTTCGCAGATTCGGCCGGCACCGGATTTTTCCGGGTCTTTCGACACCAAATATATCCTTGGTCTGGCGGCGATTGATTCGCGCATGATGATCGTGACCGATATCGAACGCCTGATGACCAGTGCCGACATGGAACTGATCGACGGGGCATCGGTGTCAAGCTAGCTCCTGAAAGTGCTGCAAATGCTGAATAACTTCCGGGTTGGAACCCGTCTCTTTTGGCTGACGGTGGGCATGGTCTTCTGGTTCGCCGTGGTGGTGGTGATGGCGATCGTTAGCATGCGCGACCTGAATCGCGATACTGCCGCCGTCTATCTCGACAAGCTGGAGCCCGGCGCCATCGTCTTGCGCATCCAGACGCTGATGTCGGAGAACAATCAGCAGATAACCGCCGGGTTGCTGCACGACCCGTCGGGGGCTCAGGCGGCGAAACATGATCACCCCGTGACCGTGCATACCGATACCCTTCTCAAGAATCGCGATGCGATCAGCGAGTTATGGAAGCAGTTCAGGGAGCGTCCGCTGAATGCCGAGGAACGCCAGCTGGCCGATGTCTATGAACAGGCCCGGGCTGTATTCGTCAAAGATGGACTGATGGTGGCCGGTGAGGCCTTGAAAGCCGGTGACTATGCACGCGCCGCGGATATCTATGCCAACGTCGTCCGCCCTGCGTATGCCAAAGTCAGTGCGGCCGCCGAAGCCTTGCGTCTTTATTATTCCGAGTCGGGGCGCGAGGTGTTCGAAAACGCCCGACAGACCCAGGAAAGCACCACTCGGCTGATGCTTGGCATAGCGGCGTTGGTCACGGCACTGGTCGCTTTTTTTTCATACATTTTTGCGCGATCGATTACCCGGCCGCTGGCCGGTGCTCTGAAGGTGGCCGATGCGGTGGCTTCGGGAGAACTGGACAACCGGATCGAGGTCATGGGCAAGGACGAGGTGGCCGACCTGATGGCCGCACTGAACAAGATGCAGTCCGAGCTCAGGCGCCGGATCGAGGCTGATCGCAAGGCGGCCAACGAGACGCTGCGGATCAAGGTCGCCCTGGACGTGACATCGAATAGCGTCATGGTCGCCGATCCTGACGGCATGATTGTCTATTGCAACGTTTCCGTGCTCGAGATGATGCGGCAGGCGGAGAGCGATATCAGGACACAATTGCCGAATTTCCGGGCTGACGGCATTCTCGGCGCCAACTTCGACATTTTTCACAAGCAGGCAAGCCACCAGCGCAACCTGCTGGCCGCACTCAAAGGCATTTACCGCACCGAAATCAACATTGGTGGCCGCTGTTTCTCGCTGGTTGCCTGTCCAATCATCAACCAGCAAGGCGAACGCTTGGGGACTGTCGTCGAATGGCGCGACCGGACGACCGAGGTGCAGATTGAAAACGAGGTTTCGGGGATCATCGCCGCCGCTGCTTCGGGAGATTTCAGCCGGCGTCTGGACTCGGGCCGGATGACCGGATTCTTCAAGCAAATCTCCGATGGCATCAACAGCCTGCTGGAGGCGAACACCCGTGCCCTGGAAGACGTTGGTGCGATGTTCTCGCGCCTGGCACAAGGCAACCTGACCGAAAAAATCGGGAGCGACTACCTGGGCATGCTGGGGGTCCTGAAAAACGATGCGAATGCTACGGTCGACAACCTGCAAGAGATTATTTTCTCGATCAAGGAGTCGACGGACGCGATCAATACGGCGGCGAAGGAGATTGCGTCGG